>NZ_KV788213.1:0-3072 GCF_001807225.1 Corynebacterium sp. HMSC05E07
GATCGTAACCTCCCAATTCACGCCCGATGAGTGGTACAAATCCATCCCGGATGCTGTCATCGCCGAGTCGATCCTGAATCGACTCGTCGTAGGCGCTGAGATCATCACACTGGAAGGCCCCAACATGCGCCTAGAAGCCAACGCAGAGTAGTTGCTCATAGTCAACGCCCGGGTGTTACTCAATACTCACCCGGGCGTTACTGCTTGCTCACCACGGCGTTACTAAATCTGTGGTCCTAACAATCCGGATAACCCCTTTGCCAACGGGCTTACCGAATTAAGGATGTCGGATAAAGACCGTGTTACTCGTCAGAACATTGCAGCGGCATTGCGCACGTCGAAAAAGGGCCATGTCTTTCGTACGAATGACAACGCGGCGCTCATCTTCAAACACGATCCTGATCTCAAACACCTTGGGGTGTGTGAGATGGGTTGGTTCCGTGGATGGAATGATTTCTATGTCCCTTCGTGGCGACGTGCCTACGAGAGCATAGCCAAGATTTTCATTAACTCTGATCGTGATGAGGACGACAAGAGACGACCACTAGATGACATTTATGTCAATCTCGTTGACGATGCGTATATCGCTGATCTGTTGGCAGCGTATTTCGGTGGCCGCTTACCGAAGAACCTCATTACCGAATTTACTGAGACCTGGTGCAATTCCCACCGCTTCAATCCCGTGACGGACTACATTGAGCAGCTGCCAGAATGGGATGGTGTACGTCGTCTTCAACGGGCGATCCCCACTGTTGACGACACGCCCTATACTCGCGCTGTTCAAGAGGATTTCTACCACTCTCTCATATACAGACTGTTTAACCCTGGTTGCCAGGTGGATTGCATGCCCATCTTAGTGGGTGGGCAAGATCTGGGTAAGACGAGTTTTTGTCGCAATATTCTGCCCTTTGGATACTACGAGCTTGGTGAAATCCCTAAAGATGAGTCTGGTAAAGATCCACTTCGTCGTTGTCATGAAGCTGGCATTGTCATCATGGATGAGTTCGACAAATTCTATCGACGCACCGACTGGAGTGATCTTAAGAACTTTGTGACTGGCCGTGAAGATCGTTGGCGTTCGGCGTATGCGCGTTATGACACACGCTCTCAGCGTCACTTTGTCATGATTGGAACGACTAACGAAATGGAATTCTTACAGGATGTGACAGGCAACCGCCGATTCTTACCGTTGATTGTCAAGGATGCGATTCCGCCAGAGTGCTTCACGCGCGAGTATATGGACTTACTTCTTGCTGAAGCCTTCCACGCGGTGAAGAATGGCGCGCGTCCACGCTATGACGAGGAGTTTAAGGCAATGGCTCGCAGAGCCCAGGAATTGCACCGCGATGACCCTTATGGTGATGCCGCTCGCGCAATTATTGAAGAGCCATTTATGTCTGCATGGGAGCATGCGGTCAAACACATATCAACGCTGGGTAATGTGGAAGGTACGTTGATTCCAACTCGACTCAGCACCTACCTGGTGGCTGACTCTGATGTGGATTTGTCCCAGTTCAACCTACTCAAAGACAAGAAGGTCAATCGAGCAGTAACAGCTGCGCTTGATGGTTGCGAATATTATCAGCGCATGCAGGGCTCTAAGGGCTATCGGGTGGGTGGTAAAGTAGTTAAAACTGGCTGGGAAATAACCCCGAGACCGTTCGATCCTGATGACTATCTTGATAGCACTTCACTGCCGAAAGATGGTGTGGACAAGGGTTTAAGTATGTTTGGTATTTATGATCAACCAGACTATGTCTACATTGTGTACTTGTCACGCTCTAGTGGGTACAGAGTAGCGGTTCATCCCATGACGGATAAGATCCGTGACTTCCTGATCGAACATGATGATGTAACAGCTCTTGAACAGCAGCTGACTGCTACCGTGTAACCCCATCGAATCACCCTAACGTAGTACTCTTCTAATACACCGTAACCATTGTTGAAGGGTGGGACTGCCAGTGCAGTTCCACCCTTTTTTACACCCCACTTACACTTACTGAGTGTGTAGTTTCTGCCCCCTTGACAGGTGCTCTCTCAAGGGTTCTATGACACCCTCGCTTAGCTGAAGATCGCGACCACTTCCCTGCTGTTGGTGCCACACATTGTGAAGCAACCGCGAGTCTTAATACCGTCAAAGTGACGAAATGTGATGGTTACATCATCTTATAACCATACTGTCACTCATGATTGAAAAAGCGCTCGATCCTACCGCTGCTTATAGAATCCTATAACTATGTGTGGGCACATGATTTAAGAATCATTCCCGTCTCTGCTGCTTGTATCATGATACAACTATGCTTTATATCATTCGATAACCATTGCGAAGCTGAGCGCTGCTTATATCATTCTACAACGACCCCTAGAAGCATGATGTAATCATACATATGTTTGTATCATGCTACAGCGCTTAGCTATATCATCTTATAAGAAGGTCATTCTATAAACATGCAGTGATGTCATGGTTAACTCACCCTTTATGGAACGATACAAAAAGCGACCACGTAAGTGATGATATATGCATGACATCGCATTATTCTATAGTCATCCTTTCTTTGTGATCCGTGTATTTTTGAGCACCTTTATCGGCGTGTCGTTACCCATTTTTAACACCCATGTGCTATAGCTTTTTTCTCACATAGTGTCTATACTTATATGTATGAGTGATAAAAAGTTAGATAATGCAATATCTCGTTTAAAGCGCCATAAGAAGGCTCGTGACGAGGCCGAAAAAGCTATGGAAGCTGAGCAGGAAAAGGTAATGAAACAATTGGGCGAGGTTGTCTATGCCGCAGCGACGAAACCGCGCTCTAAATGGTTTACGTATCTAGACCGTCCGTTGCGTGATTTGTTGACTGAATTGGGGTTCAAATTTCCTCAGCAGAACATTCAATCCACCGCTCAGCAGGTGGCGAATGGGCCCCAACAATCCCAGCGGAACAACACGGCTAAGAATGATGATTTTGAGCTTCAGAAGCGGGATCCGAATCACCAGTTCACTATCCCGCCGAATCGCTAAGTTGGCCCCTAGATCTCGCCGTTTTATCCTGCATCCTTGCAGGGTACGGCGAG
>NZ_KV788214.1:0-43768 GCF_001807225.1 Corynebacterium sp. HMSC05E07
CATTCCGCCAGCTCGGAACGGGAAGTGTGATAACTCTCGCGCGCGCGAGAGATATCGTTCGCGCAGGGCGAACGAGTGAGCTCCCCACAACGTTGAGGGTTAGCAGTCGCGCGGGTAGAGTGCTAGTCAGGTTGTTTTGACCCACAGTTGTTCACCCGCGACGACGGCTGTGCTGGACTACCCACAACCGGCACGCGCGCGCTCATGTGGGCGCGCATTAGGAACAATTCGGAGGAAATCATCATGGCAAACATCAAGCCGCTGGAGGACAAGGTCCTCGTCCAGATCGTTGAAGCTGAGACCACCACTGCATCCGGCCTGGTCATCCCGGACTCCGCTCAGGAGAAGCCGCAGGAGGCCACCGTCGTGGCTGTCGGCCCGGGCCGCACCAACGACAAGGGCGAGGTTGTCCCGGTTGGCGTCAACGAGGGCGACACCGTCATCTTCTCCAAGTACGGCGGCACCGAGCTGAAGTACGACGGCCAGGAGTACCTCCTGCTGTCTGCCCGTGACCTGCTCGCTGTCATCGAGAAGTAGGCGATTACCCCTATGCCAAAGCTGATTGCATTTGACCAGGAGGCCCGCGAGGGCATCCAGCGCGGTGTGGACACGCTTGCCGACGCCGTCAAGGTCACCCTCGGCCCCCGCGGCCGCAATGTCGTGCTGTCCAAGGCCTTTGGTGGACCGACCGTCACCAATGACGGCGTCACCATCGCTCGCGACATCGACCTTGATGACCCGTTTGAGAACCTTGGTGCCCAGCTGGTGAAGTCGGTGGCCGTCAAGACCAACGACATCGCCGGTGACGGCACCACCACCGCGACCTTGCTGGCCCAGGCTATCGTCTTCGAAGGCCTGCGCAACGTTGCTGCCGGCGCTAACCCTGTAGAACTCAACAAGGGCATCGCGGCGGCGGCTGAGAAGGTCGTCGAGGAGCTGAAGAAGCGCGCCACCCCGGTGAATTCCTCCGCGGAGATTTCCCAGGTCGCTACCGTCTCCTCCCGCGACGCGGAGGTCGGCGAGATGGTCGCTGGTGCGATGGACAAGGTGGGCAAGGACGGCGTCGTGACCGTCGAAGAGTCCCAGACCATCGAGTCCACCGTGGACGTTACCGAAGGTATTTCCTTCGACAAGGGCTACCTCTCCCCGTACTTCGCTACGGAGGAGGAGACCTACAACGCCGTGCTTGACGACGCCGCAATTCTCCTCGTCCGCAACAAGATCTCCTCCCTGCCGGACTTCCTGCCGCTGCTGGAGAAGATCGCGGAGTCCTCGCGCCCGACGCTGATTATCGCTGAGGACATCGAGGGTGAACCGCTGCAGGCACTCGTCGTGAACTCCATCCGCAAGGTCCTCAAGGTCGCCGCCGTGAAGTCCCCGTACTTCGGCGAGCGCCGCAAGGGCTTCATGGATGACCTGGCCGTTGTCACCGGGGCCACCGTGGTGGACCCGGAGGTGGGCATCAACCTCAAGGAGGTCGGCCCGGAGGTTCTCGGTTCCGCTCGTCGCGTCACTGTGTCCAAGGAAGACACCGTGATCGTGGATGGCGCCGGCACCGCAGAGGCCGTCGAGGAGCGCCGCGAGCAGATCCGTCGCGAAATCGAGCGCACCGACTCCACCTGGGACAAGGAGAAGCTCGAGGAGCGCCTGGCCAAGCTGTCGGGCGGCGTTGCCGTCATCCGCGTCGGCGCCGCCACCGAGACCGAGGTCAACGAGCGCAAGCTGCGCGTTGAGGACGCCATCAACGCCGCTCGCGCGGCTGTTGAGGAAGGCGTTATCGCCGGCGGCGGTTCCGCGCTGGTTCAGATCTCCAAGGAGCTCGAGGAGTTCGCTGAAGGCTTTGAGGGCGAGGCCAAGATTGGCGTGCTCGCCGTGTCCCGCGCGCTGACCCGCCCGGCCTTCTGGATCGCCGAGAACGCCGGCCTGGATGGCTCCGTTGTCGTCGCCCACGTTGCCGAGCTGGGCAACGGTGAGGGCTTCAACGCTGCCACCCTGGAGTATGGCAACCTGCTCGAGCAGGGCATCATCGACCCGGTGAAGGTGACCCACTCCGCCGTGGTCAACGCCGCATCGGTTGCCCGCATGGTTCTTACCACCGAGGCTTCCGTTGTGGAGAAGCCCGCCGAGGAAGAGCCGGAGCAGTCCGGCCACGCGCACGCGCACTAAACGTGCGCGTGGGAAGCAGGAGCTTCCCACGTTGCCGTAAGGAAGGCCCGCCTCCTCGCACACCCTGCGGGGCGTGGCGGGTCTTCGCCGTGTCCGGGGCATGGTGACAGCCCCGTTACTAGACTGTGCAGCCGTGAAACAGGAATTCATCACGGTTACCGGAGCCCGCGAGAATAATCTCAAGAACGTGGATGTGCGCATCCCCAAACACGCACTGACAGTCTTCACCGGAGTGTCTGGCTCTGGTAAAAGCTCGCTCGTCTTCGATACCATCGCCGCTGAGTCCCAGCGGCTTATCAACGAGACCTACCCCGGATTCATCCAGGGGTTTATGGATGCGCCGCCACGGCCGGACGTCGACAAGCTGGAGGGGCTTACGGCTGCCATTGTGGTGGGGCAGGAGCCCATGGCGGCCTCCGCGCGCTCCACGTTCGGTACCGCCACCGACATCACGGGGCACCTGCGTGTGCTTTTCTCCCGCCTCGCCGAGCCCCGCGCCGGCGGGCCCGCCGCCTACTCCTTCAACGTGCCCTCCGCTTCGGGCCAGGGCGCAATTGAAGTCAATGGGGTCAAGGAGGTACGTCGCTTTGAACGCACCGGCGGCATGTGCCCGCGCTGTGAGGGAAGGGGAGAGGTGGGGGACGTCGATAAGCGCCAGCTCGTCGATGAGTCCCTGTCCCTCAACGACGGCGCCATCATCTACCCCGGCATGAAAGTGGACTCGTGGATGTGGCGCGCCTACGCCGAGTCCGGGCTGTACCCGGCGGACGTGCCTGTCACGGAGTTCACGGAGGAACAAAAACGCGACCTGTATGAAACCGAGACCAAAGTTAAGGTCGGCGGCGTCAACATGAGCTACATGGGGCTGGTCACGCGGTTGAAGAGCAACGTGTTGAGCAAGCCGGTGGAATCCCTGCAGAAGCACATGCGCGCCTTCGTCGAGCGTGCGGTGGTCTTCATCGACTGCCCGGAGTGTAAGGGCACGCGCTTGGCACAGCACGCGCGTGAGTCCTTCATCGATGGCGTCTCCATCGCGGATGTGTGCGCCATGGAGCTTGCCGACGCCACCTCCGGGCTCCGCACTTTCTCCTCACCGCTAGCTGCCGCCCCGCTGCGCGGGCTGGAAGCCGCCTTGGAACTCGGACTGGGCTACCTGACTCTCGACCGCGCCACTGGAACGTTGAGCGGCGGGGAGGCGCAGCGCACGCGCATGGTGCGGCACATCGGCTCGGCGCTTACGGACGTCACCTACGTCTTTGATGAGCCCACCGCCGGCCTGCACCCACATGATGTCACGCGGATGAACGACCTGCTCTTGCAACTGCGCGATAAAGGCAACACAGTCCTCGTGGTGGAACATAACCCGGAGACGATGGCTATTGCTGACCACGTGGTCGACCTTGGCCCCGGTGCGGGAGCGGCCGGCGGCGAGATTATCGCCACCGGCTGTGCAGAACGCGACAAGGTTGAGCTCAAAGAGGACGTGCGCGAGCCCACCGGGCACCTGGAAATCAGGAAAGCCTCCCGCAACAACCTCCACGACGTCGACGTGGATATCCCCCTGGGCGTGCTCACGGTGATTACCGGCGTGGCGGGGTCGGGTAAGTCCTCGCTCATAGACTGTGTGCCGGACAGTGACCGCATCCTCATGGTCGACCAGTCTCCGCTGTCGGGCTCGCGGCGTTCCAATCCTGCTACCTACACTGGCGCGATGGATGCGTTGCGCAAGGCTTTCGCTAAGGCCAACGAGGGCGCGACCCCCGGCATGTTTTCCTTCAACTCGGACGGGGCCTGTCCGGTGTGTTCCGGTGCGGGCGTGGTGACGGTGGAGTTCGGCGCAATGGATAGCGCGGATGTGCCCTGCGAGGTCTGTGAAGGCCGCCGTTTCGCCGCCGACGTTTTGGGCTACAAGCTGGCGGGGAAGAACATTGCGGAGGTGCTGGCACTGCCGGCTGCGGAGGCCGTCGAATATTGCAAGAGCGCCAAAGTTGCCGCGGCGAAGCGCGTCTGTGAGCAGCTCGTTGCGGTGGGGCTGGGCTATCTCACGCTGGGGCAGCCGCTTTCTACTTTGTCGGGTGGTGAGCGCCAGCGCCTGAAGCTGGCGGTGCGCTTGAGTGACCGCAAGGCTAAGACGGACATCCTCGTGCTGGATGAGCCGACGGTGGGGCTGCACCGAAAGGACGTCGACACGCTGCTGGCGCTTTTCGACGATCTCGTGGACTCCTCCCTCACCCTCATCTGCGTCGAGCACCACCGTGCTGTCGTGGCACACGCCGATCACGTTATCGATATGGGGCCCGGCGCGGGCTCTGCTGGTGGTGAGGTCGTGGCGGCGTGTTCGCCGCGCGAGTTCCTCAACACGGAGACCCTCACGGCCCGCTACCTGGCGCAGGTGGTGGAGGGGCGCACCGAGCGTGAGAGCCCCGAGGGGGAGGAGTCTTAAGCGCTGACGGTCGCGTGGGTGCGACGCGAGCGCAGGGCGACGACGCGCTCAGATTCGCTCATGCCGCCCCACACGCCGTAGGGCTCGCCGGATGCTAGGGCATGCTCGCGGCAGAGCTCGATGACCGGGCAGGTGTGGCAGATGGCCTTGGCACGGTTCTCGCGCTGGGCGCGGGCGCGCCCGCGCTCGCCGTCTGGGTGATAGAACACGTCAGAGTTTTCTCCACGGCATGCGCCCTGGAGCTGCCAATCCCATAAGTCCGCATTCGGCCCGGGGAGCAGGAAAGACTGAGACACGTTCGATTCTCCTTCGTCGAAGATAGAGCGCCCTAGCGAGTGTGAGGCCAGTACGACAGGCATCACGAGCGCCGAGGCGTGGTGAGACGAGATTGAAGTGTGTCCCCCCTGGGTAAACGGCACGTTACACACTGCTGACATTCAGGTGTAACCGGCCGAAATCTGCCGCTTTTAGCGGTAGTGACCTGCCTTTATGTCGAAGGTGAACTATGTATGAACTTTTCCCAGACTGGCTTAAGGGCTGGGAATAGGCCCCGTCGTTTCGGGTTTCGTGGGAAGGGTGTGACATGATGTCTGTGCAGAATGTGAAGAAATTAGGGCAAGCAGAGCAAGGATGGCAGTGGCTACTCAAGCTACAGGCACGGGCGGCGATGCAATGGCGTCGAAGCGTGACAGTGATAAGGAATTAGCGGACCTCGTTCCGCTGGCTGCCGACGGTAGCCGCCGTGCCCTTCAGAACATCATGCGCATCATCCACCCACAGGTGCTGCGCTATTGCCGTGCCCGTATTGGCGGCAATCGCCAACCCACGGCCGAGGATGTGGCGCAGGAGATTTGCTTGGCGGTGGCGACGTCGATAAGCACGTACAAGGACAAGGGCCGCCCCTTCATGGCCTATGTCTACGGTATTGCCTCCCACAAGGTTACCGACGCGCACCGTGCGCTCAGCCGTGACCAGACCCATCCCACAGATGAGGTTCCGGAGGACGCTGCTGACGACGTCACTCCCGAAGAATCTGCGCTGGTCATGGACGGTAGTAACAGAGTACGTGCGTTGCTCGATACGTTAAGTGACAAGGCCCGGGACATCATCATCTTGCGTGTATTCGTGGGGCTGTCGGCAGAGGAGACTGCGGAGATTGTGGAGTCTACCCCTGGCGCAGTCCGCGTGGCACAGCATCGTGCGCTGGCGCAACTGCGTAAGTCTCTCGATTCGCGCGCGACCGAGACTCAGTAAGTCATCGGCACTTGGCACGGATAATTTAAAGGATTCTCTATCAAGGAAGGGAGGACATCATGGCACAAAAGGATCAGGCTCAGCCGAGCGTCGCTGAGCAGCTGCAGCCTTTGGTTGACGATGATGCATTCCTCACCAGTCTCTCCGAAGGCACTGACCCCTCTGATGGCGGTGATGAGCTAGCGGGTCTCCTGTTGGAGCTTCGCGGGGATGTTGAACAGCACATGCCCCCGGCTCCGCTCATTGAAGGCGCGGACGAGGAACCTGAGGTTATTTCGTTGGCGGCGGCACGTCGTCGCCGTCGCGGTAAGCCGCTCATGCACGGCCTTATTGGTGCTGCCGCGGCCACGTTGCTCATTGCAGGCTCCGGCGCCGTGATCGTCAACGCGGGCCCCGGCTCCCCGCTGTACGGCCTCAACCAGTCTCTCTTCGGTGCCGATGACCAAGACGTCTCCGTGGTTGAGCTGGCCGGCACGCTGGAGGAGATGGAAAAGCGCTCGGCACAGGGGGACATGGATGGTACCCGCCAGCTGCTTGAGGAAGCCCGAAAGATGGTGGATCAGGCCAAGAAGGACCGCGCAGAGCAGGCTGAGCGCCCAGCAAAGCAGCAGACCCGTACCACCGTGACGCAGACCCAGACCGTGGAGAAGCCCGCCCCAGCGAAAGAAGAAGAGCAGCAACCGCGGGAGCCGGTCACCGTGACGCAGTTCGAGACTGCAGTGTCCACCGTTGTGGTGACGAGCACCGTCTCGGTTGGTAACCCGCTGAGTCCGCCGGTGCAGAACTACCCTGAGCCCGTTGAACAAGGTGGCGGCGAGCAGGTTCCGCAGCAGCCAGCCCCAGCGCCGAACGGCGACACAGAGGGCGCTGCGGAGAATAACGGCCTTGCGCCGGCGCAGTTCCAGCAGTAGTACTACAAGAAAGAACCTCTCCCCGAATCCCAGGGAGAGGTTCTTTTTTGAGGTGCAGCACGTTGGCCGTGCGCTAGTAGCGTGAATCCATGCCATCGAGGTAGCCCACGGCATAATCCCACGGCACATAGCGCGCGGGATCCGGTTCGGCGCCTGGCTCATGGACCGGCGCCAATTGGCCCTGCAGAGTGGCCTGCATATTGGCGGCCAGGATGTGCCACTCATAGAAGTGGTTTTCCTCGCAGTCCTCGCAGAAGAAGAATATTCCGTCGATGCCGCGCGGGCTCAGCACGCGCGCAAACTCCTGGACCATGGCGAGGTCATGAATAACGCCGAGGCGGTCCTCCTCGGACAGCGGATCGACGTGTTCCTCCTCCCCGAGGAAGGAAGCCGGGTCGTTCGGATCGTCCGCGAAGGGATCGCGGGGCATGTTGGCGAAAAAGTTCACGCCTGCGAGCCTATTGACTCCGCGCTCACATGGCAATTTTATTGAGCCTACCCACGGCTACCACTAGGGGCTGCTCACGCACTACAGTGAGGATCACCGCATACAACTATTCGGTCAGTTTAGGAGAGCTTTACCCTCATGAGCCACGTCCACACCGGCGGAGACAACCCCGACAAGATTGCACTGTACGGCCTCACGTTTGATGATGTTCTGCTATTGCCAGCAGAATCCAACGTCGTTCCCTCCGAGGTGGACACCTCGGCGCAGTTCACCCGCAACATTCGCCTCGGCGTGCCGCTGGCGTCCGCGGCGATGGACACGGTGACCGAGGCCCGCATGGCCATCGGCATGGCCCGCCAAGGCGGCATCGGCGTGCTGCATCGCAACCTGTCCGCCGAGGATCAAGCCCAGCAGGTTGAGATTGTGAAGCGCTCTGAGTCCGGCATGGTCACCGACCCGGTCACCGCCACCCCGGATATGACCATCGATGAAGTTGATACGCTGTGCGCGCGGTTTAGGATTTCGGGTCTGCCGGTCGTCGATAAGCAGGGCGTCCTCGTGGGTATCTGCACCAACCGTGACATGCGCTTCGAGCCGGATTTCTCCCGCAAGGTTTCTGAGATCATGACCCCGATGCCGCTGGTCGTGGCGAAGGAAGGCGTCAGCAAGGAGGAGGCGCTGGCGCTGCTGTCCGCCAACAAGGTGGAAAAGCTGCCCATCGTTGATGATGACAACAAGCTCGTCGGCCTCATCACCGTCAAGGACTTTGTGAAGACTGAGCAGTTCCCCAACGCGTCCAAGGATTCCTCCGGACGTCTGCTCGTGGCCGCGGGTATCGGTACGGGTGAGGAGTCCTACGAGCGCGCAGGCCAGCTTGTCGACGCCGGCGTGGACGTCCTCGTCGTCGACTCCGCCCACGCCCACAACAACCGCGTGCTGGAGATGGTTTCCCGCGTCCAGAAGGACTTCGGCGACCGCATCGACGTGATCGGCGGCAACCTGGCCACCCGCCAGGCCGCACGCGACATGATTGAGGCCGGCGCGGATGCCATCAAGGTGGGTATTGGCCCGGGCTCCATCTGCACCACTCGTGTCGTGGCCGGTGTGGGCGCGCCGCAGATTACCGCCATCATGGAAGCCGCGTCCGTCGCTGGTCCTGCCGGTGTGCCGGTCATTGGTGACGGCGGCATGCAGTACTCCGGTGACATCGCGAAGGCCCTGGCCGCCGGCGCGGACGCCGTCATGCTCGGTTCCATGCTGGCTGGTACTACCGAGTCCCCAGGTGACATCGTGGTGGTCCAGGGCAAGCAGTACAAGCGCTACCGCGGCATGGGCTCCATGGGTGCTATGCAGGGCCGCGGCCTGTCGGGCGAGAAGCGCTCCTACTCCAAGGACCGCTACTTCCAGGCGGATGTGCGCAGTGAGGACAAGCTGGTTCCGGAGGGCGTAGAAGGCCGCGTGCCTTTCCGCGGCGATATCGACGCCATCGTCCACCAGATTGTTGGCGGCTTGCGCGCCTCCATGGGCTATACCGGTTCCGCCACCTTGGCCGAGCTGAAGACCAAGCAGTTTGTCCAGATCACTGCTGCGGGGCTCAAGGAGTCTCACCCGCACCACCTGCAGCAGATCGTTGAAGCCCCGAACTACCGCTAAGGACTCATCATGCGCGATTACGTAGAAATCGGCGTCGGCCGTGAGGCTCGCCGTACTTATGACCTCAACCAGGTTTCCCTGGTGCCGACCCGCCGTACGCGTTCCTCCAAGGACGTTGACACCTCGTGGAACATTGACGCGTATACCTTCGACGTTCCGCTGGTCTCCCAACCCACCGACGCGCTGGCAACCCCGGAGTTTGTCATCGAGATGGGCAAGCAGGGCGGCCTTGGCGTCATTAACGCTGAGGGCCTGTGGGGCCGCCACGAGGATCTCGAGGGTGCGATTGCCCGCGTGACGGAGAACTTCGGGGATCTGTCTACGCTGCAGGAACTGCATGCGGCGCCGCTCAACGAGGAGCTGCTGGCGGAGCGCATCGCCCAGGTCCGCGATTCCGGTGTGACCGTGGCCGTGCGCGTGTCGCCGCAGCATGCCCGCGAGCTGGCTCCGGTGGTCATCAAGGCCGGTGCGGAGCTGCTGTTTATCCACGGCACACTCATTTCTGCTGAGCACGTGCAGACTGGTGGCGAGCCGCTGAATCTCAAGGAGTTCATCGGTTCGCTCGATACGCCGGTCATCGCTGGTGGTGTGGCGGACTATACGACGGCCCTGCACCTCATGCGCGCGGGTGCGGCAGGCATCATCGTCGGCTCGGGCGTGAACACGAACCCGGAGACGCTGGGCATTGATATCCCGATGGCGACGACCATCGCGGATGTTGCGGCCGCACGCCGCGATTACCTCGATGAGACTGGGGGTCGCTACGTGCATGTGCTTGCCGACGGCGACATTCACACCTCCGCAGACATCGCCAAGGCCATCGCGTGCGGCGCCGATGGCGTCGTGCTGGGACCGGTCCTCGCACGCGCAGCGGAGGCTGGCGGCAAGGGCTGGTACTGGCCGTCCACCGCTGGCCACCCGCGTTTCCCGCGCGGCATCATCGAGCCGGTTGGCGTTATCGACGCCGAGCTGGGCGAGGTCCCCTCCCTCGAAGTGGTTCTCCACGGCCCGTCGAACGAGCCGCTGGGTGAGCTTAACCTCGTGGGTGGCCTCAAGCGGGCCATGGCTAAGTGCGGCTACACGGACCTGAAGTCCTTCCAGAAGGTTGGCCTGGCCGTCCGCTAGGTTCGCGGCCGGCGGCGCGGGCGCAGTGCAATTTTGCGGAAGATAATGCGCCCGCGTGCCGGCACCATCGTCTGAACGACCGACGCTGCAACGACCAAGGCAATGGCCGTGAGCTTGAGCGCGGTCACGCCTTGGGCTAGGAGCAGCCAGCCGAAGAAGGCTGCGAACACCGGCTCCAAGGCGATGAGGATGGAAAAGACATTGGGGGCAAGGCGCTTGAGGGCGATGAACTCGAGCGAGTAGGGGATAAGCGAGGCCAGCACGCCCGTGCCGCAGGCCAAGGCGAACAGCTGCGGATCGCTCACCAGCTTCGCCGCGCCGCTGCCGCCGAGGGGGAGGAGCGTGATCCCTCCGATACACAGCGCCACTGCGAGGCCGTCTTGCCCACTGAACAGCGCCCCAGCTTTCTTACTGGCCAAGATATAGGCCGCCCAGCAGGCACCCGCCAGCACCAAGAACACCACGCCGCGCGGGCTGAGTGGTTCTCCGGTCAGCGAGTCCACGCCCAGTAGGGCCATGCCGAGGAGGGCGAGGGTGACGCAGGTGGCGTCGCGAAGCGAGCGCGATAACACCGCCGCCAACAGCAACGGACCGAGGAACTCGATGGTCACCGCCGGCCCCAGCGGAACGAGGTCGATGCCCGCGTAGAAGAAGCCGTTCATCAACCCCAGTGACACGCCAAAAATGGTGGCCGATACCCACTTCTCGCGTCCCCATGTGTCGACCTTCGGGCGCGAGATGAGAAGCAGGATTGCCGAGGCCACAAGCAAACGCATCGACGCCGTGCCCCACGTGCCCGCGTGGGGAAATAGCTGGATGGCCAGGCTTGCGCCGAGCTGGAGCGAGATGCACGAGCCGATGACACAAAGAATGGCGAGCGGATTGGTCATGCGGACTATTGTCCAACATTCACTGGCACGGGGGTACTGCGTTAAACTGGTGGCCGTGACTACCCCAAATACAACCCCGCGTCCTGTCCTCGTGGTGGACTTTGGCGCCCAGTACGCGCAGCTCATTGCCCGCCGCGTGCGTGAGGCCAACATCTACTCCGAGGTCGTCCCCAACTCTGCGTCGGTCGAGGAGATTAAGGCCAAGAACCCGGCTGCGCTTATCCTCTCCGGTGGCCCGTCTTCTGTGTACGCTGACGGAGCCCCGGAGCTCAAGCCGGAACTGCTCGAGCTGGGCATCCCGGTTTTTGGCATCTGCTATGGCTTCCAGTCCATGACCCGTGTCCTCGGCGGCACCGTGGCTGCCACTGGTGCTCGTGAGTACGGCCGCACGGACATGACCGTGTCCGGCGGCGTGCTGCACAAGGGCCTAGAGGAAACCCACAAGGTGTGGATGTCCCACGGCGATTCCGTCTCCGAGGCCCCGGAGGGCTTCGAGGTGACGGCCTCCTCCGACGGCGCGCCTGTCGCGGCCTTTGAGTGTCTGTCCAAGAAGATGGCCGGCGTTCAGTACCACCCGGAGGTTCTGCACTCCCCACACGGTCAGGAAGTGCTGACCCGCTTCCTCACCGAGGTGGCTGGCCTGGAGCAGAACTGGACCGCGGAGAACATTGCGGAGCGCCTCATTGAGGATGTGCGTGAGCAAATCGGCGAGGATGGCCGCGCTATCTGTGCCTTGTCCGGCGGCGTGGATTCCGCGGTGGCTGCAGCCCTGGTGCAGCGCGCTATCGGTGAGCGCTTGACGTGTGTCTTCGTGGACCACGGCCTGCTGCGCGCGGGGGAGCGCGAGCAGGTGGAGAAGGACTTCGTGGCGTCGACGGGCGCGAAGCTCATCACCGCTGACGAACGCGAGGCCTTCCTCAACAAGCTGGCCGGCGTGACCGAGCCAGAGGCCAAGCGCAAGGCTATCGGCGCGGAGTTTATCCGCTCCTTCGAGCGCGTTGTCGACCAAGCGCTGGACGGCCAGAATGCTGCCTTCCTGGTGCAGGGCACGCTCTACCCGGACGTGGTGGAGTCCGGCGGCGGCGACGGCACCGCCAACATTAAGTCCCACCACAACGTGGGCGGCCTGCCTGACGACGTCGAATTTGAGCTCGTCGAGCCGCTGCGCCTGCTCTTCAAGGATGAGGTTCGCGCCGTTGGCCGTGAGCTGGGCCTGCCGGAGGAAATCGTGGGGCGCCAGCCTTTCCCGGGCCCGGGCCTGGGTATCCGCATCATCGGTGAGGTTACCGAGGAACGTCTCGAGACCCTGCGCCAGGCGGACCTCATCGCGCGTACCGAGCTGACCAATGCCGGTTTGGATGGCGAGATTTGGCAGTGCCCGGTGGTGCTGCTTGCCGACGTCCGCTCCGTCGGCGTCCAAGGCGATGGCCGCACCTACGGCCACCCAATCGTGCTGCGCCCAGTGTCTTCTGAGGACGCCATGACCGCGGACTGGACCCGCCTGCCATATGATGTGCTGGAGAAGATCTCCACCCGCATCACCAACGAGGTCAAGGACGTTAACCGAGTGGTGCTCGATGTGACCTCGAAGCCGCCGGGAACTATCGAGTGGGAGTAAACGCGCGGGAGTAAAACTCCCTCGCGACGGTGCGCGGCCGGGCCCTTGAGGAATGGGGCTCGGCCGCGTTGTGCGTTTTCGTTCCTTTGTTAGGGGATGATGGTGGGGGTCTCACCGATGATGCTGACATAGAGTTCGACATCACCACCGACAGGGACGAGCTGGTCGCCCTGAATGCGGAGCTGCACGGTGGCGCGCTCGGTGACACCTTCAGCGGTAGCGCCGGCGCGGCGGCCGAAGGTGGCGCGGAGGGTGTCGGCGCCAATCACCTGTACATCTTCGATGCTTGCTGCTGTTACGCCCGTGTTAGCCAAGGGGTTCGGGCCATCCCAGACGATGAGACCCTGGGCTGTTGACGCCACAATCCCGTTCGGTTTCTCGAGGTCGCCATAGGAACCGGTGAGCACCGAGTAACTCAGCGGTGCACAGGGGTCAAAACCGCCTTCGGTGACGGTGAAGTAGAAGCGCGGTACGGCGTCGCTTCGCAGCGCCGTGACGCCTTCCGCACCGAGCCCGTAGCGCTGGTGGTAAAACGCATTCTCCGTCTCACACGCCGCGGTAGAGTCTTTCGGCGTTTCGGGCACCGGCGTGGCGCATGCGGTCAACATCGCGACGTGCAGGAGCCAAGGAAACAACGATAAACGGGTCATGCTTCCCCACACTAGGGCACTCGGCAGCCTGAGGCGGGCCAGTGTGCAGGCATACCCGCGTTGAAGGCGCGCACGAGTAGCCGCACGCCGAGAAGATTTCTCAGCGAGCGGCTGGAGTCCAGCGCAGGTTAACACCGCGGGGCTCGACACTACGGGGAACGGGGCGGCTAGCCCGTGGGCGGTTCTCCTGAATCCGGCGGCGGGTCAGGGGGCGCCCCACTGTCATGCGGCCGCGAGCTAGCCATAGCTTCAGGCGAAGAGTCGGGAGGCGGATGCGCGGGGCTGGGAATCGGGACCGGCGGTCCGGCCCACGGCGGCAGGTAGTGCACGCGGCCGTCAATGCGATCGAGGCGTCCGCGGCCGGTGGGGCGCTCGGGGTCATCGTCGTTGACCGCATTGTGATACGCGCACAGCGGCACCATATTGGCCATATTGGTCGGCCCGCCGTCTTGGAAGCGGATGAGGTGGTGGATCTGGGACTCGTCGGCAGGCGCGTTACATCCCGGCCACGCGCACGTGGGATGCTCCGCGGACAAGGCAAGTCGCTGCTTCGGGCTGGCGAAGCGGCTCGCCATGTACAAGTTGACGGGGCCGGCGTGGGGATGGACGAGGGTGATGAGGCCGACGTCGGCAAGCGCCTCGCGCACAAAGTCCGCGCCGGTCATCGTGGCGCCGTTGGTGAGCTGCAGCTCAATCTCCTCGCCATCGCCGTCGACGATGCGGTCCAGCTCATCGAGGCGCACGATGACGTTGGACTGGAGCTTTTGGCCCGAACCGCCCCCGCCGCGGAAGACCGTATGCGCCGCGGTGAGCAAATCCTTATCGGTGGTTTTGAGCACGGCCAGCATCCTGGAGATGCTCAACGAGGAATCCGTAATGCTTAGCGTGTGGTTGCGGCCTTCCCGGCGCGTCACCCGCACGCCCGGTTCCGGGTCCTTCGGCGGGCGCCATTCCTTGAGCTTTGCCTTCGCCACCATGGGGATTTTCTCCCGCGGGGTAGCGGCGAGCAGCTGGCGCAGCTCCCAGGCCTTGCGCGCCTTGAGGCGAGAACAATAGCGCTCAATATCGAGCAGCGTGAAGACGTCGTGCCGCGTGCGGCGCGCCTTGCGTTGCCGAGAGCGGAACATAGTGTCGCCGAAATACACCGCGTGCAGGTGCAGCAGCTTCTCCGCGAAGTCCGGCCGCGCGCCCATCTGCACCAGCTGCGCGCGCGAGACATCGGCGCACTGCTCGACCACGTCGAGTCCGCGCGCTAGTGCCTGAATGTAACCCCCCAGTTGCATAGCCCACAGCCTAAACCAGTTTGGCAAACCCCGCTACTTAAGAGAAGAAATCGCAGTACACACCTTGTGGCTTTCACTACCTCGTGCTGACGTCAGAACGCAGGGTGCCGAAGTGAATCATGCAGGCAAGTCTAGCCAGTGACCGTGAGCTCGCCGATGCCCTGGTCGATGCGGATATTCAGCAGCGCACCGGGGTCATGGCGGTCGGTGCAGTTGCTTTCTCCCAAGCCGCCATCACAGGTGAGTGATACAGGGATGTCCTTCGGCAGGATGACCTCGACGCTGCCGATGCCGATATCGATGGTGACATCATGCTTGGTCTTAAGCTCTTTAATCTGGCTCAAATCCACTGTTGAGGTGCCAATACCCAGGTCGTAGTAGTCCTCGAGCTCATCTTCATGGGTGGGCGCGATGTGTTGAGAACCGACGTTGAAGCGGGCGCTGAAACCGGACTCGTCGTCAGCCTCGGTGACGAAGGTGACTCCCAGGAAAGCAATCGTCAAAGCGACGCCGACGGCACCTAGCGCAATTGCGCCCTCAGCCCACTGCGAACCGCGCTTCTTTATCGGTTCTTCCCGCGGCCCCGGCTCCGGTAGGTCCCAAGCTTCAGGTACCACGCCGAGCGGATCCCAGGACGGCGGGGCCGCGCGGCCTGGCGGGAAGGGGTGGCCGTCTGCCGGAGTATAAGACGTGAGGTCGACTGGCTCCTCGCGCACCGGCTGCTCAGTGGCCAACAGCCCGCTGGGCGGTAGCGGTTCGCGTTGGTGAAGGGCGTACCACGCCAGCGCCAGCAGCCCGAAGGTCAGCACAGCGGGTGGAAGGCCTGCGAGGGATTGTCCGCTGAGGAGCAGCGGGCCGGAGCTAAAAGTAAGAAGGACACCGACGATGAGGATCCAGCCGAGCTCTTGCTCCTCCTTAACGCCGTCCTTGCCCAGGGCCGCATCGAGCGGGCAGTAGGGTGAGCCAAAGCGCGGCATGAGCGCCCACGCGGTGAGGTAGGCGGCGATGCCACCGCCGAAGGCGAGCGCGGCGACCACGAAGGCCACGCGCACGAGCGTGGGATCGACCTGGTAGCGCACCGCGATGCCTTCGCAGACACCCGCGATGTGAGAGTCGCCGCCCTGCTTTTTGGGAAGGCGGACGGGGCGGGTCGCCCACATCTGGTTGAGTGTGTTGTTCTTCGTCATACTTTTATGGTGCCGCGTGGGGCCTCGCGGCGGTATCGGTAATCGCCCTGATTTTTCGACCTCAGGGTTGTCCCCGATGTGCCCGAGGGGTGGAGCGTGGGACTATAGCTAGTATGACTTCGCCCTATGTGCCCGCAGAGAACGCGGCGCCCTATCCCGTGATGGCGCGCCCCCAGTCTGGCCGCGTGGTGGCCGGCGTGGCTGCGGGGCTTGCGCGGCATCTGCAGGTTCCGGTGCTCTCCGTACGCATCGCCTTGACTGCGTTGTCCCTGCTGGGTGGGGTAGGGGCGCTGGCCTATGCGGGTCTGTGGATATTCACGCCCGCGCTTGACGACGCCCCCTCCTCCCGCCGCAGCCCCCTCTCCCTCGGGTTGGTGGCCCTGGCGCTGGCGGGCAGTGCGGTGGGCGTGCTGGGGGTGTCGGGGGCGTCGCCAAGCGCGGCGGTGCCGTTGGCAGTGGTGGCCATCGGCGCGGTGTTGGCGTGGTTGGCCTACGACCGAGGGCTGAACACACCGGTGGGGTTGGTCGCCGTGGCAGCCGGTGCCGCCTTGGTGCTCGGTGGCGTCGTGGTGGCGGCGGTGACGTGGGAGAGCGGATCGGGCTCGGCGATTGTGGCCACGGCGCTGACGCTGGTGGGCTTTGGCGCGCTGGTGGTGCCGCTGGTGCTGAAGCTGTGGCGGTCGCTGTCGCAGGAACAGGCGGCGAAGGCGGTATCGGAAGAGCGCGCGGAGATTGCCGCCCGCTTGCACGACTCGGTGCTGCAGACGCTGGCGCTGATTCAGAAGCGGGCGGAGGAACCTCGTGAGGTGACTCGCTTGGCACGTGCCCAAGAACGCGAGCTGCGGGCCTGGCTTTTCGACGCCCCCTCCGCCGCCCCCACCACTTGCTTCGGCGCCCTCGAGGCGGCGTGTGGGGAGGTAGAGGACCTTTTCGACCTGCGGGTCTCTCCCGTGACGGTGGGCGAGGATGCGGAGCTGACGGAGTCTGCGAAGCTGCTTATTCAGGCAGCGCGCGAGGCGATGGTCAACGCCGGGAAACATGCGGGCGTGGGTGCGGTGGATGTGTATGCGGAGTTGCTGGCGGGCGAGTTGAGCATCTTTGTGCGCGACCGCGGGGTGGGTTTTGACGTAGAGGATATTCCCGCTGATAGACACGGCATTCGTGACAGTATTCGCGCGCGCGTAGAGAGCGTCGGTGGGCGCGTGCGGATTTCCTCGATCCCGGGGGAAGGCACCGAGGTGGAGCTGGCGGTAGCGTTATGAGCATGGTGAAGGTCTTTTTGGTTGATGATCACTCCGTTTTCCGTGCGGGCGTGCGCGCCGAGTTGGCGGCGTCGGAGGAGATTGAGATCGTGGGCGACGCTGGGACCGTCGCCGAGGCGCTGGAGGGCATTGCACGCACTGCCCCGGACGTGGTGCTTCTCGACGTCCACATGCCCGACGGCGGCGGCCTTGCCGTCATTAACGCGACGGCCAACCAGCTCTCGCGGCCGGTGTATCTGGCGCTGAGTGTGTCGGATGCGGCGGAGGATGTGATTGCGCTGATTCGGGCGGGCGCGCGCGGCTACGTGACGAAGAATATTTCCGGCTCGGACCTGGCCCGAGCAATAGTGCAGGTCAACAGCGGGGACGCGTATTTCTCTCCGCGGCTGGCGGGCTTTGTCCTCGACGCTTTTGCTTCCGGTGCTCCTGCGCCAGAGCCTGAGGAGGGGCAGGATCCAGCAGTGGATGCGCTCACGCGGCGCGAGCTGGAGGTCTTGAGGCTGCTCGCTCGCGGCTATACGTACCGCGAAATTGGCAAGCAGCTGTTCATTTCGGTGAAGACGGTGGAAACGCACGCGTCCAACATTTTGCGCAAGACGCAGCAGTCCAACCGCCATCAGCTCACCCGCTGGGCCGCTTCGCATGACCTAGATTAGAGAGGACGTCGACCAGTTAGGGGGCGGCGGTGACAGGTTACCGATGGAGGCGGGAGCCGGCTAGATGTGCTGACCGGGGACGTTGGTGGTTGTAGTAGTGCAACCAGCCCTCGAGCTCGCCGCAGGCGTTGAGCCACTCGACCACCCTCACCCGGACAGCGGTGGCGGTGATCGCGGTTTCGTCGTCATGGATCTCGGGGTAGGCGACGCGGGAATGGTCGTTAAAGATGGTGTGGACATAGGCCTTGCCCATCAACGGGTCCCGGTATTTGTCTCTGGGCTTGTCGGGGTGTGGCGGCGCTGTTTTCTCGCCCTGCCGTCAGCCGACATAGCGCCAGCCTCCGCCGTCAGGGATGTTGCGGAGCTTCTTCACATCGACGTGCAGCATCGCGCCAGGATGGTCATGCTCGTAGCGGCGAACCGGCTCCCCTGACGTTCGGTCAACGTGGGACAGCCGGTTCAGATGCGCGTCAGTCAGGCTCCGATGAACCGTTGACGGTGCAACGCCGAGCCGGCATGCGAGTCGCACTGGGCCCTCGCGAAGGCAAAGCCGTAGCTGGATGCAACGCTTGGCCGTCTTCGCAGCGGTCTTGTTCGGAGAGTGGTGCGGCCGCGAGGAGTGGTTATGCATGGACTGACCCGTGCAGGAGCGGTCGGCTCAGCGCTTAACCATGGGCCAGGAGACCTGAAACCGTGTGGCGACCTTGCTGACCGGACAACCGTCCTCGACGACTAGGTGCGCCACGATCAGCCGGTGGCGGGGCGTCAGCGCGGCGTTCGGATGGGCTACCCAAGGCGGTGGTCCATACGCGTGCGTGCCAACTGAAGGAGCACAGCGCCGGCGGCGACCGCGGCTGCTGCGAGGCAGAGGGCGCCAGCCGACCAGTCCTGCCCGACCAGAACGGACCCGCAGACTGCCCCGAGGGCTGAGCCGAGGTAGTTAGCCGATGCATTGGCGGCCACAGCCGTGGCTCCGTCCTCCGGGTTGGAGGCAATTAGAATGTGCTGCTGCGGTGTCAGTGAAGCCCAGCCACACACCCCCCAGATGAGCAAGCTGACCAGCAACACGGCAGGCATCTCGCTGGCGGTCATGCCAGCCAGCGCACACGCCAAACCGACCAGCAGGATGAGGCTGAGCCTCAGCGGGTGGCCGCGGTCCACGACTCGCCCGATACCCAACGCCCCGATCGCCCCACCGATGCCCCACACCCAGATCGCCAACGTCTGATGAGAGGACAGACTCGACTGGCCGAGCACGAGCGCGAGGTAGGTGTACAGACCCAGCGACGCGACACCGGTCAACAACGTGACGGTGACCGTGACGAGATTGTCGGTACGCGTGATAGCCCTAAGGCGTTGCCGCAGACTGGACGCGGGCACCTCCGGCAGATTCCTGTCTCGACACACGATGCCTACCATGGCCAAGGCTCCCGTGATGACGATGAGGGCGATTGCCGATCTCCAGCCCCACCGCTCGGACAGCATGAGCCCGACTGGCACACCGAACACGGTGCCTCCAGCTAGCCCAGCCAGGACGAGCGACAAAGCCCGGCCACGCTGCTCCGCACCGACCAGAGCAGCCGCGACAGCCGAGGACAGCGGGGAGTACACCCCGGCCGCGGCCCCAGCGACCACCCGAGCCACGAGGAATACCCACACCGTGGGCGACAGGGCCGTGGCGATGTTTGCCACCGTGAAGATCGTCAAGGCGATCGCGAGACTCCGCGAGGGATGGCGCCCTGCACTCCCCGCCAGGACTGGACCAACGAGTGCATAGGCGCCCGTGAAGGCAGCCACACCCAATCCGACGGTCGCTTCCCGGGATGCCAGAGACGTAGAGATCGCTGGCAGAAGGCCAGCGATCACGTAGGCGTCGAGCCCCAAAGCGACACTGCCCATAATGAAGGGCCACAGACGCCGGATCACGAGTGCTCCTGTGGTGCGGCATTCGCAATCACAGCGCCCAAGACCCCCGGAAATAGGGACTCAAGGTCATCGTGGCGCAACCGAATCAGACACGCTCGGCCTTCGCCTCGGGTCCACGTCACGCCTGCTTCGCGCAGCATTCGGGTGTGGTACGTGAGCGTTGAGCGAGGCAGGTCTTCCGCCAGTTCCAGGCTGTCATGCTCCTCGCCATCAGCTAGCCGACGGACCATCTCCAGCCGCGTCGGATCGCTCAACGCTGCCAAAACCCGGGGCAAGCTTATGTCGGCGGCAGGGGGGTGCTCATATGTGCGGGGTGTCATCGAACCTCCAATAGTCGTGCAGTTATTCCTGCACTATAATCGTGCAGGAATAACTGCACAACACATAGAGGTCTCCCTAGGTCAATCAACGTCCCCGGTTAGTACGGCTAGATAGAGACCGGTTTCGGCGGCAGGGCGAGTCTAAGCCGGGGGCGCATAAGCGAGCTTGCGAGAGCCGTCCACGTGCGGGAAAAGAACGAACGCGGCCCCGCCGACAAGGACTCCCACGAGCACGCTGCCCCACACCGGCAAGGCGATGAGCGGGGCGACCATGATGGCTAACCACAGCACCATGAGCGGTAGAAGCTGCGCTATGGAAGGCACCATGGTGACGTTGTGGTCCTCGGCGAACTCGCGCATGCGCACGCGGTAGGGGTGCAGAATCGTCAGCGCGCAGGCAGCGAGGATGAAGACCAGACTCAGCCCCAGGGCCAAGCCGAAGTGGATGCTGCTTGTACCGACCGTCACGGCGGCACCGGCCAGCAGCGAGGCGCCGAGGCGTACCCACAGCGGAGTGGGGATGGGGGTGGTGTGCGCGTGGAGGGGGTTCATGCCGCCTAACGCTACCAGCGCAATTGCGCGTGTCCGGTGGGAGGTTCATAATGGAGCCATGAATCAAACAGGTGTTCGCTTAGCGGGTGGGTCACGGGCTGACCAGGTTGCGGCTTTGCGCGCCCAGATTCAGCGCCTAGAAACGCCAGATGTGGCGGTAGATGTCCAGCCCGAGGTGGAAATCCTTGGCGTTCCCGATGCGCTATCATCCCTGCTCCCTGGCGGTGGCCTGCCTCGAAAGCAGGTTACCTCCTGTGCGGACTGTGCGGCCTTGGTGGTGGAGCTCGTAAGTCATGTTAGCGCGGCGGGCGGACATGTCGGCATCGTGGGTTGGCCAGACCTTTCACTCGCACAGGTGGCCGAGGAAGGGGATGTCTCCCGGGTCATCGTTGTGCCCGATCCTGGGGTCGAGCCCTGGGCGGTGACCGGTGTGCTGTGTGAGGGGCTGGACCTCGTCGTGCACAAAGGCGTGGGCGAGCTCAGCCCCACGCGGGCACGCCCCGTGCTGGCCAAGGTGCGTGGTGGGCAGGCGGCGCTGCTGACCGTCGGGGTGCGGCTGCCGGGCACGGTCACGGAGATCGGTGCGGACGTCGTGGCGGTGCGCGGCGTGGGCCGCGGCGTGGGGCGTATTAGGGGAGTGGACATTGAGGTGCGGGTGGCGTCGAAAAGCACGCGCCCGCGTCGTGGGATCCTCACCTGCGGCGAACGCGCTGAGCGGCCACGCTTGGAGGTGGTATGAGAGTCGCGGCCCTGTGGTTCCCGGATTGGCCCATCCAGGCGCTGCAGGACGCCGACAGGGCAGCGTGTGTGATTGCCTCCCAGCACCACGTGGTGGTGTGTAACGCGGCGGCGCGCCGGGCCGGGGTGCGCCGCGGCATGCGCGTGCGCCAGGCCCAGGCGGTGCTGCCGGATGTGCGCGTGGAGGAGGCTAACCCGGACCGCGATGGCGCAGTCTTCGCAGGGATTGCCGCGGGGCTTGATGCGGTGGCGTCCTCGGTGGAGGTCCTGCGCCCCGGCCTGGTTATTGTGGATGCGCGCGCGGCGGGGCGTTTCCACGGAAGCGAAGATAGGGCAGTGGAGATGCTTGTCGACGCCTCCTCCAGAGCCCACCTCGACGCCACCGTCGGCGTCGCAGACGAGATTGCCACCGCGCTCATTGCCGCGCGCCACGAGAACCTCGGCGCGGTGGTGTCAGAAGGTGGGTCGCGGGAGTTTCTGGCGGAGCAACCGGTGGGGTTGCTGGCTGCGGAAGTCTCGCTCGGCTGCCCGCCCGAGGTGGTCCATACTCTTCATCGTCTCGGCGTGCGCACGTTGGGTGAGCTGGCGCGCCTGCCACTGCGGCAGGTCACCACGCGTTTCGGTGAGGCGGGGCGGCGCTGCCACGCGGTGGCCTCCGCCGCGCCGGATAGGCGAGTAGCTCCGGAGCTTCAGCGGCCTGACCTCGGCGTGGAGCAGGCCTTCGAGGAACCGCTTGAGCGCGTGGATGCCGCGGCCTTCGCCGCGCGCCAGCTGGCGGCGCGACTGCACGCGGCATTGGATGATGCGGGGCTTATCTGTGTGCGTCTGCGGGTCATCGCCGAATTCGAGGGCGGCACGCGCCTGGAGCGTATCTGGCGCACCCAGGAAGCGCTGAGTGAAGCCGCCACGGCAGACCGCGTGCGCTGGCAGCTCGATGGGTGGTTGAGTAGTGCGCGGGCGGGCGAGGGTGGGGGTGTGGAGAAGCTGGTGCTGGAGCCGGTGGAAGTCGCCCCGCCCGGGGATGGCGTGCTGTGGGGCGCGGGTGAATCGACTGAGCAGGCAAAGCGGGTTATTGCGCGCGTGCAGTCCCAGCTCGGTGTGGACCGTGTGCTGCAGCCGCGGCCAGCAGCGGGGCGTGGGGTGGCCGAGCGTATCGAGCTGGTTCCCTACGGCGAGCAGCGTGACCCCGCCCCGGAGGGCACGTGGCCAGGGCGTATCCCCGCACCGCTGCCGGCGAGCCTGGCGCACCCGGCCGCGCGCATTCGGCTTATCGACGCCTCCGCGCGCGACATCATCGTCACCGCCGAGGCCCTCCTCTCCGGCGAGCCCGCGGGCCTGGGCTGGGGACGAAACCGCTACCGCGTCACCGGGTGGGCCGGGCCTTGGCCAGTGGACACCGGATGGTGGGACCCCAACGAGGCGCAGCGCTGCGCGCGCCTGCAAGTGGTCGGTGACAACGAGAACGGCCAGCGCGCCTGGCTTCTTGTGTGGGCAGGCGGGCGCTGGTCCGTGGAGGCGACGTATACCTAATTCTGGATATCGATAACCAGACGTGTTGGCGCCTTGAGCACCTGGACGGAGTAGGGGTGGCGCCCGTCGAGCCCGACGACGAACTGCGAACGCGCCTCAAAGGTGCCGCCGCTGACAACTTGGGTGACCATGCCGCCAGCGCCCTTGACGGTGCCGATGTTCGGGTCTTCCATGTCGAGCTGGAATGGGTACGCGGTGCCATCGATGCTGACGTCGAGAGCCGTTGAGCCCTCATACGAGATGGGGTTGCCGGATCCCTGCTGGGCGGGGGAGTCGGTGTAATCGATGTGCCAGCCCGGTGAGCCATTGCCGACGAATTCGAAGACGACGCGCTCAAAGTTATCGTGCTTGCCCACGCGCACATCCGTCACGACCAGCTCGGAGGGTGCCGGCGGGCGGAGGGTTTTCATCTCCAAGTTGGCATCGCCCAGTGGGGTTAGTCCGGCTGGGGCCGTGGCGTTCTGGGCCGGAGCGGCGGTGACGGTGGCGGTTGAGGTGGAAGCGCCGGACAGGGTGGCGTCGAGCGTGGCGGTGGGGGCGGAGGCGTCGTCAGAGGACGCGGAGCAGCCCTGCAGCACGAGCGCACTCGATACAGCGAGTGCTGCCACGGAGGCAGCTGCGCGCGAGAGAGTGTGTTTCGGCATACTCCCGAGCGTAGCTGCCGGTAGAGAAATTCCTAGCACCGAAGTGAACATCGTAACCACATTGTTGTGAAAGAAGTGATGACAGTTAAACTGGAGCCATGACCTTCTGCTCTGACATCCAGGTCGAACCCCTGGCTGGTACCGCTAAGCAAGAATCCGTCTACGTTCTCTTCGAGTGGCCCGCGGCCTGGTCCCGCGATGTTCTTGACGGCCACACCTTCGGCCCCGGCCTCACCGACAAGCTCAAAGCTAAGCTCAAGGGGGTAGCTGGCCTCCAGCTCATCCGCCGCCCTGGACGCGCCGGGCGGGAGCGTGGAACGGGACATTTCCGCTGCTTTATCGTCTGGGCGCAGGAGGGCCTGGTACAGGATTACATCCTCAACGGCCCGGAGGACATCCTCGACCTCGACTTGGAGAACCCGCGCGGCACCTGCCTGCCGCTGGTACTGGTGTGCACGCACGCTAAACGCGATGCCTGCTGCGCGGTGAAGGGCCGCCCACTGGCGGCGTCGCTAGCCTGTGAATATGAGGAGACGGTGTGGGAGACCTCGCACACCAAGGGCCATCGCTTCGCGCCGTCGGTGCTGCTCATGCCGTGGGGTTATTCCTTCGGGCGCCTCAACGTGGAGGCCGGCCGCGAGCTCGTGGGCAAGGCGCTGCGCGGCGAGTACTTTTACCCAGCGAACCGCGGCTCGGGACTGAACACACCGCAGGGCCAGGTAGCGGAACTTGCGGTGGCGCGGATGCTTCTCGACGCCCCCGAAACCCTCCACTACGGCGACCTCCACGTCGACGCAGCAGCTGAGGCTGCTGCGGGGGACAGTGTCACCGTGCGGCATGCCGATGGCCGCGCGTGGGTTGTGGAGCTGGAAGAAAAAGAGGCCTCCGGCGTCGTCTCCTCCTGCGGAGACGAGCCAAAGACCTCTCGCTTTTATGTCGCGTGTCGCGTCTTAGGACGCGACACGTAGGTAGGACGCGACGCGGCTAGCGGCGCATAATCTTCGCTGACAGCCAGTTGCCGAAGAACTGAGCTGCCTGCACGAGCACGATGATGATGAGGGTAGCCACCACGGTGACTTCCCACTCGAAGGCGCGGTAACCGTAAACGATGGCGAAGTCACCCAAGCCGCCGCCGCCGACGTAGCCGGCCATGGCGGACATGTCGACGATGCCGATGAACAGGAAGGTGTAGCCCAACACCAGCGGGCCCAGCGCTTCTGGGACGATGACTGTGGTGATGATCTTCCACGGTGAGGCGCCCATGGCGCGGGCCGCCTCAATGACGCCCGGATCCAGCGCCACGAGGTTTTGCTCCACGATGCGCGCCACCGCAAAGGTTGCAGCGATGACCATGACGAACGTTGCTGGTCCGCGGCCAATGGAACTGCCCAACACCGCCACCGTGAGTGGCTGGACAAAGGCCAGCAAGATAATGAACGGAATCGGACGGATAAAATTCACCAGGATATTGATGATGAAGTAAATAACCTTGTTCTGCAGGATGCCGCCTGGGCGGGTGGTGTAGAGCAAGATACCCAGAACGAGGCCGATGAGGCCGGCGAGCACCATGGTGGTGGCGACCATGATGAGGGTGTCTTTGATGGCGTCGACAAGCGTGCCACTTAGACGGTCCCAGTTGGCCTCCGCGAGGTAAGTGACGGTCATCGTTGAATCTCCTCAATCTCGGTGGTGCGTTGCATGTGGGCGTAGAATTCTTCGATGGCCTCTGCCGGGCCGTTGAGGCGCACGGTGAGCTTGCCGAAGGAATGCTTCTGCAGGGTCGTAATACCGCCGTGGACGACGGCGATGGATACGCCCTTGTCGCCGAGCTTGCCGGCAGCGTCGAAGAAGCCGGACTTCTCGGTCAGGTTGATGGTGAACAGGCGGCCTTCGTGAGCCAGAAGATCATCGGCTTCGACGATGTCCGGGGTGTTGCGCAGCGACGTCGCCACGAACTTCTCGGCCACGCTCGTCTTCGGGTGGGAGAAGACCTCGTAGACGCTGCCGTCCTCAATGACGCGGCCGGCCTCCATGACGGCGACCTTGTCGGCGATGGAGCGCACGACGTCCATCTCGTGGGTAATGACCACGATGGTGATGCCGAGGTCGCGGTTGACCTTGCGCAAAAGGTCGAGGACCTCGTGTGTGGTGGTGGGGTCGAGAGCGGAGGTGGCTTCGTCCGCAAGCAACAGCGAAGGCTGCGTCGCCAATGCGCGGGCAATGCCAACACGCTGCTTCTGGCCACCGGAGAGCTGCTCCGGGTAGTTATCGCCCTTGTCAGACAAGCCGACGAAGTCGAGCAGCTCCTGGACGCGCTTTTTACGCTCCTGCTTGTCGACGCCCTGCAGCTTCAACGGGTATTCAATATTGCCCGCCGCGGTGCGTGAGGACATGAGGTTGAACTGCTGAAAGATCATGCCGATGTTGCGGCGGATGCCGCGCAGTTGCTTTTCGGGCATACCGACGACATTGGTGCCGTCGAGAAGCAGCTCTCCCGACGTTGGGGTATCGAGGCCGTTGATCATGCGCACCAGCGTGGACTTACCTGCGCCGGAGAAGCCGATGATACCGACAATTTCGCCGGACTCGACGGTCAGGGAGACATTGTCGAGTGCTTTAGTAGTGGTCTTTTTGTTCTTAAAGACCTTGGTGATGTTGTGGAACTCAATCCGGGTGCCGCGCTGGGCGCCAGAGTAGTCAGTCACGTGGGGTGTCCTTGTGGGGTTATGTGAATCGTGTGTAACGGCCAAATCCCCCGGCCACGCACTTCAGCGTGAACGCGGGGGGACATGTGGAGTAGCGGGGAGCTTAGGCTTCTTCTTCGAGGCGGTCCAGAATCTCCTGGAGCTCCTCCTGCGGGCGGTCCACAGCCACGGCGGTCTCACCGGAGGACTTCAGGACAGCTTCGGTGACCTTCGGATCCTTCCACAGCTTGGCCAGCTCGTGGAGGGTCTCGTTGTCTGCGTCCTCTGCACGTACGGCCCATACGTTGATGTACGGCTCGGCCTCGGTGGAGTTCGGGTCATCCTGCGCAACAGCGGACTTCGGGTCAATGCCGGCGCGCTCCAGGAAGGAGTTGTTGATGACGGCCGGCTTGCCCTCGCCGTACGCGGCCGGAGTCTGGGCGGCGTCGACTGGGGTGACGGTGACCTTGGACTTCTTTTCGTCGATGTCGAGCGGAGTCGGGATCAGCGGGCTGTCCTCCTTGAGGGTAACCAGTCCCTCCTGAGCCAGCAGGCCGATAGCGCGGCCCTGGTTGGTGGAGTCATTCGGGATGGCAACTTCCTGGCCCTCGGCGTCAGAGAGATCCTCGTGGTCCTTCCAGTAGATGGCCAGCGGGTAAATCTCGGTGGATGCCAGCGGAACGAGGTCGGTGCCGTTGCCCTGGTTGTACTTAGCGAGGAACTGCAGGTGCTGGAACTTGTTAGCGGTCAGCTGGCCCTGATCCAGAGCCTGGTTCGGGGTGTTGTAGTCCGCGAAGTTCTCCAGCTTTACGTCGTAGCCAGCCTCCTTGGCCAGGTCCTGGAAGACAGCCCACTCTTCCATGTTGGCATCGGTGGTGCCGATGGTGATGGTGGAGTCCTTGGTGATGGCCTCGCCGGAGTCCTTGGACTCAGCGGAGTCCGAGGAATCGGAGGAGCAGGCAACCAGGCCGGTGGCGGCGATGACGGCTGCGGAGGTGGCAGCGAGTGCGCGACGGATGCTCATGATGGGTCTAGTGTCCCTTCTTCATTGTTTGTGCGGCATGCAGGGATGCCGCAGGTGATTACACTGCTCGAAAACTAGCAATGATTGAACCGCTTTGTCTATTTCGGTGATTGTTCAACGAAAACCTTGACGCGAACTATTGTTCTAATTTAGGGTGTGGGGCTATGAGGTTCAACGGGGGTGCAGCGCTGCCGTGGTCCCGCGTGGAGCGGATTCTGTCCGGCCGCCCGGGGCCCATTCCGGTGTCGGTGGACCATCTGCCGCAGACTACGGATGAGCCGAAGGTGGGGCACTCTACTGTGCCCTTCGCGGAGTTGCATGCGGTGAGCTCCTATAGCTTTTTGCGGGGCGCGTCCGAGCCGGAAGAGCTTGTAGCGCGCGCCGTCGGGCTGGGTTTGCAGGGAATGGCTCTGGTAGACAGGGATGGATTCTATGGGCTCATGAAGTTTGCGGAGGCGGCCGCTAAGGTGGGGCTGCCTGCCGTTTTTGGCGCGGAGCTCAGTCTTGATCCGGCTCCGCTGACCGTCCTGGCGCGCACTCCGGAGGGTTATCGCCGTCTGTCGCGGCTCATCTCCCGCGCGCGCATGGAGGCGGGGGAGAAGGGCGCGGTATCCTATCCGCCGTTGGCGGATATTGCGGCGGAGTTGCAGGAGCATTGTTTCTTCCTTGTGGGGTGGGAATGGGCAGAGCATTTCGATCTTTTGAGCGAAAGAATTAAAATAGACAGCATGGTTTTGGAGTACTCCTGTACCCAAACTCCGGAGGACGCCGACCACCACGCGGCGCTGGATAATCTCCCCGTTCCGCGCGCCATTGCCACTGCCCGGCCCGCTGCGGCTACGCGGGACCGTGCCAGGCTGGCTGGGGCCAAGCTTGCGCTGGCCCAGCGCCTCGCGCTTGTCGACGCCTCCCCCAACTCCCACCCCATGGGTGCTCCCTGGCTGCGCTCTGGGGATCAGATGGCGCAATTGCTTCCAGACCGGCCAGAACTCATCGCGGAAACCATACGGGTCCTCGAAGAGTGCAGCTTCACCTGGGAGGCGCTCGCTCCCAACTTGCCGGATTTCGATGTGCCGGAGGGTCACACCGAAATGTCGTGGCTCGAGCATCTCACCTTCGAGCGCGCGGCGGCGCGCTATGCCTCGCGTCCCGAGGAAATTCGGCGCAGGGCCTGGGAGCAGATGAGGTACGAGCTGGGCGTTATCAAGCAGCTTGGTTTTCCGGGTTACTTCCTTATTGTGTGCGACTTCGTGGATTTTTGCCGGCGGGAGAACATCCTGTGCCAGGGGCGCGGCTCGGCGGCGAATTCAGCGGTGTGTTTCGCGCTGGGGATTACGAATGCGGAGCCGATTTCCGCCGGGCTGCTCTTTGAACGCTTTTTGTCCCCGGACCGAGACGGCCCGCCGGATATTGATATTGATATTGAATCCGGGCGGCGTGAGGAGGTTATCCAGTACGTCTACGCCAAGCATGGCCGCGAGCGTGCCGCGCAGGTGGCCAACGTGATCACCTACCGTCGCAAAGGCGCGCTGCGGGATGCTGCCCGGGCGTTGGGCTATCCGCAAGGCTCGGCCGATGCGTGGTCGAAAGGCGTAGCACCCGCGCCTGGCGACGTCGAATCCTTAGCCGAGCAGTTCCTCGGCCAGCCGCGCCACCTGGGCATTCACTCTGGTGGCATGGTGTTGTGTGACCGGCCGATTGCGGATGTCGTGCCCGTGGAGTGGGCGCGCATGGAGAACCGTTCGGTGCTGCAGTGGGATATGGACGACTGCGCCGCGGCGGGGTTGGTGAAGTTCGACATGCTGGGCTTGGGCATGCTCGAGGCCCTGCATCACATGATGGATTTGGTGGAGGAGACCACCGGCCGGAAGGTCAACCTGTGGGAGCTGGACCTGGCGGACCCTGACGTCTATGACATGCTCTGCCGCGCGGATGCGGTGGGCGTGTTCCAGGTGGAATCGCGCGCACAGCTTAATACGCTGCCGCGGCTCAAGCCGCGGGTCTTCTTCGACCTCGTGGTGGAGGTCGCGCTCATTCGCCCCGGCCCCATCCAGGGCGGGTCGGTGCATCCTTACCTGCGCCGCCGCGATGGTAAAGAGCCGGTGGAGTACGACCATCCGGTGCTGGAGAAATCCCTGGGCAAGACGCTGGGCATTCCGCTTTTCCAGGAGCAGCTGATGCAGATTGCCGTCGATGCCGCCGGCTTTAGCGGTGCAGAGGCCGATGACCTGCGCCGCGCGATGGGCTCGAAGCGTTCGCCGGAGAGGATGGCCGCGCTCAAGCAGCGCTTCTATGACGGATTGTGTGAGACCAACGGGATTACCGGCGAGGTCGCGGACAAGCTGTGGACCAAGATTGTGGCTTTTGCCGCCTATGGCTTCCCGGAGTCCCACTCGCAGTCTTTTGCCTCTTTGGTGTACTTTTCGGCGTGGTTTAAGCGCTACTATCCGGCGCAGTTTTGTGTGGGTCTGTTGCGCGCGCAGCCGATGGGTTTCTACTCGCCGCAGTCCCTTATTCAGGATGCGCGCCGTCACGGCGTGGAGGTGCTGCCGGCCACTGTTAACGATTCGGGTCGCGAGGCCCGCACCGTGGTGGGGGAGGATGGTCAGGTGCGTATCCGTTTGGGGCTCAACCTCATCAAGGGGCTGGGCGATAAGGCCGCTGATCGCATTGAGGCGGCCGCGCCGTTTAGCAGCGTTCCGGATCTTTCCCGCCGAGCTGATCTCACCGTCGATCACGTGGAGGCCCTCGCGGTGGCGGGGGCCCTGGATGTCTTTGGGGTGGAGCGGCGTCAAGCGCTGTGGCAGGCCGGTGTGGCGGCGACGGAGCGGGCGGGGATGCTGCCGGGGCTGTCGGCCATCGCGGCGCCCGCGCTTCCCGGGATGAGTGCGTTTGAGCTCATGGCGGCGGATGTGGCAAGCACCGGAGTGACGCACGACCAGCAGCCGATGGAGCAGGCGCGCGGGGCGCTGCGGGCCCGCGGGATACTGTGTGCCGCGGACTTGCCAGGCGTGGAGGACGGCACTCGCGTGCGCATTGCCGGGGTGGTCACGCACCGCCAGCGCCCGCAGACTGCAGGCGGTGTGGTGTTCTTTGGATTGGAGGATGAGACCGGGTTGATGAACGTCATGGTCACGCCCGGTTTGTGGGCCCGGGACAAGGTCACCGCCCGCACCGCGCCCGCGCTCATCGTGCGTGGCATCGTGCAGAATGCCTCTGGCGCGGTCACCATTGCCGCGGACCAGCTGGAGCCGCTGGCCTTTGGTGAGGCACTCTCGCGCGGCTCGCGGGACTTCCGCTAAATGGTTTACTCCTTGGAGATGAGCTCGTCGCGGTTCATCTTTCCAGCGAGGGAGCGCGCCACGGAGAAGGGCAGCCACACCAGCAAGAGCAGGATGAGTTTGAAGTAGAGCAAGGAGACGAACACGCCATCCATGATGGGCATGGTCTTTGCTCCCCAGCTAATGACGCCGGTGACCAGCAGCAGGATGACAAGTGCGGCGAGGGAGTACTTGAGGCCGTCGTCGCGCGCTTCGACGTGCTGCTGCATCTGGTACTCATCGAGCTCCGCTGTGGGCAGGTCTGCCGAGTTGATGGTTGTGCGCAGGCGCGTGGTCATGAGCGCGCACAGCAACGTTCCGAGGGCGGCCACCATCAGCGAGGTGAACAGGGACCAGAACTGCAGGGCGAGGGAAAGAATGATGAGGCCGGCGGGCAAGTCGGCCAGGGTGATGTAGCGCTTGCGGGTCTTTACGGAATCGGGAATAGAGGCGGACATGTGTGGTTTATCCTTTGCGATAGATTTCGGAGGACATAGGGGTGAATTCGGTCCGGGAGAACACGGCTTCCACAGGCAGGTTGAAGACTTCGCAGATGTTGAAAGCGAGATCCAAACTGGGGGAGTGGTCGCCGCGTTCGAGCGCGCCGATGGTTTGGGGGTTGACCCCAATCATCTCGGCAAGCTGCGCACGCGTCATGTCCCGTTCAACGCGGAGCACGCGCACCCGGTTAAATAATGGGCGTGTGGGCTTTTTCTTTGGGGACATGCATCACAGTGTTGTATAAACCCAACGACTTGTCAAGGGTCCGTGTTAAAATGGTGGCATGAATCCGGTATCGCCTAAGCTCACCAAGGCCCGCTACATCACGAATTTGAGCTGGGATATTATCCTCGCCGCCCTCGCAGCAGCCGCTGCATATTTCTTCTGGGACTGGCTCTACTGGGTGGCCGGCGCACTCGTTGTGTGGGCGCTGTATGAGCTCTGGCTCATTCCCGCGCAGGTGAAAAACCTAGGTTGGCAGGAGACCGCAGACGAACTCTTAGTCACCCGCGGCAAAATCTGGCACACCTTCACCGTCGTGCCCTACGGCCGTATCCAGTTCGTCGACGTCACCGCCGGCCCCGTGGAACGGGCGATGGGACTGAAAAAGGTGAAGCTGCATACGGCGTCGCCAAGCAGCGATGCCACCATCCCCGGCCTACCCGCAGTTGACGCCGATGCCCTGCGCGAACGCCTCGCCATCAAGGCACGTGAGAGGATGAGCGGACTGTGAAGGATCGCGCGCTTGTCGACGTCGACGGCTACACCCGCGTCCATCGCCTCACCCCACTGCTGCGCTTTTGGTCGCTGATTCTGGCCCTGGTGGCCGTCTTTGTTCTCAATATCAACGCCTCGATGCTCTCCGACGTTCTGTCCTACCTGCAAGGTGGTCACCTAGGCGAGGTTGGACGCGGAACGCTGCTCGGTATCGGTGGCTTCGTGCTATTGTGCGCGGTCATCTGGCTGGTGTCCAGCATCTGGTGGCGCAAGTTGGGCTACAAGCTCACCGAGGATGAAATTGCACTACGGCATGGTGTTATTTCCACGTCATTCCGCTCCGCGCGCTATGAGCGCATTCAGGCTGTGGATGTGGTGGAATCCGTCATTGCACGCTTGCTGGGATTGGCTACGGTGCGCGTGGAGACCGCTGGCGGTAGGTCATCCGTCATCAAGATCGAGTACCTGTCCAAGGCGAAGGCGGAAGAGCTGCGTGAAGAATTGCTGCGCCGCACGCACGGAGGGGGCTCGGCAACTGCACCGAGCGTGGAGGTAGAGGAAGAACCCGCCGCGGATGCCTTGATTCCGGAGATTCCTATCCTGCGCACGCTTCTTGCGGAGCTGTTTCGTCTGCCCACACTCGTGACCGCGATCTTCATCGGTGGGTTGCTCTTTATTCCTGGCATGTGGACGGCGCTTCTGCCGGTCATCGTGGGCTACCTAGGCCGCGTGTGGAGCCTGGTGGATTCCTCGTGGACGTTCACCGCGCTTCACGACGCCCCCTCTAACTCCCTCAACATCTCCTATGGCTTAGCGGATCGTCGCCGTCAGACCATCCGCATCAATCGCATCCACGGTGTTCGGGTCAGCCAGCCTTTGTTGTGGCGAATGTTTGGCTGGTACGAGGTGCACGTGTCGGTCGCAGGCTATGGCGCGAAGAGCAGCGGCAAACAGTCAGGTTCTACGCGCATCCTGCCGGTAGGTACCCGCGAGCAGGCACTGGAGCTGCTGGCGCTCGTTTCTGATTTGGACCGCACACAGATTGAGGACTACGCCCGACCCGAAGGACACACGCAGCCCACGTACACCTCGCCGCGGCGCGCGACGTGGGTCAGCCCTATCGACCGCAAGCAGCAGTCGGTGACGTTGGTGGATGAACCCCAGCCGGTCGCCATCGTCCACCGCGGCCGTGTCAACCGCCGCGTCATGGTAATTGGCACCCCTCACATTCAGGAGCTCACGCTGAAAGTGGGGCCGTTGAGCCACCTCGCCGGCGTGCGCACCGTGCGCTTCGACCTCGTCGCGGGCCCAGTCAGGATGGCGGGTCAGGACCTCACACCTGCCGACGCTTCCGAGCTTCTCACTCGCCTGCGCACCCGCCGCCTGCCGACTCTGGAGGGGCCGATTAGCGGTCCGCAGGGCGGCGAAGCTTAAGCAGCACCGGCCCGCGGGTGTTGCTGGGGCCCGCGCAGGCGGAGGCGGAAGAACAGGACCCGCACCCGCCCGCGGGGCAGGAGCCCAGCGGCTCCATGTCGAGCACACCGGAAGCGGTGAGGTGGTCCAGGATGAGATCCACCGTGCCGGGTTCTAGCCCGGTCTCCTGGGCGATGGCGGCACGCGAGCGCACGCCAGATTCGATAGCTCCTTGCACGGCCTGAATGGGGGAGGCAGGCATTAGATAAACACCTTCAAAATTTGGAAGGCTGCCACGGCCAGCACCCACGCGGTGACAAGCTGCATGCCGAAGCCAAAAAGCGTCCATCGCCAACCAATCTCGCGGCGCTGCGCCGCAATCGTGGCCACGCAGGGAGTGTAGGCCAAAAGGAAGAGCATGTACGCCCACACCGCTGCCAGGGTATGGCCGCCGGACGCCTGCTCGAAATCTTGACGCACGTGGTCACTGAGCGCGCTGTGGGATTGCTCTTCGGCGGAAGCATCGGTGACATCGTCGACGGCGTAAGTCTGTGCCCATGTCGAAATCAGTGCCTCCTTGGCCACGAAACCGGTGACCAGCGGGCCGGCCAGGGACCAGGAATCGAAGCCTGCCGGAGCAAAGGCCGGAGCGATGGCGTGGGCAACTGCGCCGTAAGCAGAATCCTCCGGGGCCGGGGGCTCGCCCAAGGTGGTGTCGTGTACGGCCGCGCCGACGGGGATGGCCATGAGTAGCCACACCACGACCACCGTGCTCACGATGATGCCGCCGGCAGTGTTCAAGAACCCCTTCAAGCGCGTCCACATGACGCTCAGCGCCAACCGCGCGGTGGGCAGCTGATATGTCGGCAAGTCAATGACCAGCGCTTCCTCCGGAACCGCGCGCCACAGAGTCTTGCGCAGCGCCAAGCCCACGAGTACGAGTAGCGCAATCGAGATGACGTACATAAGAAACACCACGCTGCCGGCATGGTCGGGGAAGAACGTGGCCGAGAGCATCACGAACACCACCAAGCGTGCCGAGCATGACGTAAACGGGATGAGCAGCGCAGTCATGATGCGGTGGCGCGGGCTGCCCAGCACGCGCGTGGCCGAAATCGCGGGCACATTACAGCCAAAGCCCACGACGATCGGGATAAAGGCCTTGCCCGGCAGGCCAATGGCCCGCATCAGGCGATCCGTCACCACCGCCGCGCGTGCCATGTAGCCGGAATCTTCCAGCACCGCCAAGCACAAGAACATCAGCGCCATCAGTGGGGCGAAGGTGAGGACCATGCCGACGCCGCCAATGAGGCCGTCGACAAGCAGGCCCGTAATGAGGGGGTGACCCAGGCCGATGGCCTCAAGCCCCGCCCGAGCCCAATCGCTCAGCGGCCCGGAGACCAACGCCTCCAATCCGTCCTGAAGGGGAGCGGCCACCGTCGTGGTGATCTGGAAAACCAGCCACATGACGGCCAAAAACAGCAAGGGACCGACAACCGGGTGGAGTGCCACGGCATCGAGTCGGTGCGAAAGGGGAGTGGCGTGCTCGACCTCGCTCACCGAGGCCTTCGCCGCCGCGTCCAGCTCCGCGAAGCGCCCCTCCAGCCCGGTATTCTCACGCAGCTGCACCGGGTGGTGAGCCAAAGACTCGAGCACGACCTCGCGCAGCTTCTCGACGCCTTCCCTCCTACGCCCATCCACAACCACCACCGGGATCGACGTGGCCTCGGCGAGCGCTGCGGCATCAACCGCCTGGCCTTGGTTAAGGGCCACGTCGGTCTTGGTCAGGGCGATGATGAGGCGGTACGGCTGCTCTGCCAGCTGGAGCGCGACGTTGAGGCCGCGGGCCACCGCGGTGGCATCGACGACCACCACGACGGTATCGGGACGCTCGTCCTCAGCACACTCAATGAGCATGGCGCGGGTCAGCGCCTCATCCGGGCTGAGCGGATCGAGCGAATAGGTGCCGGGAAAATCAATGAGATCGGCGGTAGACTCACCAAGTTTCCATGCGCCGCGGCTGACCTCCACCGTGGTTCCCGGCCAGTTGCCGGTCTGCGCTTTCGCACCGGTCAGGGCGTTGAACAGGGTGGATTTACCAGAGTTGGGGGAGCCGACAAGGGCGAGGATGGGTGCGCCAGCAGGGGCGAGCGCGCCGCCCGGATCGCCGTGGCAGCTAGGGGAGGAGGCCATGGATAAGCTAGACCTCGATGGCTTTGAGAGTTGCCTTATCGATGGCGTAACGGCAGTTACCCACCGAGACCACCCGTGCGCCACCGGCCACGCGCGGGCCCATGGTGAGCGTGGCGCCGGGACGGATGCCCAGCTCTCCCAAGCGCACTGCCAAGGCGGCATCGCAGGTGCAGGAAATACATTCGCTACCCAAGGTTACGGTGCATCCGGTGGGGATGGCGTCGGCAGTCTGCCGTGGGCACCCAGACAACATATGGTCGGCTCTCTTCCTATCGTGTATTCCTATATAGGTTACCCTAAGTAAAGAAGAAATTACCTACTTCTGACGTGCACTTTTTAGGTGATCCTCACCACGTGACGCAGTCGCGTCACGTGTTAGCCGTTCGGATGCGTCCAGCTGCCCACCTGGCGCAGCATCTGGCGGTTCTTCAGACGCGAGCGGCCGAGCTTGCGAGACATCCGGTCAAGAATTTGGATGGCCTCCGTGATGTGCGGGCCCTTGTTGAGCATGACGCACTCCGCACGCAGGGCGTAGCCGGCGTCGGTGATTTCGGCACGTGAGGGAAGGCCGGTCTTAGCCAAGGTCTCCAGCACCTGCGTGGCCATGATGACCGGGATGTGCGCGGCCTCAGCAAGCTTCATGATGCGCCCCGGAACCTGCACCATGCGCTCAAAGCCCAGCTCCACGGCGAGGTCACCGCGCGCAATCATGATGCCGAACTTCTCGTGGCGCATGCCCTCCAGCAGCACAGTACCCAGCTGTTCATATGCGGGCACCGTCTCGATCTTGAGCACGACGCCCAGGTTGCGCACGCGCTGTGCCATATCCTCGGAGTCCTGTTCCGCAGCAATCTCTTCGATGGTGCTGAGGAGGAAGGAAACGTCAGCAGGTGTGCGGATGAAGGACACCGCTGCGATGTCGCAGTGCGTGGCGACGAAACGCAGCGCCGCAATGTCCTCCTCGGTGAGGCTGGGCAGCGGGATGTCGGTCTCCGGAAGGTTGATGCCCTTATACGCTGCCAGGTTGGTGCCGTTAGGCCCAGCGTGCTCAATAGCAATGACGGCCTCGCGGTCCTCGCCCTGAGTGCGGACCTCGGTGACGCGGCCCGAAATGGCGCCGTCATCGAAAATCACGGCATGCCCCACCTCGAGCGCGGTGACGACCTCCGGGATGGTGCAGCCAATCGTTGTCACTTCGTCTTCCGCAATCCGCGCCGGCTCCTGCGAGGTGCTTAGCACCAGTTCATCGCCGCGGTGGAGGCGAATTTTCTGCTCTAGTGCGGGAACCCCGCGCACCTGTGTCGTCTCGGCACCGTGGCTGAGCACCGTACCCTCCGCTAGGTAGCAATTGCGCTCGCCGCGCAGCACCGCCACGTCCTCCTCTACAGACTCCACGGTGAAGGACCGCGAACGGCCGCGAGCCTCGGTAAAACGCACCTCGCTGCCCGGTTCCAGATCGGTCAGCCACGCGCCGTCAACCTCTACGGCGATGGCCGGGCGAGCCACGCTTGCCGACGCCCCCTTCGCCACCTCCTGGGCTTTCTCGGCCTGGGGGACGTCGGAAAGCACCAGCGTCGGCGGGGATAACAATTCACCCGCCGCGGAACGCTCGCCGCGCATCCGAACCACTCGCGGCCCCGGCTCGATGGCGCCGGTGCGCACCTTGGGGCCGGCAATATCGCAGGAAATGAGAATCTCGCGACCCACCTCCGCGGCGGCGCGGTGGACGTGCTCGACCATCTTCTCCCAGGCGGCCTCACCGTCGTGGGCACAGTTGATGCGGGCCAGCTCCATGCCCGCGCGGGCAAACCCCAGAACAAGGTCGTAATCCTCGGCGGCTTCGGACGGAAGAGTCACCATGATGCGGGCATGGGTGCCCTCCTGTGTCGGGCCGAGGAGCGCCTCGGTGTTCGCGTCGAGGATGTCGTCAGCATCCGCATAGGCGGTGGCGATGGCCTGCATGGGGTAGGTCGGAGCCTGGCCGTCAAAAGCATCGAGCACGTTGCGCGCCGCATGCAGGCGCTCCAGCACCGCCGGCTCCGGGTGGCTCAGGCTCGTCGCGCCCAGCGCACTGAGGCCTTCTTGGACCTCCACCGCATCCTGGGAACGCAGTGCCATATAGCGCACCAAGTTGACCGCGCCGGGGCGGTGATTGGGCGCAACCTTGGCAATAGGTTCGGTGTATTCGGCGGTGGCCTTCTCGACGCGGTCAATCAGGGCATCAAGACGCGGGCGCAAACTCGACATGGTGGGCTCCTTCCTGGTGGATATCACCCTTATTGTGCCGCTACTTACTAGATCGCGCCACGGAAGCGCTAGAGCTATCCGTGGATGGTCAGCCCCCAGTGATTAATGGCGCTGCCGATCTCCATGGCACCGAGAAGAGTCTTGTTGCTATCGGAGACGTTGGAACTGACTCCTAGCGCCCACACTCCGGAGTCATCCACCGCGAAGATCGCGCCGCCCGAATCGCCGCGATCAGAGATATTTCGAAAGTAGAAAAGGCCGCCGTTGCCAATACTTTCAAACTCACCGCACGAGTACCCGGTCGTTGCACCGAGCCGACAAATCATCATGTTTCTTTGCTGTGCTTCCTGCGGTGTGATCCATCCCTGCATGGGCAGATCGAGCGGGAGGGTAGATCTATAGCGGGCGTCGCCCGTAATTTCGATGAGGCCGATATCAGTGCCGTAGATGCCTCCGTCGGCAGACTCTTGAAGGTAAGACTCGACCATCTCTCCCACGTAAGACCAATTGTTCTGTGCATCGCTCACATAAAACTGGTCCCCGCGATCACCGCAATGGCCTGCGGTAATGATGAATAAGCGCTCTCCCTTGGAAGCGAGAAAACCTGTTGAGCACGTGCCATTTCTGGTCTCGTTGACAATTCTTCCGCCAGGGACGATTCCACCTGGCTGTTTTAGCCATTCCCAGTCAACAGAGTTGTGATAGTAGATGCCTCGGTTGTCGTCGCGCCCCCTTTGGCCGGAAGCATCGTTTCCTGGGTCGATTACGGACCGCCTCACTGGCGGCTCAGCTGAGTTTTGCTGCTGGCGATTCGTTGAAGTACTGGCCGAAGTTGTGTTTTTCAACGTCGCAGTAGGCGTTGTGGGGGCAGCGAGAATCTCCGAAATTTCGGCCCCAGCCGAGTTTTCAGTGGTGGTTTGGGAGTCAGATGCGGACCCGGCATCGGTGTTAGAACAACTAGTAAGCAGTACCGCGGCGCTGAGGGCCGCGAGAAGACGGTTGCGGCCCAGAGAAGCAGTGGTGGTGTGGAGAGCCATACAGACACTTTCGGTAGCGAGGACAGGATACAAGCAGGCTGTTCACAGCTAATGGCAGTGTACGGCACGCTCCATGTTCCTTGCGACCGTTTAGATCGCGCCACGGAAGCCGAGCTGCCGCCAGGCCTCGTACACGGCTGTCGACGCCGCGTTGGACAAATTCATCGAGCGCCGCGCCGGCATCATGGGAATGCGCACCCGCTCAGTCACGCGCGGGTGGAAGGCGTGTTCCTCCGGCAGTCCGGTCGGCTCGGTGCCGAAGAGGAGGACATCGCCCTCCTGGTATTCGACGTCCGTGAACCACTTATCCGTGTGGGTGGTGAAGGCGAAGACCCGCGCGCCGGGGAGGGCCTCCATACAGGTGTCGAAATCTTTGTGGATCTGCAGGTCCGCCAGGTCGTGGTAGTCCAGGCCGGCGCGCTTGAGGTGCTTGTCCTCGAAGTTGAAGCCGAGTGGCTCGATGAGGTGCAGGCTCGCGCCCGTGACGGCGGCGGTGCGGATGGCGTTGCCGGTGTTGGTGGGGATCACGGGGTTGTCGAAGACGATGTGCAGGCTGCTCATAGGCATCAGTCTAGGATGGTGGGCATGACCGCTACCAAACTAGATGGCAACCTGTACCGCGACGAGATTTTTGAGGACCTGGCCCAGCGCGTGGCCGCCCTCAAGGAGAAGGGGATCACCCCGGGCCTGGCTACGGTCCTGGTGGGTGATGACCCGGGCTCGCACTCCTACGTGAAGATGAAGCACCGCGATTGCGAGAAGCTCGGCATCAACTCGATTCGCAAGGACTTGCCTGCCGACGTTACCCAGGAGGAACTCGAGCGCGTCATCAAGGAACTCAATAATGACGACGCCTGCACTGGCTACATCGTTCAGTTGCCGCTGCCGAAGCACCTGGATGAAAACCGCGTGCTGGAGCTTATCGACCCAGCTAAGGACGCCGACGGCCTGCACCCGATCAACCTGGGCAAGCTGGTACTCAACGAGGACGCCCCGCTTCCGTGCACCCCGAACGGTTGCATCCACCTGCTGCGTCGCTTCGGTGTGGAGCTGAACGGTGCGAAGGTCGTGGTTATCGGCCGCGGTGTGACCGTGGGCCGCCCGATTGGCCTCATGCTCACCCGCCGCAGCGAGAATTCCACGGTGACGCTGTGCCACACCGGCACCAAGGACCTAGCCGCGGAGACCCGTGCGGCCGACGTCATCATCGCTGCCGCCGGCAAGGCGCACATGCTCACCGCCGACATGGTTAAGGAAGGCGCCGCGGTTCTCGACGTCGGCGTCTCCCGCGTCGATGGCAAACTCGCCGGCGACGTGGCTGAGGACGTGTGGGAGAAGGCCGGCTTTGTCTCCCCGAACCCGGGTGGTGTGGGGCCGTTGACGCGCGCGTTCCTGGTGAGCAACATCGTCGAACGTGCCGAGAAGCTGGCCGCCCAGTAGCTAGCAGCAGTTCCATGCACACGCAGAGCCCCCGGGAGCGTCCGCAGATAGCGCCAGCAGCACCGGCCAAGCCGCCGGTGTCGTTGGCGAACCCACATGACGCCCACCTCAAGCCCTCGCCGCTGCCGCCGGTGGTGCAGTGGGTAGCCATCGGGTTGTTCGTGGCGGCGGTGGCGGTGTCGGGTATCTATGCGATTTCCGAGCACTGGCGCCGCGCCACCATGCTGCTGGGAGGGGCACTGATGTGGCTCACGGTGGTGCGCCTGACCTGTGACTCCTCACGAGTCGGCGTGTTGGCCGTGCGCTCGCGGCGCTTCGACGCCTGTTTCACCGGCATCCTCGGCGCGGCGATGGCGTTTATGGCCTTTTCTATCGACGCGCTCGGCTCCTAGATGTAGTACTCATCTCCCACGTATGCGGGGCCGACGTCGAGGCCGTTCGGGGCGGAGAGCAACAGGAAGTTGCGCAGGATTCGGTTCATTTGGCGTGTTTCGGTGAGGAAGGCATCGTGGCCGACGGGGGAGACAATCTTGGCCATGGCTAGTAACTGATTGACGTTGCGGGAGATGTGCTCCTGCTGGTGATAGGGATACAGGATGTCCGTGTCCACGCCCACCACCATTGTCGGCACCTGCGAGGCCGCCAGCGCCTTGATGAGGCCGCCGCGCCCGCGGCCGACGTCGTGGCGGTTGAGGGCCTCGGTAAGCACGACGTAGGAGCCGGCATCGAAACGATCAGTAAGCCTGCCGCCCTGGTAATCCAGGTAGGAGTTCACCGCGAAGCGCTGGTTGAGCCGACGGTACGGCCCCAAAGGGTTTTCGCCCTGCTGCGGTGAGGCACCAAAACGTTCGTCGATTTCCTGCTCGCCGCGATACGTCAGGTGCGCGATGCGGCGCGCGGCGGCCAGGCCATCGCGCGGGGTCTTATCCGTGCGGTAGTAATTGCCGCCGTGCCAGAACGGATCGCGCTCAATCGCGGAAATCTGGGCGGTCTGAATGCCGATCTGCCAGCCCGACGCTCGGGCTGAGACCGCAATCACGCACACCGCTGACACGCTCTCCGGGTGCATGAGGCTCCACTCCAGCGTGCGAGCCCCTCCCATCGAGCCGCCTAGCACGGCATGGACGCGAGAGATGCCCAGCTCCTTCAAGCAGGCGTGTTCCGCCTCAACCAAATCCCTGATGGACAATGCGGGGAAACGCCCGCCCCACGGCTCGCCATCCGGGTGCAGGCTGCTTGGACCCGTGGAGCCATTGCAACCGCCCAGGGCGTTGGTAGCGATAACGCACCACCGCGTGGTGTCCAGGGCCTTGCCGGGGCCGACCAGGTCAGACCACCACTCTGCCACGTTGGAGTCTCCGGTGAGGGCATGTTCCACCAGCAGCACGTTGTTGACCCCGTCGGGGTCGCCGGCGAAGGCGCCCCAGCGTTGGTAGGCCAGGGAGGCGTCGGCAAGCACGGCGCCCGCCTCGGTGGTGAAATCTCCGATGGGGACCTGGGCCAGCTCGCCCTCGGGCGCGAGTTCGGGAACGGTGCTAGCCAATGGCCTGGAACCCGCGCTCGAGGTCAGCAATGATGTCCTGGACATCCTCGATGCCCACGGAGAGGCGCACCGTGGCCTGGGTAATGCCCGCAGCTTTCAGCGCTGCCTCATCGGACTGGGAGTGCGTCGTGGTGGCCGGGTGCACCACGAGGGAACGCGTGTCACCGATGTTGGCCAGGTTGGAGTGCAGCTTCAGGGCGTCGATAAACGCCCAGGCCTCCTCACGGCCGCCGTCGATGTCGAAGGAGAGCACGGAACCGGTGTAGGCATAACCCAGCTTCTCCTTGGTGGCCTTGTACGGCGAGGAATCCAGGCCCGCGTAATTGACCTTCGTGACCTTGGCGTGGCCCTCCAGGTACTCAGCCACGGCCTGGGCGTTGGCATTGTGCTTATCGACGCGCAACTGCAACGTCTCAATGCCATTGAGCGTCAGCCAGGCGTTAAACGGGGAAATGGCAGCCCCCGTATCGCGCAGCAGGCCCGCGCGCGCCTTGATGGCGAAGGCCGGCGCACCCAGGTCGGCGTACTTGAGGCCGTGGTAAGCCTCGTCCGGGGTGACGAAGTAGGGGAAGACCGGCTCGCCGTCGCGGGTGACGGTCCAGTCGAAGGAGCCACCGTCAATAATCGCGCCGCCGATGGCGGAACCATTGCCGGTGTAGAACTTCGTGGTGGAGACCACGACGATGTCCGCGCCCAGCTCCAGAGGGCGGGCCAGGGCGCCGGTGGCGATGGTGTTGTCCACGATGAGCGGAATCTGGTTTGCGTGGGCGACCTCGGCGATGGCCGGGATATCGAGGACGTCAGCGACCGGGTTGCCAAAGGTCTCGCCGTAGAAGGCTTTGGTGTTCGGCTGGACGGCGTCCTGCCACGAGGCCGGGTCATCCGGGTTCTCCACAAGGGTGACGTCGATGCCGAGGCGCTTGAGAGTGACGGTAAAGAGGGTAGAGGTTCCGCCGTAGAGGCGCGGGGAGGTAACAATGTGGTCGCCCGCGGAGGCCAGATTAAAAATGGCGGCGGTCTCGGCGGCCTGGCCGGAAGCAAAAGCTACGGCGGCAACACCGCCCTCCAGCGATGCCAGGCGGGCCTCCAAAGCATCCTGGGTGGGGTTGGTCAGGCGGGTATAAATCGGGCCGGCATCCGAGAGGTTAAAACGGTTGGCGGCGTGCTCGGCATCGTTGAAGACGTACGACGTGGTCTGGTAAATCGGCACGTTGCGTGCGTTGGTCGAGCCGTCCAGGTTCTGGCCGGCGTGGAGGGCGCGGGTGGCAAAAGACCACTCGTTTACTGCGGAATTATCGTACTTAGTGCTCATGCTTGGCAACGCTAGACCAAGCGGTTCAGAACTGTAAGTGGCCTACCGGAAAATGCAGGCGAGCGGCGGAATAAAAATAGACCGAGCGGTTGGTTGATGATCGTCTCATCGTGTTCGAAGCACCCTAACGGAGTTGATAGATCTTTTCCAGTTTCGTGGTCGGATAAGCACGTAGGCGATAAAATCTAGAAAACCGGAGGAGCGTCTTTATGGTGTCTACTGTTGATCGCGGAGTGTTGCTGATACATAGGTTCGTGGTCGGCTTGGCAGTCATAGTGTCCTGCGGGGCGGCGCTTGCCGAGTGGAGTGCCATGAGTTTTCTTTGGCTGCTGCTGGCCTTGGGGATGGCTATCTCTAGTATTCGTCCACGAGTTTCCATAGCGATTGTTTTTGCTCTGTTTCTTATCCTTAACGCTCAAGGACTCAATGGATACGCGTTGAACGCGGTCAGTGCATTGTTCATTTGTTGCTTAGCTGTTCTCGGTTTTGTGCGAACGGGGCTTGTAGGAATATTTCTCGTTGGATATGTTCCGCTGGTGTTTGTTCTTTTTCCTTCCTGGGCAGAACCAGGAGAACCATTTTCTACGTCCCTTTTTGCGGCGTCAACAACAGTGATGGGAATTGCTGGGCTCTTATGGGTACTAGGATTTGGCTTGCAGGCAACGGTGAAACGAAGCACCGATGTCCGGCGTGAACAAGAGGAATCACTGCGGGAGTACTTGCATGACAATGTGGGTAATCCATTAAGCATTGCCACGTTGGGTGCGCAATTGGCGGCAGCTCAGCATGGTGATTCGGGGCAGTTAAATCTTGTTATGCAGGAAGTTCAACGGGCCGCTGAGGCATTATCACATGTCGCAAGCCAAGCGGGAAGGGGCCGTAGACGCACTGTTCGAGGTGCGGCGATGGAATGGGCTGACAAGATGCACGCATGTGGATTGTCCCCATCGGTGTCGGTGGAGAGCAGCGAGGGCATTTCTGAAGTGCACACAACGGTTCTTCTCAGGGCAATGGATGAACTGTGCTCTAACGTGATAAGGAATTCCGACAAGGGTGTTGCGACCGGCTATTTGGTAGCAGT
>NZ_KV788215.1:0-112840 GCF_001807225.1 Corynebacterium sp. HMSC05E07
CCGTGTCCAAAATGTCGCTAGACATCACAAGTTTAAGCTACAATGTGTAGCTAAGGGCCCTATTAATAGCGTTTGACAACACGCGCTCCCATTTACCTTTGTATCTCACGAGACGCTGACGTGGATGGCCGCACCATTGACCGGCAGCGTCAGGACTGTGAAGCCATTGCAAAGCAGCGTGACTTGCACGTTGGACATAGGACTTAACGACGTCGATCAGTCCATTTCCGCGTCAAAGAAGAATGTGGCTCGCCCCGACTACGACGCCATGGTGACATCCTTTGAACGCGGTGAAATCGAGGCGATCATCTGCTGGGACCTCGAACTACCCGCCCCACGTCGGTGGACAGTCCGATCAGTCGGACAAAATTACTCCCGTACCGCAGCGTAATCAGGGGTGCACCTTAAAAACATTCGGAGGTGAGGGTAACTCCCCCTCGTTGCCCAGATACAGAATGCGCCAGTGGCATCTGTACGACGAGCCGAAGGTAGGACGAATTCCAATCCAGAGATGTCTTGCACTGTTGCGGTGCGGTTGTCTTCCTTCTCACCGTATTGCACTCCGCGAAATTAATTGGATACCATAGGCTCATGTTGATTTCAGGTTCTGTTTTCATGCGGCCGCTCACCAATCGCTAAGGCGGTTTTCTCCCTCCCGCAGGTTAAAAACCGCTCCGGTCCTTTAGCCGGGCGGCCATTTGCCATGCCCGGCTCCGTTTCAACTCCACGGAGCACACCTGATGTCTACATACGGATACGGCCGTCACGAACATGGCCAAAATTTTCTCACAGACCACAAGATCATCAACTCAATAGTCGATCTTGTAAAACAAACCTCCGGCCCCATCATTGAGATCGGTCCAGGAAGCGGTGCCCTCACTCGCCCGATATCCCACTTGGGGAGAGCAATAACGGCAGTTGAGGTAGACGCAAAACTAGCTGCAAAACTCACAAAAAGGACCGCCTCGGCGGCGGTCGAAGTGGTCCAGGATGATTTCCTCAACTACCCGTTACCCGTCACTCCCTGCGTCATTGTGGGAAACATTCCCTTTCACCTCACCACTGCCATTCTTCGAAAGTTGTTGCATGCGCCGTCATGGACTGACGCTGTACTCCTCATGCAGTGGGAAGTCGCTCGCCGCCGGGCCGGGGTAGGCGCAAGCACAATGATGACGGCTCAGTGGTCCCCGTGGTTCACATTTCACCTTGGTTCCCGAGTACCAAGGTCTGCGTTCCGGCCACAGCCAAGCGTTGACGGGGGGATCTTAGTGATCCGCCGGGTGGGTGATCCGAAGATCCCGATAGAGCAACGCAAAGCCTTTCAGGCGATGGTGCACACCGTTTTCACCGCCCGGGGACGCGGGATAGGGGAAATTCTCCGAAGGGCAGGGTTGTTTTCATCACGTTCAGAGACGCAATCATGGTTGCGCTTGCGAGGAATTGACCCCGCAACCCTACCTCCTAGATTGCGCACCAGCGACTGGATCGATCTCTTCCAGGTGACTGGTTCCTTTCCACCGCACCATCGGCCTATTTCACAATCGGGAAGTAGTCAACGCCCTCCTCAACGGAAAAAACGAGGCCGGCGGCGTTAACCCCCGCCACCAAAACCGAAATCCACCAGTAGTAGTGGACGACCAGTGCTGGTCTACCGTGAGCCGGGTTATGACAGTGATGTGTTCTCGTCGGGCACAGTCATAGTTCCCGGCGTTGCCGGCGACAGGGTTCTATACCCGGCAGCGGGGCCGATCAAAATCACCCGCACGGGGAACGACCCTGCTGGTGGTTTTGATTTTGGTGAAAGCGAGGAGGCATAGCCCCTCGCCAACTCCCCGCAGCTGGCGAACAGTAGCTCCTGGCGCTGGCGCTCATTGGTGAGTTTTCGTGCCGCACCGAAGCATTATCTACTCCGCGGTCCAATTCGTCGTGAGCCTTGAGAAGAATTGGGTCCTTCGATAACGGGTTGTAGTGATCCTCGAGTGACCGCTCGGGGTGCCGCTCGCGTGCCCGCAGCACCAACTGTCCAGCGTCGATGATTCGCTGCTGTGCCTTCTCATCTAGTTCACACAGAGCTGGTCCGCAGTGGTAACTCCCGATGTATTCCGAAAAATGAACAAATGAATAGTGGGGATACATCAACCTTCCATTTTCCATTCTTCCGGCTCAGGGTATTGAGGAATCTGGGACCGGGTCCGTAACCCGTGCCGTGCTTATTGCGCGGCACGGACGCGGTGCGCGCGACGCAGCGCATCCTGGCATTCCAGCAGCACGCGGCGAAGTGCACGCGGACGTTCGCTGCTCAAGAAATCGCTGGTAGCGGCGTCGGCCATTGCGAGATCCGGGTAGAGCCCGCGGACGAGGCGGTTGGCAATCTCGATGGGGTGCTCCTCCCAGAGCTTCGTCAGAGAATCGAAGTACTCCTGGGCAAAGGCCTCGGTGAGGTGGGCCGAGCGCGGTGCGTTAAAGGCAGCGAGGAGGGAATCCACCTCGGCGTTGGAGTACTTACCCGGCGTGCGCACGAGGTCGAAAACCTCCCGCTTGACCTCCGCTGACGGGAAGGCGTGGGAGGCGCCCAGGTACGCGGCGGCACCGGTGAGCGTGTTATCGTGCTCCTTCTCCGCCTCCAGCTCTTCGGTGCTGACGGCATCGCGGGCGGCCAGCGCGCGCAGGCTGGCCCAGCGGATATCCGGGTCGAGGGCGAGGCCGTCCAGGGAGCCGTCGTACAGCGCACGCAGGCGCTGTGTGCCGGATTCCTCCGGGGTGGCGGCGAGCGCCTGGATGGCGGCGCGTGCGAAGGTGAGCTGCGCATCGGAACCTGCCGGTGCCTGCTGCAGCACCTCCCAGAGGCGCTCGGCATAGTCGGCGCGAATCTCTTCGCGAACACCCTTGCTCACGAAGTGGTCGATGGCATAGCGCGCATTGGCAAAGGCCGTGGTGAGAAGAGTCGGGTTGGACTCCGCCGGGGCGTGATTGAGCACGGTATCGAGGTAGGAACGCACTGGCCACTCGCCATCACGGGTGAGATTCCACAGGGAGGTCCAGATGACCGCGCGGGAGAGCTCATCCGGCACCTCCGACAGGCGGGTGCGGATGGTCTCCAGGGAGGTGTCGTCGAAGCGGACCTTGGCGTAGGTGTGGTCACCGTCGTTCAGCAGCAGCAACCCCGGCGCGGCCAGCCCCGACACCTCGTCGAGGATGGTGCGCTCACCCTCCAGATCGACGTCGAGGGTGGCGTACTTGGTGAGGGCGGCGTCGAAAAGCGTCAGGTTCAGGCGGTGTGGGCGCGTGGTGTCCTCAGCATCCACGGTGATGGCGAGCTCGTGGATCGTGTCACCATCCGTGTGCAGCTCCGGGGTCAGCGTGTCCGGACCCCAGGTGCGCAGCCACGCCGTGGACCAGGCGTTGAGGTCACGGTCGGTGTGCTTCTTCAAGGCCTTGAGCAGGTCCTCGAAGGTGGCCGCGCCAAAGGCGTGCTCCTGGAAGTAGTCGCGTGCGCCGGCGTAGAAGTTCTCCCGGCCGACGTAGTGCACCAGCTGCTTGAGCACCGCAGCACCTTTGGCGTAGGTGATGCCATCAAAGTTCTGGCGCGCAGCATCAACGTCCGGGATGTCCGCCTTGATGGGGTGCGTGGTGGGCAGCTGATCCTGCAGGTAGGCCCAGTTTTTGCGCTGCCCGGCAAAGTTGACCCACGCCTCGGTGTACTCGGTGGCGTGCACGGAGGAATCCGCGCCCATGAACTCCGCGAAGGATTCCTTGAGCCACAGGTCATCCCACCACTGCGGGGTGACCAGGTCACCGAACCACATGTGGGACATCTCGTGGAGGATGGTGTTCGTGCGCGCGGCATGCTGCGCGCGGGTAGCGGCGGAACGGTAGAGGTAGTGCTCCGTAAAGGTCACCAGGCCGGGGTTCTCCATCGCACCCAGGTTGTACTCCGGTACGAAGATGGAATCATACTTGCCCCACGGGTACGGGTAGCCAAAGTTCGCGTGGAAGAAGTCCATGCCCTGCGCGGTGACCTGCAGGATCTCATCATCCAGGTACTCCGCCATGGAGGCGCGGGCAAAGGCACGCAACTCCACCGTGAGGGAGTCATCGGGTGCGGTCCAAGTGCTGTGCTTCTCGACGTACGGCCCCGCCGCAAACGCCGTCAGATACGTCGACAGCAACGGGGTCGGCGCGAAGTGCGCTACTTCCCCGCTATCCGTCTTCTCGCGGCCAACCTCCGGCTGGTTGCTTAAGAGCTGCCAGCCTTCCGGGCCGGTGAGGTGTACCTCGTAGCTGGCCTTGAGGTCCGGCTGGTCAAAGCAGGGAAAGATGCGGCGCGCATCGGATGGCTCGAGGTGTGAGTAGAGGTACGTGGTGCCATCGGCCTGGTCGTGCATGCGGTGCAGGCCCTGGCCGGTGCGGGAGTAGTAAGAAGAGCCGGTAATCTCCACGGTGAGCTCCTCCCCCACTGGGAGATCCCGGAGGTACACGCGGCCGCCGTCGAAGGTGTTCTCCACCTCCTCACCGTTAACGCGCACCGAATGCACGGCTTTGCCCAGGTAGTCCACGAAGGTCTCGGGCTCGGTGGTCGTGAACGTAATACGCGCGGTGACCTCGTAAGAATCAACGTCGGTGGGCGCGTTCGTGACGTCAAGGTGCAGGTCATAGGTGCTCAAGCGCAGCGCGGCGCTGCGGGCGGTGGCTTCTGCGTGAGTGAGGTTGGCGGTAGTCATGCGCTACATCTTAAACGCCGCTGCGGTGCGCATCACAGGGTGGTCAGGAAAGAATCCACCGCGTGTTGGGCCCGCGCTGTGGCACAGCAGAGTTGTTTCAAACAACTCCGCAACAACTAATAAACAACTATTGGCTAATATGGCGCCTTCTGACGCAGAATCACTCTGAAACATGCAGGTAACAGCGTTGTACACGTTGTTTGGAAGTTGTTTCAGAGTTGTTTATTACTCGATTGTTGTGCCTCTCATTATTAAAAAGTTGTTGCCCGTAGTGCCGACATGGGCGCTACGGGCAACAACTAAGAACTACTTCCTGCGGCGAGGTTTCGTGCTTGATGGCTTACTGCTTGATGGCAGAGACCTCGAGCTCAATCTTGATATACTCGGAGACCAGCACGCCGCCGGTCTTCAGCGGAGCGTTGAAGTCGATGCCGAAGTCGGTGCGGTTAATGGAGGTCGTGGCCTCGAAGCCCAAGCGGGTGTTGCCGAAAGGATCCTCGGCTACGCCGGTTTCTTCTACCTTGAAGTCCACGGACTTGGTGGTGCCCTTGATAGTGAGGTCACCGGTGACCGTGCCTTCACCCTGCTCGTTAACGTCGAACTTGGTCGCGGTGAAGGTCATCTCTGGGAACTTCTCCACGTCGAAGAAGTCCTCGTTCCTTACGTGTTCATCGCGCTCAGCGTTGTTGGTGTCGATGGACGCAGTCTTCACAGTGGCGTTAGCGGCGGACTCGTTAATATTCTCCGCTACGGTAAGGGTGCCTTCAAACTCATTGAAGTTGCCGCGCACCTTGGTAACCATGGCGTGGCGGGCCACGAAGCCAATGGTGGTGTGTGCTGGGTCCAGGGCGTACGTTCCTGCAGTGATAGTCATGGGTTCCTCATTTCATTCTAATGTTGACGTGACAACAATAATTATACGACCCTTCTCACAGCCGTCAAGGGTTATTGTGCGTCAAAAGCCAAATCCCCAGACCTGCAACCCGCAACCTGCAGGTGGACGTCGTCAAGCGCGTGGTGCGTATGAACCAACGAACAGGGAGTTGCGGGCTCCAGGTCTGGGGATATGTGAGGAGCAGTGTTAGTTAGTCGGGATACCCACCAGGGTGGCCTCCTTCAGCGTGACGGAACCGGACTTGGGCACATCCGTGAAGAGGATGAGGGCGCCGTCGAAAGCCATCGGCTTCTTCTTGAGATCGATGTCCTGGCGGGCGCTCGTGAGGGTGCCATGCGCGAGCTCGGTGAGCGTGGAGGACTCCGGATCCGTGGGGTCGAACTTCTCCCTAGTCACGCCGTAGACCACATACTTCGCGCCGATGGAATCCTTCTGATTCAGTGGCAGAACATGCAGCTGCGTGGGCTTGTCAATGCTGAGGAGAAGACCGCTGTCCTTCGTCGTGGTGGTCCATTCGCCGGTGACCTCCTTGCCCTCCGGGACGGAGGTTGACTGCACGTCCTTCAGCAGCACCGCGGGCACGTTGGGGAAGGTTGTCTCCGCAGAAGATTCCGTCTTGGTCACGACGGGCGAGGTCTCTTCATCGCCAACCTGAGAGAGAATCCACACGCTGAGCGCCGCCATGGCTACGACGAAGACGGTGGCCAGTACGCCGAGCACGATGATGCCGGAGCCGGAGTAGCCGCGGCCGCCGAAGCCTGGTGCGGGGCTTGGATCCTCCTTGCGCGGGGTCTCCTCCACAGGGACCTGCAGGGTCTCCTCGCCGTCTTCGCCATCGCCGCCGTAGGCCGCTAGGCGGTGTGCGATGTCTTCCAAGTCGGAGTCCTCCCCTACCTCCGCATCAGCGGCGATCTCCTGGAGGACCTCCGGGGTCGGGCTCGTGGATTCCACCAGCAGGGAGATGGCAGAGGAGAGCGCGGAGCGGTCGGTCTCCTCGTCGTTGCTCTGCAGAACCGCCGGGAAGGCCAGCGTGGCGATACCCTCGGTGGAGATGCGGATGCGGTTGCGGTTCTCCATACCGAGCACGAGGCCCGCCGCATGAGCGGCGGCCGTAGTGCGTACTAGCGGAACCAAGGCGTGAGCGACGGCGCGGGGATCGAGGTCCTTATCCTCCGAGACCGTCTTGAGCGAGGTTCCCTCTACCCAATCCGCCACGACAAGGCAGCCCTGGCGGTAGGACAGGATGTCGATGTTCTCCGCCACGGCATCCAGTTCCATCTCCGCTAGGCGGCGCGTGGCGCGAGACACCTCTGCCGAGCGACGAGCCGCTACGGCGGGGGGGGCCGGGGCCATGGGGGCTTCGCCCGTCGTGTCGACAAAAGTCAGCGAGACCTCGCGGCCGGTGGCCTGTTCGCGGGCCTTCCAGAAGCGTGTGCCCGGGGCTGAGCCGTAGTCCTTGAGGAGGCGGAAGCGGCCATCGGACACCGGGGCGCCTGGGACCAGGCGCGGACCGCGGACGATACCGGCGGACATCGGTGGCGGTACCGGCGAGGAATTGAAGGCATCCACGCTGAAGATCGGTTGGAACTCCAGCTGATCGGGGGCCTCGACCTCGATGGCCTCGGCATTCTCGATCTTGATGAGGCGAGACATGCCCGGGATACGCTGCAACTGGCGGCCCAGGTTGATGACTTCCGGCAGCCCAGAGCGCGAAAGCACAAGGCCGGTCACGAGGACGAAGACGATGCCGACGACAGCCAGACGAACCAAGTTCACCACGGCGGGCAGCGAGGCCGGCAGCACGAGGTTGAGGGCCCAGTTGAGGGCGTAGACCACGACGAGGCCGACGAGTGAGGACAACACCGACCAGATGGTCGTGGCAATGACAGCGCGGCCACCCAGGCTGCCGAGCTTGCGCTTGAGCAGGAAGCCACCAATGACGGCACCGGCAACGAAGCCGAAACCGTTCGCGGTACCCAGCAGGATGACAACGCGCTCTGGGGAGTCCGCTACGTGCGGGGCGAGCAACGAGAGCACAACCTTGGTCAAGGTGATGCCGGCGATGATGAACGTTGGCGTCCAGGCCTCCTCACGCGCATAGAACACGCGCAGGTGCAGCAGCACGAGAGCGTAAGGAATCAGCGTGAAGGCGGAGAAGCTCACGGTGAGGCCGAGGAGTTCGGCAGCCTCGGCATCAAAGGCGCCGTACTGGAACAGGCCACGGGCAATCGGAATACCGAAGCCGGTCATGAAGATGACAATGGGGATCAGCGCGATGAAGGTCAGCTTGGTGCCCAACGTGAGGTCACGGACCACGGCCTTAACATCGCCGTCGGCAGCGTTGCGCGATAGTCGCGGCATAATCGCCGTGAGGAGCGTGACTCCGATGACGCCATAGGGCACCTGCAGCAGCAGCCAGGCCTGTTGGTAGGTAAAGGGCGCGCCATCATCGGCGTGCGCCGCCACGCGGGAGGTAATCACATAACCCAGCTGGGAGATGGCCACGTAGGCCACGATGGCCATGGCCATGCCACCGAACTGCTTAAGCCTGTCATCCAGGCCCCACAGTGGTGTGAGGTTGATGCCCGCTTTCTTGAGATAAGGGAAGAGAATGAGGCACTGCACCACCACACCGGCCGTCGTACCCAGTGCCAAGAGCAGCACATGCCCATCCGTGATCGGCGAGGGCGCATCGGGATGCAAGCTGCCCGGAACGAGCTGATAAGCCACGAGCACCGAGATGGAAATGATGTTGTTGACCACCGGCGCCCACGCGCCCGGACCAAAGATATTCTTCGTGTTAAGCACCGCTTGGAAGAGCGCGAATAGCCCGTAGAAGAAGATCTGTGGCAGCAGCAGATAAGCAAACGATGTGGCCTGGATGGCGTTGACCTTGCCATCCTCGGGCAACATCATGCGGGTTAGCTGCGGGGCGAAAATGCACGACAGAACCGTAATTGTGGCCAGCAACGAGAAGGCCAGCGTGAATAATCGCCGGACAAAGGCTTCGCCGCGGTCGGAGTCTTCCTTCTCCGCGCGGACAAGAACGGGAACAACCAGCGAGGTCAGCACCGCGCCCAGCACGATCTCCGTGATGAGGTTGGGGAGCTGATTCGCCGTGGTGAAGGCAGAAGAAATCGCTGGGCCCAAGGAGGAGCCGATGAGCACGTTGCGGATGAAGCCCGTGATACGGGAAATCAACGTTGCAACAGCCATCGAGCCCGTGGCGCGCACGACGGCACCGTCGGAGTTTGTATCACCGGAGGACTCGCCCGAGGTTGCCTGGGATTCTCCCTTCAGACCCGAACGGTCTTCGTGTTCGTCATCGACGGCAATGACGCCGCTCGGCGCGCGCTTTTCCGGGACCGGTGCCGGTGGGGAGGGCGTGACAATGCGTCGACGGGCACCAGACAAAGGTTCATGTGTCATAGAGAAAACTATCCGTGAGTGTTCTTTTTCTTCCGCTTACCCAGCCGGAACAGTGCGGCTAGGACGAGGACGAGCGCGGCAACGATACCGGCTCCATACACGCTAACGATACCGGCCCGCGTCTGAACGGTGATATCAATTGGGTCTGAGATCAGGTGCTCAGACGGGGTAGCCAGCCACAGCCGCAACGAGGTGCGGTCGGCGTCGCTCGGCAGGTCAGCGGTCATGGACACGGTAATAGATCCCTTGGCCGGGATGTGAACCGAGTCCTGCGTGTTGAGGGTGGCGCCGTCGGGGGCGTCATAGGCCAGGTGGGCGTCGACAGGCAGCGGCAGCCCATTCTCCGCCACGATGAGCAGCGGCGAGGATTCCGAAACGCGCGTGTACACATTGCCCGGTGGGATGAGTGAGACCGAGGCTCGCAGATCACGCAGTACATCCGCGTTCTCTTCCAAACGCTTGCGGCTATCTTCCACCGCTGGGCGGAAGCCGCGCAGGCTTGTGCGGCGCGTATCGCTGAGCACGGCGAGTAGATCGCGGCGCAGCGGCAGCGTGAATTCATAGCGCGTCATGGCAATGGCTGGGTCATTGACCATGATGGACATGAGCTCATCGGTATACCGCGCCTGTTGGGCTACCTGGGTAATCTCCGCGTCGTGGAAAGCGGCGGGGTTAACATAGGGGCTTCCGGGCTCGCCCTCACTCGATTCGACGGGCAGCGTCGTCACCGGCCGCGGGGAAAGATGCTGCGAGTTCAGTAGGCGCTGGGCGGTGTCCATGACCGCGCGGGCGGCGGCGGGATCGTGGTAATTCGGCAGCTTGGCCACGAGGCCTTCCGGCTCCTCGTCACCGCCGTGCAGCAACTCCTGTGAGGCAATGCTTAGCGACGCCCCCGCTGACAACGCCCGCGCCTGTTCCGAGTCTTCCGCGAAGTCATAGCGCATCTCTGGGTTGGAATAACCCGTGGTCTGCGGAAGAGACCCGGTTTGGGCTAGGAGTGCGCCGAGCGAGGCATCGAACGTCACCGCTTTGCCGGCCCACGCGGAATTATCTGCGACAAGCATGGGCACCGAGAATTCATGTTCGCTGATGCCCGTGGCCGGCGCGGTCAGCGAGGTATTCAGAGGATTCCCGAGTACCCGCTCAACTGTCTCCGCTCCTTGTTCCACTGCCTCGTGCGTGAGCCGCTCATTGCCTACGTGGGCCACGGCGTCTGTGTCGGTGTTCGCCCACGGCATGAGCATGCGGCAGTCGAGGCCCTTGAGCTTGTCCAGCCAGGCAGCAGCATCCTGGGAATGCTGACCCGGCTCACCACGGTCATTATCCGAGCTGGAGAACCAGGAATCACGCAAGCGTTTCGGGCGCTGCGCAATGGGAGGCCGTGAGTCGTTGACCGTGTAGCCGGAGGCGATGCGGGAGGCGGCGTCGACAAGCGCCGGATCCAGAGCCACGCACCCGGACCCGTGCAGGTCATGGTCCACGTAGATATCGAGCAGCTGATCCAAACGCCCGCCCGGCGCCATCTGCTCCGGCAGTTGCTCGCTCTGCAGGATGAGATCCTGACCACCGGTATCACCCGGCACCACATCGACCTCCGCGGTGAGCGGATAGATAATGGAGAACGCGCGCGGATTCTCCGGAGCATCCTGTGTACCTTGAAAATCCAGGATCGTGCGTTCCTCCGCAAAGCTTGCGGTCTGGCCATCGCGGGTGCCGGTCAGGGTAAAGAGCACCGGGTAGGCACCGGGCTCCGTAATGGCCAGCGTGGATTCCTCTCCCAGTGCTGTGGGAACCGCGACGGTCACTTCTCGGCTCTCCCCCGGCTTCAAAGCCCCGCTGGACTCAGAGGGCCCATAATAAGGAAAAGAACCCACAGCCAGCTCTTGGCGGGCCTGTGTGGTGGATCGCACTGCGTCGCTGCGGCGGGTAGTTATCTGCAGGTTGTCCACCGCGCTGTCGGTGGGGTTATGGATCTTTAAGGTCATCTCGACGGTGTCCCCTACCCGTGCTTCGCTGGCACTGAGCAGGCTGAGCTCCAACTCGTCCGGCCCCCGTGAACCTAACCAATACTGCGCATTCGCCAGGCTGTCTTCTTGAGCCTCTGCCTGTGCCGCCGGGGTAACGCACCCGAGCGCTAGCGCCGCAGCCAGCGCTACGCGCCACCCGTGCCGGCTCACCGGGGAGTCGCCTTTCCTGCGGCGGCTTCCTTTCGCGCGAGATCCGGCAACAGATCATGGGCAATGCGCGCGAGCTTGCGCTCATCCGCATAGGCCAAGTGCTCAATGAGCTCGGAGACGGGGATCCAGGAGACCTCGGTGACCTCCGGATCCTCATCATTCATGATGCCGTCCTCAAAGCGCAGCAGGTGGTGGTGCACGGTCTTGTGGATGCGCACGCCATCGGAGACGAACCAATAATCAATCATGCCGAGGTCCGCGAAGACCTTGCCATAGATACCGGTCTCCTCCCACACCTCGCGCTCGGCGGTGAGCTCCTTCGGCTCGCCGTTCTCCACGTGGCCTTTCGGCATGGACCACAGCAGACGGCCGCGGCGATCCAGCCTGCCGATGAGCGCCACGTAGATCTGGGAGAGGTCTACGTTTCCGTCAGTGTCGACGGCTTCCGCCAATCCGGACACGACGAGACCGCCCGCGGACGTCTCATCCCGCGTGGTCATGCGGTTGGTGGACGTGCGCTGCGCGCGTCCCGTGCGGCGGTTCCGGTTGCCCGCGCCCCGCCGGCGGCGGCGCTTGGACCCTGGCGTGTTCTTAGTCATCCCTGCTAATCGTAGTAGACTTCGATCCGTGAATTTTCAGGACACTCAGCTAATCGGCGTTCTCGCCCGCGCGGACGCCTCCCTCAGCCAGCTCAGTGGCCTCCTCCAGGGGCTGGTGGACCGCTTCGCGCTTCACGACGCCCCCCTCTACCTCGTCGGCGGCTCCGTCCGCGACGCCCTGCTGGGCCGTCTGGGCAATGACCTCGACTTCACCACGCCAGCCCGCCCCGACGTGGTCTACGCCATCCTCGAGGACTGGGCCGAGACCGTGTGGGACACCGGTATTGACTACGGCACGGTGTCCGCTGCGTATAAGGGCCAGCAGATCGAGATCACCACGTTCCGCTCCGACAGTTACGACGGTGATTCCCGCAACCCGGAGGTCATCTACGGAGACACCCTCGAAGGCGATCTCGTGCGCCGCGATTTCACTGTCAACGCCATGGCTATTGAGCTGCGCCCCGATGGTACGCGAGAGTTCCACGACCCGATGGGTGGCCTGCAGCACCTGGCGGACCGCATCCTCGACACTCCCGATGCGCCCGAGATCTCCTTCCACGACGATCCCCTCAGGATGCTCCGCGCGGCACGGTTTGCGGCGCAGGTGGAGTTTGACGTCGCTAAGCGCGTGCGCACCGCCATGACCGACATGGCTGGGGAAATCCAGCGCATCACCGTCGAACGTGTCCAAGTCGAGCTCAACAAACTGATCTGCGGCACTGCGCCGTGGAAGGGCATTGACCTGCTCGTCGAGACCGGCATTGCGGACTACATTTTCCCGGAGATCCCGGCCCTGCGCATGGCGCCCGACGAGCACGCGCAGCACAAGGATGTGTACGCGCATTCCCTCACCGTGCTGCGCCAAGCCATGGAGCAGGAGGAAGACGGCCCTGACCTGATTCTCCGCTGGGCCGCGCTGTTGCATGACATTGGCAAGCCGGATACGCGCGATACCACCGATGGCAAGGTGAGCTTCCACCACCATGAGGTCGTCGGCGCCAAGCTCACCCGCAAGCGCTTGCGCAAGCTCAAGTTCCCCAAGGCCACCACTGAGGACATCGGTCAGCTGGTCTACCTGCACATGCGCTTCCACGGCTTCGGTGATGGCCAGTGGACCGACTCGGCCGTACGCCGCTACGTCACCGACGCCGGCGATCTTCTCCCCCGCCTGCACAAGCTTGTGCGTGCGGACTGCACTACCCGCAATGAGCGTAAGGCCCGCCGCCTTCAGCGCACATATGACCAGCTAGAGGAGCGCATCGCGGACATTGCCGCGAAGGAAGATCTCGCGCGCGTGCGCCCGGACCTCGACGGCAACGAGATCATGGAGATCCTTGATCTCAAACCCGGCCCCGAGGTGGGCCAGGCATGGTCTTATCTCAAGGAGCTGCGCCTTGAGGAGGGCCCGTTGGAGCGCGACGTTGCTATTGCGAAGCTGCGCGAGTGGTGGAATTCTAGATAGGGATGTACGCAGATAGACTTTTCAACGCTCTCGAGCGCAATGAACCGGCCCCTGGCCAGCTGCTTGTTGCTGCTCCCGACATCCTCGTCCCGCACTACAACCGCTCCGTTATCCTGATCACTGAGCAGCTGGGCGGGCGTACGTATGGTGTCGACCTGACCAAGCGTTCTGAGATGGCCGTGTTTAACGTCATGCCGGAGTGGCTGCCTGCGGTGGCTAAACCGCAGGCCCTCTACATTGGTGGTCCGCACAATCAGCAGGCGGCCCTCGGCGTTGCCATGACGCGCCAAGGCGTGGATATTGAGAAGTATCCGGCGCTGAGCCGCCTCGCCCCGCGCTTGGCCATGGTGGATCTGCGCGAGGGCCCTGAGGAGGTCACCGAACTTGTCGATGGCATCCGTCTCTTCGTCGGTCTTTTCGAGTGGGAACCGGGCGAGCTTGAGGCGGAAATCGACCGCGGCGACTGGTACGTCGCGCCCGCTCTCCCCCAAGACGTGGTTTCTTCCGGCTCCACGGATACGTGGTCGGATGTGATGAAGCGCCAAGCCATGCCCCTGCCGCTTTTCTCCACCTTCCCGCGCTACATCGACGAAGATAATTAGTGTCCTTGCGCGCGCCGTGAACTAACATTTGTCCCATGCGTTCGGAGATTGTCACGGCGGTGAAAACCTGCATGGCTATTGCCGTGGGTGTCGTCCCGCTTGGCCTTGCTTTCGGTGTGCTGATGGTGCAGACCGGCTTCGACTGGTGGTGGACTCCGGTGTTCTCCGTCATCATCTACGCCGGCTCTATGGAGTTTCTTGCGATTTCTATGGTGACCAGCAGTGTCACCCCGGCGGTTGCGGCATTGACTGGCTTCATGGTGAATTTCCGCCATATCTTCTACGGCCTCACCTTTCCTCGGGATGAGATTCGCAATCCCCTCGGCCGCGCCTATTCCACCTACGCGCTGACCGACGAATCCTATGCCGTCATCTCCGCTCTCCCCCGCAACTCGCGCCCCAGTGGCACGTTCGTGTTCACGGTGCAGCTTTTCTGCCAGCTTCTCTGGGTGGGCGCCGGCATCATTGGTGCGCTCGCGGGCCAGGCTATCCCTCCCTCAGTGAAAGGTCTGGACTTTGCGCTGGTGGCTCTGTTCGTTGTCCTGGCCATTGACTCTTTACAGAACAACAAGGATTATTCTCTGCCGCTCACCGCGGCGGCCCTGGGTATCCTTGCCGGCTTTCTCTTCCCCGGCCAGCTGCTTATGGTGGCACTCACTGCTTATTTCCTCCTGCTCGTCGTGCGCTACCTCTCACCGCGTATCGATAGCGCACTGGTTCTGCGGAAGGATGTGCCATGCCAGCCGGAGTAACTCTTAGCACTATCCTGGCGGTGCTTATCCCGGTGGGGATCGTGACAGTGCTGCTGCGCTGGCTTCCCTTCGCCTTCGTTAAGGCCCTTAAAGGCAGCAACTTTATTACGATGCTTGGTTTCACCATGCCGGTGGGCGTGATGACGGTGTTGGTGGTTTATACCTTGTTCGGAGCCACTCGTGACACGGGACACCTCATTGCCCCCCTTGCCGCCGCAGCGTTTACCGCTGCCCTGCATCTGTGGCGTCGCAACTCCGGTCTTTCGATCTTTGGCGGCACCGCGTTCTACATGCTCTTAGTGAATTGGGTCTTCTAGAGGTCACCGTAGAGCGCGGTGGCCTCGGTCCACAGGGAGTGGAACTCCATAGCGCCGATAAATTCGGCGTCGATATCTGGGAAGTCGTCGTAAGTATTGGGATGGGGCACAACCTGCTGAGGGATATCCGCATTGCCCACCGAGGCCTGCGGGGTGGCTGCACCGACGATAGATTCATTCGGCGCGAGCGCAATCATGCGCTGCATGGAGCAGGCGGTCTCACTAATTTCCTGCATCTCCGCGATATGGACGGCGGTGCCTACTTCCGGGATAGACATGGTGGTGCGGACGTAGAGAGTTTTCATGATGCCTCACTCTACCCGTGCGTAGCGCGAAGCCACAGACGCGCAAATCATGAGCTGAACCTGGTGGTAAATCATGAGTGGCAGGATAAGCAGTCCGAGCGACGTGCTACCGGATGCGAAGATGACCGATGCCATCGGTAGGCCCGTTGCTAGGGACTTCTTCGAGCCGCAGAACTGGATGGCGATGGAGTCTTCGCGGCTAAACCCGAGCTTCGCGCTGACGATTTTGGTGAGCCACAGCATGAAGAAGACTAGTGCTGTAGAGAAGAGTATCTGGAACAGGATCTGCCAGATGCTTATCGACGCCCATATTCCGTCCACCATGCCTTTCGAAAAGGCCGCATACACGACCATTGCGATGGATCCACGGTCCACTATTTTGGTGGCCTTGCTTGCGGCGATCTTGCCCGTCCATCGCCGTGTGAGCTGGCCGAGCACGAATGGCAGGAGCAAGAGGACTGAAATCTCAACGAAGACCGAACTATCGATGTGTATTCCGTCGCCCGCTCCCATGAGTGCCATAACGAGGAGTGGGGTGAGGATGACACCCGCCAAGTTGGACGCTGATGCCGAAACGATGGCGCCGGCGACGTTTCCCCTCGCGACGGACGTGAAGGCCACTGAGGACTGCACCGTCGACGGCACGAGCGTCAGGTAGAGGATGCCTAGGTAGAGATCCATGGGGATGAATGCCGTGAGCGGTCTGAGTGCAAGGCCGACCACGGGATAGACCACAAAGGTGAACGCCAGGATCGTCAGGTGAAGCTTCCAGTGCTTGATGCCGTTGATGGCTTCGCGCGGCGATAGGCGCGCACCGTACAGGAAGAAGAGAAGCGCGATACCAATATTGGTGAGGGCGTCGAAGGTGTCTGCAAAGCCTCCCCGCGCGGGAAACACGACGGCGATCGCGACCGCGCAGAGGATCAGGATGATGAGGGGATCAAGGTTTTTGAGGCGCTCAAGCATACAACAGAGTGTAGACGCCCCTCAGATGTTTCACGTGAAACGCTCTCCGGCGAGATTAGGCGGGGACGTTCTTGACGGTTCCGCCATCGTTCTCAACGCCGTACTCGGTGAGCGGTTTGGGGCTGGGGCCGCCGGTGACCTCGCCCGTGGCAAGGTCGAAGCTAGAGTAATGGGTTGTGCACGTGGCGGTCATGCCTTCAATCTTGGTGATGAGCGAATGCTGGTGTGGGCAGGTTTGCGAGTAGGCCTTGAACTCGCCCTCGGTTGGCTGGGCAAAGATGACCTTATCCACGATGACAGCTGATCCCACCGGGATCTCAGTGGCGGCAATTTCAGCGGAGGGCTCCTTGCCGCACGCGGCGAGGTAAGCGCCAGCGAAGGTGGTGGCGGAGCCGAGTAGGAACATACGACGAGAACACGTAGTCATGGGCCCTACTTTATCCGATTTCGCCTTCCCATATGGGGAGCTCTTCCATTGGGCTACCGCTAAAGTCATAAGACCCATATGAGGTACCCACGTCGCTATAGATTGTTCCCGCCTCTGCTATCGTACTGTTCCCCCGCGAGTCGATGGACCGGGCATACGTGGCGCCGGCTCCCAGAACGGTTAGGCTCAGCGCTGCGGCGGCGACGAGTTGGAGTGCTGTGTTTCGCTTGATGTTAGTCATAGAAACCATAGTCCTCCGGGTGGCCCATCATTGTCACGCGCCAGCCCGTCTTCTAAGCCTCTTCCTGTTGACTTGGCAGCAAACGATAAGAAACAAAAAGTGGCGATATCAATGGAGGGTCTAACCAACCATTGGATCGCCTGGACTAAGAATTCGTTGTGACGATAAGAGTAAGAAGCGAACTATCCGCTTATAGCGTCACAGTGTCGTATTTATCAATGGGACTGATCGGCGCGCTCGGCGGCAGCGCGGACCGCGGAGACGTCGACAGTCGGTGCCTCTTCTTCCCCGCATCCTCCATCGCCGCAGTTACAGGAATCCCCGCATCCCTCGTCGTCCTTGTGTGCCTGGTCCCACAAGTAGGCAGCGCGAGCGCCCATGTTGGAACCGATGGACAGCGCGAGAACGGCGATGACAAAAGTGGCTACCGGAATGAGCCACATCCAGCCTTCGGCGCGAAGCGCGACGATACCGCCAAAAACCAGTGCCACCCCACCCAATGTCCAAAAAGGCCCAGCGACGGCATGCGCATTGTCCCATGCTTCCTTGGTTTTCCGGATTTCTGCGAGGCGCAGTCCGACGACACCATTACCAGGCAGCTTGCGCATTGTGGCCAGTCCACCCACGATCAGGAGAATGGCAGCGATGATGAAAAACAGGATTCCGACTACGAGCATGCTCACTAGTCTATCCCTCCCATCCGAAGACGAGAAAGCCGGTTCAAATTATTAGTTCGGTGCTGTAATATACATTTCGTGTCGCTTGGCAGATATTAAAGCTTTTATTCCCTGGCGATGGACAACCACATGGTTCCAACCATAGAAAAGACTCAATCATGAAACTCAAGAGCGTTATCAACTCTCTGTTGTTCAAGATTATCGTGGCGATTATCTTGGGCATTATCGTAAGCCGGTTTGCGCCCGAATGGTTCGGTAGAACCTTTGCAACTTTCAACGGGCTGTTCTCTAACTTCCTCGGCTTCTTCATCCCAGTTCTTATCTTTGCCCTCGTCGCCCCAGCTATCGCTGGACTGGGCCGTGGTGCTGGAAAGTGGCTCGGCATCACTGCGGGCATTGCTTACGGTTCCACCATCATTTCTGGCCTTATTGCGTATGCTCTGACCCAGCTTCTCTACCCGGTCATGCTCAAGGGGCAAACTCTCAATACCGATGTATCCGACATTGATGAAGGTGCCCTTGAACCCTACTTCGAGGTTCTCATGCCGGCACCATTTGAGGTCATGACGGCGCTACTCCTCTCCTTCTGTGTTGGCGTTGCTATGACGACCGTAAAGTCTGACAACCTCTACACCCTGTCCAAAGAGTTCGAGGCCATCGTCATCAAGGTCATCTGGGGTTTTGTCATCCCGCTGCTGCCTATCTACATTTTCGGTATCTTCCTCACTCTGGGTATGAATGGCAACATTGGCGCGGTAATGGTCGCCTTCGCGAAGGTGCTTCTGCTTTCCGTCGTCATGACGCTCGTGTACCTGGTCTTCCAGTACGTGGTGGCCGGCGCGATAGCTGGTAAGAACCCCTTCACTGCGTTAAAAAACATGGCTCCGGCGTATTTCACGGCGCTGGGTACCTCTTCTTCCGCGGCTACTATTCCTGTGTCTCTTGACTCCGCGCTTAAGAACGGTATTTCCAAGCCGGTTGCTGGTTTTGTCATCCCGTTGTGTGCGACTATCCACCTCTCCGGTTCGATGATGAAGCTGACGCTCTACGCCTTCGCGATTGTGTTCATGACTCCGGGTATGGAGGGCAACCTTGGCAAGGCACTGAGTTTCATCCTGCTCTTGGGCATCATGATGATTGCTGCCCCTGGTGTACCGGGTGGAGCGGTTATGGTGGCCGTTGGTCTCCTGCAATCCAATATGGGCTTTGATGATTCGATGGTCGCTCTGATGATTGCGGCTTACATCGCTATCGATTCTGTGGGTACCGCTGCGAACGTCACCGGCGATGGTGCAATCGCGATGATTGTTGACCGCTTTGCCCGCGATAAAATTCAAGGCATTGAGGCCGAAGCCGATAAAGCGGCTGTGAACGAGGAGCTCACCAACTCCTAGTTTCACGTGAAACTTTCTTCCGCCCTTCCCTTCTGAACTGCTCCCCACTAGTAAGCAACTGAATTCTCAGTCCAACTAGTGGGGAGCAGTTTGTGCTGATGAGGGTTGGGCGATAGCTCAGGCGTCTGGTTCGCTTGCCCCGGCAACGAGGTTGTGGGGCGCAGACGGTGGCCGTGGTGGTTCAACTGGGGTGGTTTAGCTGGGGTGGATTAGCTGGGGCGCTTCGTCGCGGCCTTCATGTCAGCAACGAAGGAGGTGACGGCATCAGCAAGCTCCGGGGTGGGCTTGTTGTTCTCGTCGAGGTGGGCGTCGACAATTTTGGTGAGTGCCGAGCCGGTGATGGCGCCGGCGGCACCGGCGGCGATGGCATCCGCTACGTGCTGAGGGGTCGAAATACCGAAACCGAGGAGGATCGGTGCACCGCCGAAACGCTTGACGTTGCTCACAACGTCGTCGAGCCCACGCGTTTCTGATTCCTTCTCGGTGCCGGTGACGCCATCACGTGAGATGGCGTAAATGTAGCCCTTGGAGAACTTGGCCACCCCGGCGAGGGTCTGCTCCGAGGCTTGGGCCGGAGCGATGAAGATGGGATCGATACCGGCCTTCTCAGCGGCGGCGACGAATGGGGCACCTTCGCGGACGGGGACGTCCGGAAGCAGGATGCTATCGGCGCCGGCGTCTTGGAACTCAGAGTAGAAGGTTTCGAGTCCACGCGTGAAAGGGACGTTGCCGTAGATCAGCATGCCGATGGGAAGCTCCGGGAACTCGGAACGAATCTGGCGGATCTGGGCAATAGCAGAATCGACGGTGGCGCCGCCGGCAAGGGCGCGGATGTGAGAGGCCTGAATGGTGGGGCCGTCAGCGACGGGATCGGAAAACGGCACACCCAGTTCGAGGGCATCAGCACCGCCGGCGACCGCGGCGCGGACAATAGTCAGTGCCGTGTCTGGGTCAGGATCGCTGAGCATGATGAAAGGAACGAAGGCACCTTCGTTACGGGCGGCGAGTGCTGAAAAGAGTGTCTCGTAACGGCTCATTAGTTCTCCTCCGGGAGCTTGAATTCGGGGTGTTCCTCGAGGGTGCGGCGGACGTGGTCGATGTCCTTGTCGCCGCGACCAGAAAGGGAGACGAGGATAGTGATGTCTTCTTCCTTGCGCTTGAGCGCGTAGGCCAAGGCGTGGGAAGACTCGAGGGCGGGGATGATGCCCTCGCGGCGGCTGAGTAGCTGGAAGGCCTCGAGTGCTTCGGCGTCGGTAATGCCGACATATGTGGCACGGCCTGTCTGGGAGAGGTATGCGTGCTGTGGTCCGACGCCCGGGTAGTCCAAGCCGGCGGAAATGGAATAGGATTCCTCGACCTGTCCATCGGCATTGCGCATGAGAAAGGAGCGCGCGCCGTGGAGGATGCCGATGGTTCCGTTGTTGATTGTGGCGCCGTGGTGTCCGGAGTTGAGGCCCTCTCCCCCCGGCTCGGCACCGATGAGTTCGACGGACTCGTCATCGATGAAGTCGGCGAACATTCCGATAGCGTTGGAGCCACCGCCGACGCAGGCGACGACGACGTCGGGAAGCCCGCCCGTGCGCTCAATCATTTGTGCCTTGGCTTCTTCAGAAATCACCTTGTGGAACTCACGCACAATTGTGGGGAACGGGTGCGGACCGGCAGCAGTGCCGAGCAAGTAGTGCGACTCGTGGAAGGTGGCGGTCCAATCGCGGAGGGCTTCGTTGACGGCGTCCTTGAGTGTGCCTGATCCGGAATCAACGGGTATGACCTTCGCGCCCATAAGCTCCATGCGGTAGACGTTGGGCTGCTGTCGGGCGACGTCCTTAGCGCCCATGTAGACCACGCACTCAAGATCGAGGAGTGCACACGCGAGGGCGGTTGCGGTTCCGTGCTGGCCGGCTCCGGTCTCGGCGATAATGCGGGTCTTGCCCATGCGCTTAGCCAGGAGGGCTTGCCCGATTACCTGGTTGGTTTTGTGAGCGCCGCCGTGGACGAGGTCCTCGCGCTTGAGGAAGATGCGTGCCTTGCCGCCGAGCTTGGTGGCCTCAGTGAGCGGAGTTGGGCGGCCAAGGTAGTCGCGGAGGTATCCCGCGAGTTCCGCGCGGAAGGAAGGGTCGTTCTGAGCATCGACGAAAGCTTGCTCAAGTTGGTCGAGGGCCGGGATGAGCGATTCGGGGACGAATTGTCCGCCGAACTCGCCAAAGTAGGCCGGAAGGAGCGTTTCCCGGGTTTCGGATGGAGTGGTCATGGTGGTCCTTTGGGTTGGGGCTTAATACGTAAAGTGACGAATGGTGTTGAAGGTGCGGGCAATGAGTCCAGTGTCCTTGCGGCCGTTGTTTTCGACGCCGGAGTTGAGGTCTAGGCCGAGGGTGTCAACGCGGAGTGCGTCGGTGAGGTTGGACAGGTTGAGTCCGCCGGCGAGTAGTGCCTTGTCCTTAACGGCGGCAGGTACGGTTGACCAGTCGAAGGAGGTTCCCGTTCCGCCGGGGCCGGAATCAAGGATGAGCATGTCGGCGGCGTCGGCAAGCGCGATGGCGAGCGAAGGGCCGTGCGGCGCGGTCATATCGATGGCGCGCCAGACCTGAAGCTCCCGTGCTACTGCGCGAACAGACGCGATGAGATCAAGCTCAGCTTCCGTACTACCTTGGTAAGGCGCGTGAATCTGGAGAGCGTCGATGCCTTCGAAGGCGAGCTCGTCCCAGCCGGTTGTCCGTCGAGAGACCGCGACGTAACTCAGGTCCGGCTCGTGAGCGATGATGTCGTGTGCGGTTTCACGTGAAACAGTGCGTGGAGAAGCCTCCTCGAAAATGAGGCCTCCGTAGACGGCGCCTGCAGCGCGGGCGGCCTGGGCAGCGGAACACGTGGTGAGACCGCAGACCTTGTTGGTGCCGAAAACTAGTTCACGGCAAGCACGGTCAATGTCTGGGGTTCCGGTCAGCTGCGAACCAACGAGGAATGCATTGGCGTGAGCGCCGAGCTCGCGAACGGTGTGGTTATCGCAGATGCCGGACTCGGAGACGATGACCTTGCCCGCAGGAATGTGGGGGGCGAGTTGGGCGGTGCGGTCCAGATCAATCGTTAGGTCGTGCAGATTGCGGTTGTTGATCCCGATGACGTCGACACCGAAGGCAGCGGCACGGGCGACCTCCTCTTCAGTGATGGCCTCGGTGAGGACGTCGAGGCCGAGGGAATCGGCAAGCTGCTTGAGTTCGGAGTAGGTCTCATCATCAACGATGGACATCATGAGCAGGATGGCATCGGCACCGAAATAGCGTGCGGCATAAACCTGAATCGGATCGATGATGAAGTCCTTGCACAGCACCGGGAGGTGCGTGGAGAGTGCCACGGTTTGTAGATGGTCGTAGTCGCCGCCGAAACGTTCCGGCTCGCAAAGAACCGAAATCGCCGAAGCGTAGCGGGAATAGACGCGCGCAATGGCGCCGGGCTCGTAGTGCTCGCGAATGAGCCCGAGCGAGGGGGAGGCTGATTTACACTCCATGATGAAGCGGTTGGTGCCGTTAAGGGCATCGAAGAAGGAACGCTCGGACCGAGGGAGTGCCTCCAGATCCACGTGGGCCACACGTTCCCGGATGGCGGGGAGATGGGTGCGGCGCTTGGCGACGATCCCCTCAAGCACGGTCGGCAGAGCCATAATCAGCCTCCTCGTGCTTCGTGAGCCAGGCGGCGACGGAGCCGTCCGTGATGAGCTGGGCTGCATGGGCCACGCCATCGGCGATGGTGTTGGTGGTTCCGTTGAGGTAGAACATTGCACCCGCGGTGGCGGCGATGGCGTCATGGTGGGCGGGTTTGCCGGTGCCGGCAAAGACCGCGCGAAGCGCCTGAGCGTTCTCCTGGCCGTCACCACCGGCGAGATCGGCGAGTTCGTGGCGGGAAATGCCGAGCTCCTCCGGGGTGAGTTCGTAGTGGGTGATTGAGCCCTCCCGGAGTTCCCACACCTGAGTTGTGCCATGGACGGCAATTTCATCAGTCCCCGCTCCGTGGACGACGAGCGCGCGGGTTCGGCCGAGATCCTTGAACACCTCCGCGATGAGCTGGCCCTGAGCCGGGTTGGCAATTCCCATAATCTGGAACTCGGGCCGGCCGGGGCTCAACAACGGGCCGAGGGTATTGAAGATCGTCGAGATGCCCAGGCCTTTGCGCACAGGTTGCACGTGAGCAACCGCCGGGTTGTAGGCCGGGGCGAAAAGGAACGTGAAGTTGGACGCCCCGAGCTGGCGGACGGCGCGATCCGGATCGAGGTCGAGGGGGATGCCGAGGGCTTCGAGAACGTCGGCGGAGCCTGACTTCGAAGATACGGAACGGTTGCCGTGCTTGACCATCTTCACTCCGCCGGCGGAGGCGACGAGCGAGGCGCCGGTGGTGACGTTGATGGTGTTGGCGCCATCGCCGCCAGTGCCCGCGGTATCCATGAGGCCCGCGCCGGTGACCGGGAAGGGGCGCCCTGCGCGCAGAAAGGCGCGGGCGGCGCCGGCTACATCGGCGAAGGTTTCGCCGCGTGTGCGAATGTGGGTCAGGAGCGCGGCGATGTGGATGTCGTCGTACTCCCCCACCGTCAAGGGAGTGAAGACCTCGATCGCTTGCTCGAGAGTGGGCTCCTCAATATCGAGGAACTTCTGGAGCGTCGTGAGTGGAGCCTTGGTGGTCATTAGTTGTCTGCCTCCATAGTGGGAATAGCGGATAGTTGTTCAATACAGCGCTCGATCATGATGGGTCCCGTCGGTGTCAGGAGTGACTCCGGGTGGAACTGGAGGCCGATGGCTTTCCCGTCGAGAGTCTCGGCCGCCATGGTGACGGGGCCGATGTCTGTCTCGGTTGAAGCCAGGCTGCGCATCTCGTCCGGAATGTTCGCGCACCCCAAGGAGTGGTAGCGGGCAACCGGAACGAAACGGCCGACATAGTCCGGGTTGTCCGGCTCCGAATCGGTGGTGAGGCCTTGAAAGATCGGGTGCCGTGCCCCGGCCTCGGTCAGGGTCATGGGGACCGATGAGCCGTGGACCGGGCCGCAGGGCTCGACGGTGCCGCCGAAATGATCGAGGAGCGCCTGGAAACCAAGGCAGATCCCGAGGATGGGGATGCGGCCGAGGGAGGCGTCGATAAGCGGCATCATCGATCCCGCGTCCCTGGGGTGACCTGGGCCGGGCGAGAGAATGATGATGTCGGGCTTCGCAGCGAGCACCTCCTCCACCGGGACCGAGTTACGGAAGACGGTGGTGTTGTAGCCGGCGAGGGCATCGACGAGGTTGTAGACAAAGGAATCGTGGTTATCAATGAGGACAACGTGCGGGTTCATCGGATGACCTCCAGGGATGCGCTCTGTGCCTGGGCGATGGCGCTGAGCACCGCGTAGGCCTTGTGGACCGTTTCATCGGCTTCGGATTGGGGAATTGAATCGCGGACGACGCCGGCACCTGCTTGGACGATGGCCGTGCCATCCTTGACGTAGGCGGAACGGATGACGATGCAGTTATCCATCGAGCCATCGCCGCGCAGGTAGCCAATGGCGCCGCCGAAGGAACCGCGGCGAGTCTGTTCGGTCTCCCGGATGAGTTCCATGGCGCGCAGCTTTGGGGCGCCGGTCAGCGTGCCCATGTTCATGCACGCGCGGTAGGCGTCGAGGGCGTCGAAATCCTCGTGGAGTGTGGCCACGACGCGGGAGACCAAGTGCATGACGCGGGAGTAGCGGTCGACTTGGAGCAGATCAGCCACCTTGCGGGTGCCAGGAACAGCGACGCGCGCGAGATCATTGCGGGCTAGGTCCACGAGCATGATGTGCTCGGAGACCTCCTTGGCGTCGGTGCGCATCTCCAGCTCGTTGCGGATATCGAGCTCGTGCGTGGCGCCGCGGGGACGGGTGCCAGCGACGGGATAGAGCTGAACCTGCCGGTCCGATGCCGTGTATTTGAGGTTCGATTCCGGCGAAGCGCCGAACAGCTCATGCTCGGAGCCGCGTACGTAGAACATGTACGGAGAAGGATTGGTCTCACGCAGCGTGCGGTAGGCAGCGAAGGCATCGGGGCACTCAATGCTGAACGCGCGCGAGGGAACGACCTGGTAGATATCGCCGGCGTGGACGTTGCCCTGGAGCCGCTCAACGTGGCTGCGGAAGGTGGCGTCGTCGATGGAGGCGCGTGCGCTTATGCTCTCTCGCGGTGCGGGGGCCTCTGGAGTACCAGGTACGGTGACGGCGGCCAGGTCGAGCTCCTCTTCGAGCGCGTGCTTGTCGACGCCCCACCCCTCAATCCTTGCCCTCTGAGTCAGGTGGTCCACCGTGAGGACGTGCTCGGCTACGAGAAATTCATAATCAGGGTATTCATTCGGTCCGTCTGGCACCGGTGGGAGTGACTCGAAGGTGTCGACGTAGTCGAAGGCGAATCCTCCACCGAGGAATGGAAGTGACTCGCCGGAATAGAGCTGGCTAAACTGCAGCGTGCGCAAGATATCTGCGGTCGAGGTGGCGCGGAGGCGGGCGCGCTCATCGTGCTCGGTGGAGAGTTCGAAGCTAAAGGTGGCGCTGACGTCACCGTTCTGCCTCATCTTGGAGCAAAAATCCTGACGAAGTTCATCTAAGAGCAAGTGACCGGCTGGCGTTAAGGCCGTTGCGGTGACCTCCTGGCCGCGGCACACGACCTTGAGTGCTGCCTTCGTAATGGCGATGCAGGTGAGGTTCTTCTTCGTCTCGATGTCGGCGGACTCGAGGAGCAGGGAATCCTGCGGAGTGGCGAGGGCATAAAAGAGCGCGCTGGCGTCGGGTATGTACCTGACCTCACGTTGGGCTGTATACGGCATCCTGTGTCTTTCTTTAACGATAGTGAGTGCTGCCGCGAGCTTCGCAAAAGAGCAAAACGCCGAAAAGCCCGCAGCTGCGGGCCTTAAAAATTGGGGAGAAGAAAAGGGCCCGCGGGTTACGCGCGCCACCACCAAAGGTTAAAAGTGTTCTTCACAGCATCGACTCTAACACCGATACCTTCTGCCGTACAGGTAAATGAAACATGGGTACCCCCGAGAATCGTCCTCCGCGAAAACGACTCAACATCAGAGTGATGTAGCAAACATGCAGTTGAGGGTTGTGATGCACGACTCTGTTTCTGTCGAATGACAGCTTTGGGGTTTCGTGCGTTACCCCCGCAGGCCAAGAAAATTTACAAAACTGCTGCTTAAGGCCCTGTGGAGCGACTTTAATAACGGTCACCACAGCCGTTGATTATCTAGCTTAAGGATTGCCATGTTTAAGAAGACCGCCACTGTTCTCTCCTCCTTGGCCCTGGGGGCGGCTGCCCTGGTGGGCTGCTCGTCATCGTCGGAAAGCGCCGGCGGCGATTCGGGAGGTGGGAACTCCTACTCCATCGGCATCAACCAGCTGGTCCAGCACCCGTCCCTGGATGCTGCGGCCGAGGGTTTCCAGGCCGCGTTCGAGGACGCCGGCGTGGACGTGGACTGGGATATCCAGAACGCCAACGGTGAGCAGGGTACCGCGGTGTCCATCTCGCAGCAGATGGCAAACGCGAACCATGACCTCTACCTGGCAATCGCCACTCCGGCAGGCCAGGCCATGAGCAAGTCCATCAAGGACAAACCCCTTCTCTTCACCGCGGTCACGGACCCTGTTGAAGCGGAGCTTGTCGAATCCGTGGATAAGCCAGGTGCAAACGTCACCGGTACGTCCGACGCGGCTCCCATCGAAGAACAAGTCAAGCTCATGAGCCAGCTGGTCCCCGACGCGAAAACCGTCGGTGTGGTCTACTCCTCCGCCGAAGTGAACTCCAAGGTCCAGGTAGACCAGCTTACGGAAGCCGCTAAATCACAGGGGATGGGCGTACAGTCTCAGACCGTCACCTCTGTGACCGAGATTCCGCAGGCGGTGGAGGCGCTGGGCGACGTTGATGCAATTTATGTCCCGACGGACAACATGGTGGTCTCCGGTATCTCCTCGCTGATCAAGGTGGCGAATGACAAGGCCATCCCAGTCATCGCTGCGGACTCCGGTGCGGTCGAAGGCGGTGCTGCCGCGACAATCGGTATCGACTACACGGAGTTGGGCCGTCAAACCGGCGAGATGGCGCTGCGCATCCTTCAGGACGGTGCCGACCCGGCCGAGACCGCCGTGGAGACCGCGTCAGATTACACGTACGTCATCAATGAGGAGGCTGTGAAGGCGCAGGGTATTGAGGTACCGAAGGAGATCCTGGAGAAAGCTGAGACGCTGTGATTGGTGCGCTTGAGCTCGGGCTTCTCTACGCCGTCATGGCCGTGGGCGTTTACTTGACGTTCCGCGTCCTTGACTTTCCTGACCTGACCGTTGATGGCTCCTTCACCACAGGCGCCGCGACTGCCAGCATTCTTATTACTACTGGTGTGAATCCCTTTGTGGCCTCGCTTGCTGGCTTCTGCACCGGCTTCATCGCCGGTTGCGTCACTGGTTTACTTCACACGAAGTGCCGTATCGACGGACTGCTTGCGGGAATCCTCACCATGATTGGCCTGTGGTCAATCAACCTACGGATCATGGGAAGTGCCAACGTCCCGCTACTGTCGCAGGACTCGGTGTTCACTCCCCTGGATTCGATGATGGGCACGTGGGCTGGAGTCGGTCTGCTCGCTGCGGGGGCGCTCGCACTGTGTCTGCTTATCGTGTGGTTTCTGTCCACAGACCTGGGCCTCTCGCTGCGTGCGACGGGCGATAATAAGCAGATGATCACCTCCTTCGGCGTCTCCACGGATTTCACGAAGATACTCACCCTCGCGCTGTCGAATGGCCTCGTCGGCCTGTGCGGCGCGCTCATCGCTCAGTACCAAGGTTTCGCGGACATCTCCATGGGCATCGGTCTCATCCTGGTCGGGCTCGCCTCGGTGATCCTGGGGCAGGCGGTGCTCCCCCAGTCCCGCCTCTGGCTGACGGTTGTTGCGGTGGCGCTCGGCTCCGTGGTCTACCGTTTCATCATTTTCGTGGCGCTCCAGGTGGGGCTTAACCCGAACGACATGAAGCTCATCACCGCGCTGCTCGTCATCGTCGCGCTTGTGGCACCGCGCTTGACGCGTGTTCGCACTCGAAGGAGGGCCTAGGCCATGCTCAGCATTGATTCGATTTCGAAGACCTTCTTCCCGGGCACTGCCAATGAGCGCCGGGCGCTTCGCGACGTCTCCCTTCACCTCTCCCCCGGTGACTTCATCACCGTCATCGGTTCTAACGGTGCGGGAAAATCCACCTTGCTGAATTCCATTTCGGGCCGGCTCATCCCGGATTCAGGAAGGATTCGGATTCACGGGAAAGACGTCACTACACAGTCGGAGCACAAACGTGCTCGCAAAGTGGGGCGCGTGTTCCAGGACCCGATGGCTGGTACCGCACCGAACCTCACCATTGAGGAAAACTTATCGCTGGCGTACCTTCGCGGAAAAAGTCGCGGGCTGGGGCTGGGGCTTAATTCGGCGCGCCGAAAGGTCTTTATCGACGAGCTGGAATCCCTAGAGCTCGGCTTGGAAAAGCGCCTCGGCACCAAAGTAGGCCTGCTCTCCGGCGGTCAGCGCCAAGCGCTGTCGCTCCTTATGGCGGGGTTCACTCACCCGGATGTCATGCTGCTTGATGAGCACACCGCAGCGCTTGACCCGCAGCGGGCCGAGCTTGTGACGAACCTGACGAAGCGGATTGTGGAGCAGGGTAAGCTGACCACACTCATGGTCACGCACAACATGTCCCAAGCGCTTCAGGTGGGCAATCGCCTCATCATGATGCATGAAGGCCAGATCATCTTCTCCGCAGATGCAGAGCAGAAAGCTCAGCTGACGGTGGAGGATCTCATGGCGGAGTTCGCCAAGATTAAGGGCGCATCCTCCGATAGGACGCTTTTGCAGTGAGTCTGTGTTTCACGTGAAACACAGACGGATCAAATCCCGTCAAGGACGACATCGAGTTCGTCGAGCGTCTCGAAGGCCGGTTCTTCGATGAGGTGGCCGCGCGCGATGACCATATGGGGAGCGCTGAGGTTGCGGAAGGACTCGAGAGGGTTGGCGTCCACGACGACGAGGTCGGCTGCGAAACCTTCCTCTACCCTTCCCGTGATTTCTCCCCAGCCGAGGATGTCGGCGTTGGTCTGCGTTGCTGCGTGGAGCGCCTGAGCGGGGGTCATGCCTCCAAAGCGCACGAGATAGTCCAACTCGCGCCACAAGCTGTAGTGCGTCACGTACGTGCAGGCAGAGTCGGTTCCCGTGCCGATGACCACGCCCTCAGCCAAGGCCGTGCGTAGACCATCGAGCATGCCCTCAAAGATGGCGATGCCGTTCTGCTTCACCACGTCATTGACCTTGGTCACTTCCGTGTCGAGCCTCGCCAGCGGAAGTGCGGGATAAGGGTGGGCACGAGCGCGGAGTATCCGCGTAGGGAGCGCGGGTTGTTCTTGAAGAGCTCCACCATCTCTGGGGTGAGCGGGCAGCCATGCTCGATGGTGTCGACCCCGGCCTTTAACGCTGCCGTCACTCCTACTTCGCCTTGCGCATGCGCGGCGACGATGACCCCAGCCTCGTGGGCTTCATCGCATATGGCTGCCATTTCCTCTTCGGTGAGCTGCGGACGACCCGCCTCCCCGAGGGAGCGCGCGTCTGTTACGCCGCCCGTTGCCGCAATCTTGATGCACGTGGCCCCATTGCGAAGGTTCTGACGAACATTGCGGCGCCCTTCCCATGGGGAATCATTGACCAGTGCAATCTGCGGTATACCGTGCCCGCCGGTGGCTGCGAGGAGTGGGCCGGAAGCCAGGATTCGGGGACCAACGTACTCCCCTGCCTCAATGGCCTCACGGGCTTCCGCGACCTCGTAACCCGGATCCCCCAGACTGCGTAGCCCGGTGACACCGGAGTTGAGCTGGGTGAGAATGTTCGCATTGGTGCGCTTGCGCATGAGCGCGCGACCGGGAAGAGTGTTGAAGACTGGGCGGCAATGGCCCCGCCACGCTCGGAGGTCAGCGCCGGGTGAAGCGGCTTGCCGTCGGAGAACAGGTGGGCATGTGCGTTGATGAGTCCGGGCAGGACGAACTTGCCGTGGAGGTTGATGCGGCGCGCACCCGGGAGATGAGGGGCCGCGTCGGCTGGCCCGACATAAACAATGGTGCCGCGCTTGTCGACGCCTATGGAGTGGTTCTCAAGGACAGTACCGGCGGCGTCGCCGGTGACGATGGCACAGGATTCGAGGATGAAGGCGGTACGTGGGCTGGTCAGGGCATAAGTTTAGGGCCCAGCAGTGCGCTGGGCCCTTATAGTTTCACGTGAATCTTGTGGTTACGACTGCTTGGTGAGGGCCGAGGAGAAATATTCTTCGACTGCCCTCGGATCGTCCAGAGGCAAGACCGCACCGACGTATTGATCGGGGCGGACAATCACGACTGCGCCGTGTCGAGAAATTCCGCGCAATTCGAAGATGTCCTGGTCTGGAAGAGCATTGAAAACATTTTCCCAATTGGGAATATTGAACTTTCCGTTGCGGGGACGGAACAATGCGGGAGCATCAAGAATTTCATACTCATGATGATTTGTCTGCTGGTAGATTACCTTGACATCGAAGTAGGCATTGTCGTCAGCACCTTTCGGCGTATATGCAGAGAGGATGGAAGCGACCTCGTCGGCCCAAGTGCTGAGAGCGGATTCTTCACCCGCCTTCGGAGAATCAGCGAACGCGTAGATTCGGTAGCGGCCGTCCGCCGTGTGCTGGTGGCCCAGATGCTGGACAAAGGCATCACAGCGTCGCAATACTTCCACGGACTTGAAACGCCTGCCAACTGGGAAGCCGACGGCTAGTTTTTGATGCTCTGTCGTGCCAACGATGAGATTTTCGTCGTATTGGGTCATCATGCCCGCAGCAAATTCCTCGGCCGCCACGTAATACTTTTCTACTGCTTGAGGATCATCGAGTTCTTCGGTGGGGGTCGCCATGAGGGTTGACCATTCGCGGTCAAAATTGATGAGGTTTTGGGCGGCGGGCTGTCGCTCACCATGGTAGGTTGCCAAAAGCTCCTTCGGGGCGCGGCCATCCAAGACGTGTCCGAGCTTCCAACCGATGTTGAATCCGTCCTGCATGGACACATTCATACCCTGGCCGGCCTTCGCTGAGTGAGTATGGCACGCATCGCCCGTGAGGAACACACGCGGATCATCGTTGTCGTCGTCGAAGGCGTCCACGAGGCGGTGTCCAACCTCGTAGACGGAATGCCACGCCACCATCTTGACGTCAACGAAATAGGGTGCGTAAATCTCGTTTGCTTTCTCGATGATCTTCTCAATGGGGGTCTCACGGACCTTGTGGTTATCATCCTCCGCTACTACACCGAGGTCGACGTAGACGCGGCACAGGTATCCGCCTTCGCGTGGGATATGAAGGATGGAACCAGCCTGAGAGTGGATAGCACATTTGGTACGCCAATCTGGGAAGTCGGTATCGACCACTACGTCCATGACACCCCAAGCGTGGTTTGCCTGGTCGCCCTTGAGGGAGCGTCCAATAGATTTACGGACACGAGACCGTGCACCATCGCACCCTACGACATATTTGGCGCGCACCTCCCGTGGCTTTCCATCCAGATCCTCGAGTTGAACGGTGACCGGATACTCCCCTTCCCCAACTTCCAGGGAAAGGAAATTCCATCCGTAGTCTGGCGTGACGCGACCAGGGGCGCGACGTGCATAACGGGAGAAGTAGTCCAGAACGCGAGCCTGGTTGACAATGAGGTGGGGGAACTCGGAAATCCCATGCTCATCATCTATCGGCCGTGCCCCTCGAATGATCTTGGAACGGTCCTGGGGATCTGGGTTCCAGAAGGACATTTCCGTAATCTCATAAGCTTCTTCGGTGATTTCCTTGGCGAAGCCAAAGGCTTGGAAAGTCTCTACGGAACGAGACTGAATACCGTCAGCTTGACCCAGCTCAAGGCGATGCGGTCGGCGCTCGATGATGCGCGTGTTGACATGAGGGAACATTGACAGCTGAGCAGCTGCGATCATGCCTGCGGGGCCGGAACCTACGATGAGCACATCCATCTCATCGGGAAGTTCGGTGGGGCGATCGACGCCATAACCTAGTGGCTCATGAACGCGGGGGTCTTCCGAAACGTAGCCGTTGTGGTGGAACTGCACTGTGAACTCCTTACTCAGCGTTATTCAGTGGCTTCAGGGGCGGGCTAACAACTCACCGGGAAGGTCTAAGCCCGCCAAATTGTGGATTTGCCCTTCATCTCTCGTGACTCACATCAATCGCGACTAGTGGTGTGAGGTGAGTCCTATTTTTGGAATCATATATGATGCGGACTCCTTGCACAACGGCTTTGAAGAGGAAAAGGACTGAAAGTGAAAGTTTTAACTCTTGCTAAAGATGAAGTGGTTGCGAGACTGCTCAGCCTCATGCTCAGGTCCAAGAGCGATTCCCTTGCGTTCACGGAGAATCAACGTGCATACCAATCCCACAATTGACGCGGTGACAAGGTATCCCGAAACAGCGAATGTTCCACCAGTGGCTTCGACTAGGGATGCAGCAATCATTGGGGCGAATGCTCCGCCCAACACCGAGCCGATGGCGTAGGTGATTGAGACCCCGGTTGCGCGGATGGATGCGGGGAAGAGTTCTGCGTACATTGCAGATTGTGCGCCGTATGTAAGTCCAAGACCGACGGTGAGGAAAATCAAGGCTGTATAAAGCAGGCCGAGGCTCGCGGTGTTGACCAGCGGAAAAAGTGCGGCGGCACCGATCGCTTGCAAGATGAAGCCAATGAGGTACGTATTTTTACGGCCGATGTAATCGGAGATGAACCCAGCGAACAGCGTCATCGCTCCCCAAGTTACGGCGGAAACGGTGACGGCATTCAAAACATCACCTCGGGAGAGGGCGACCGGACCCTCGGGGTCGGTAGCGTAGCGCTGGATGTAGCCACCCGTGGTCATGTATCCAACGGTGCCGTTACCTGCGAAGACGAGTGCGGCAACCAGGACCAACGGGGAGAAGTTCTTAAACAGTGTGCCGATGGGGTTAGTGGCTTCTTCTTCCTCACGTTCCGCAATCTCTGCAAAGACTGGGGACTCGTCGACGCCCATGCGGATGAGGTAACCCACGAGAACAAGGACGAAAGAGAGGAGGAAAGGAACGCGCCAACCCCAGCTCATGAAGGCGTCACCAGGCGCGATGGTGTTCATGATCGACAACACACCGGAGGACAGCAGGAGGCCGGCAGGCACGCCGATCTGGGGGCCTGCACCATAGAGGCCGCGCTTGTCGTTCGGCGCGTGTTCCACAGCCATGAGTACCGCGGATCCCCACTCGCCACCTGCAGAGATGCCCTGGATGATACGCAAAGTGATGAGGAGGATCGGCGCCCAGATTCCAGCGGTTTCGTAGGTCGGTAGAACACCGATCAGAGTCGTCGCTCCGCCCATGGCGATGAGCGTGACCATGAGGACTACGCGGCGTCCGAAGCGGTCAGCGAAGTGGCCGGCCAGGAATGCACCGACGGGGCGGAACAGGAAGGACAGACCTACGGTCAGGAAGGAAATGATGGTGGCGAGACCACCCTCCAGCGGACCGAACATCAGGTGGTTGAACACGAGACCAGCGACGGCGGCGTAGAGGAAGTAGTCGTACCACTCGATTGCGGTACCAATTGTGGTTGCTGCGACAACGCGCCGGCGTTCTGTCGTGGTGATTTGCGGCGGTCTTGAGGGATGCGACATGAGAGTCCTTTCAGTATGTGGTGCAACATATACCGCGTCGGCCTGTGAGGTAAACCACTTGCGGTGGTGATGGAGATAATATACGATTCGGTACAGGTTTTGTTCACAATTAAGGAATCTTCATGGCTGTACCTGAGTTCTTGCCGGTTAAACCGGGCAAAATGATCGCTGTCCATGTGGCCTTTGAGTCCCGCGCAGCGCAGCGCGGTCGCTGGCCCAAGACCCCGAGCTACTTCCTCAAGGCGACCAGCACGCTGGCTGAGTCGGGAGGGGTTGTTGAACGCCCTCAAGGGACCGAGCTGCTGGCCTTTGAAGGTGAAATCGCACTCATCATCGGCACCCCAGCCCGCAACGTATCTTTGGAGGATGCGTGGAAGCACGTTGCGTACGTGACGGCCTCGAACGACATTGGGCTGTACGACTACAAGGTGCAGGACAAGGGCTCCAACACTCGCTCCAAGTCGCGCGATGGATATACCCCCATCGGGCCGGAGCTTATCGACGCTCAAGGGATCAGCCCTCAGGGCCTGCGCTTGCGTACGTGGGTGAATGGAGAGGTAGTTCAGGAGGGAACCTCTTCGGACGAAGACCTCATCTTCCCGCTTGCCCAGTTCGTAGCTGACCTTTCCCAGCACATGACGCTAGAGACCGGTGACATCATTCTCACCGGAACTCCGGCAGGTTCCTCCGTTATCGAACCCGGCGACGTCGTTGAGGTTGAGGTCGATGTTCCGGGCGGTGTGAGCTCCGGTAGGCTGAAGACCACCGTTAAGGAGGTCCCTGCTTCCTTCGATCCACAGCTGGGCAACCTTCCCTACGTGGACGATAAGCAGCGCGAAGACGCTTACGGTGACCGTGAATCTGCTGGCCTTCCGCCCAAGGGAGATGGCGGCCTCGACCCGGAACTCAAGGCAGCCCTTGAAAAGGCCCCGACGGCTGGCTTGTCCGCACAGCTACGCAAGCGCGGTATCAACCAATCCGTCATCGAAGGCGTGTACCCGCAGGCTAAGGGAACCAAGATGGTGGGCGTCGCCCGCACCTTGCGCTTCGTTGCCGGCCGTGAGGATCTCTTCAAGTCCCACGGCGGTGGTCTCAACGAGCAGAAGAAGGTCTTCGACACCGTCAAGGAAGGCGAGGTCATCGTCATTGAGGCCCGCCAGGAATCCGGCTCCGGAACACTCGGTGACATTCTGGCTCTGCGCGCTAAGGTGCGCGGTGCTGCCGGCGTCGTCACTGACGGTGGAGTGCGTGACTACGAGGCTGTCAAGGAGATTGGGCTGCCTGTGTTCACTCAGGGCGCGCACCCCTGCGTGCTCGGACGCAAGCATGTCCCGTGGGACAGCGACATCGCTGTTTCTTGCGGCAACGCCACCGTCGTGCCGGGTGACATCATTGTCGGCGACGATGACGGCGTCGTGGTCATCCCCCGCGATATAGCAGCCGACGTTGCCGAAAGTGCCCTGGCTAAGGAGCACGAGGACGAATGGGTTGCCTCCCAGGTGGAGACGGGCGCCAGCCTGGATGGCCTCTTCCCGCCCACCGGGGCAAATAAGGAAGCCTACATCGCGTTCCGCGACGGTAAGGCGGGTGATCAATGACGGAACCCGCGGCACCCATTGGGGAAAGCAAGTCCCAACAAGCCTATAACTGGATAAGCGAAAATATTCGTACTCGCGAGTATGAACCGGGCTACCGCCTAGTGTTGGCAACAATTGCGGATGACCTAGGCATCAGCGTGGTTCCTGTCCGCGAAGCCATCCGCCAACTTGAAGCGGAAGGAATGGTCACCTACGAACGCAACGTCGGCGCTAGCGTGACCACGCACAATCGTGAGGCCTACTACGAATCGATGGACATTGTGGCCACCGTGGAAGCCAACGCCACGGCCCAGTCTGCCCCGTACCTTGACGCGGAGGATTTTGCCCGAGCGCGGGAGATCAACCAACGCATGCGGGAACTCGATATCCACCACGACCCAGAGGAATTTACTCAGCTCAACAAAGAATTCCATAGTGTTCTCTTCTCCAAGTGCCCGAACGAGAGGCTTAAGGACTTGGTGATGGCCCAGTGGAAGCAATTGGAATACCACCGAGTCTCTACCTTTCGTTATGTACCCGAGAGAGCTCATGAGTCAACGCGCGAGCACGAACAACTGGTCAGCCTCATCGAGGCTGGCGCTGAACCCGCCTACATAGAAAAGGTGGCCAGGCAACACCGACTGACCACCCTAAGTACTTATCGCAAGAAAACCGACTAAGGAGTGTAAACCACCATGACTATCAACAACGATGCTGCTAAACCCACCGATCTTCCCGAAAAGATTCTGCACTACATCAACGGCGAGTTCGTTCCGTCGATTGACGGTGACGAATTCGAGGTCCTCGATCCGGTAACGAACAAGACCTATATCAAGGCTGCTTCCGGTAAGCCGGCAGATATTGATAAGGCCGTCGCTGCCGCGAAGGATGCCTTCGAGAACGGCCCATGGGCTAAGGCACTGCCGCGCGAGCGCGCTCGCGTCCTGAATAAGATTGCAGACATCGTCGAAACGCGCGCGGACAAGCTCGCGGCCTGGGAGTCCTTCGACTCCGGTCTCCCCATCACCCAAGCTAATGGTCAGGCCAAGCGTGCAGCGGAGAACTTCCGTTTCTTCGCCGACCTGATCGTCGCCCAAGCGGATGACGCTTACAAGGTGCCGGGCCGCCAGATCAACTACGTCAACCGCAAGCCGATTGGCGTGGCGGGCCTGATTACGCCCTGGAACACCCCGTTCATGCTGGAATCCTGGAAGCTTGCCCCAGCCATTGCTACCGGTAACTCCGTCGTCCTGAAGCCGGCCGAATTTACTCCGCTCTCTGCACAGCTGTGGGCAGGAATCTTTGAGGAGGCAGGCCTTCCGAAGGGTGTCTTCAACTTGGTTAATGGCTTTGGTGAGGAAGGCTACGCGGGCGACCCACTAGTCAAGCACTCGGATGTTCCGCTGATTTCCTTCACCGGTGAATCCCGCACCGGACAGATCATCTTTGGCAACGCAGCCCCGCACCTTAAGGGCCTATCGATGGAGCTGGGCGGCAAGTCCCCCGCCATCGTGTTCAGCGATGCTGATCTGGAGACCGCGATCGATGCGTGCATCTTCGGCGTCTTCTCCCTCAACGGTGAGCGTTGCACCGCCGGCTCCCGTATCTTGGTCCAGCGCGATATCTACGATGAGTTCGTGGAGCGTTACGCTGCTCAGGCTAAGCGTGTGAAGGTGGGGCTGCCTTCCGATCCCACCACCGAAGTTGGCGCCCTCGTCCACCCGGAGCACTACGAAAAGGTCACCTCCTACATCGAGATTGGTAAGCAGGAGGCCACCCTGGCCGCCGGCGGCGAGCGCCCGGATGGCTTTGAGGAGGGCAATTTCGTGCAGCCCACGGTCTTCGTTGACGTCAAGCCGGAGGCCCGCATCTTCCAGGAGGAGATCTTTGGTCCCGTCGTTGCCATCACCCCGTTCGATACCGACGAGGAGGCACTCGAGCTGGCCAACAACACGAAGTACGGTCTTGCGGCCTATGTGTGGACCTCTGATCTGAAGCGCGCCCACAACTTTGCTCAGAACGTTGAGGCCGGCATGGTCTGGCTCAACTCTAATAACGTCCGCGATCTGCGTACTCCATTCGGCGGCGTCAAGGCATCGGGCCTGGGCCACGAGGGCGGCTACCGTTCGATCGACTTCTACACCGATCAGCAGGCCGTTCACATCAACTTGGACAAGGTGCACAACCCGGTCTTTGGCAAGCAGGACAAGTAATACCCGCTCGCCCCTACTACTCCCCCATCACTAGTTCTAGCTAAGGAGCCATCATGGCTGACATTCAGGCCCCCGACATTCTGCGTTGCGCCTACATGGAGATCATTGTCACCGATCTCGCTGCATCTCGAAAGTTCTACGTTGACACCCTCGGCCTCGTCGTGACCGAGGAAAACGAGAACGAAATTTACCTCCGTACCTACGAGGAATTTATCCACCACAACCTCGTGCTGCGCCAAGGTCCTGTTGCCGCTGTCGCTGCATTCTCCTTCCGCGTCCGTTCTCCAGAGGATTTGGATCTCGCCGAGGAGTTCTACAAGGCGCGTGGTTGCGAGGTTCGCCGAAACAAGGATGGCTTCGTCAAGGGCATCGGTGACTCCGTGCGTGTGCAGGATCCGCTGGGATTCCCCTACGAGTTCTTCTACGAGGTTGAGCACCGTGAGCGTCTGGCCTGGTCATACGACGCCCACATCCCTGGCGCGCTGGTTCGCCTCGACCACTTCAACCAGATCACCCCGGATGTGCCGAAGGCGGTCGCCTACATGGAAGACCTCGGATTCCGCACCACCGAAGATATCCGCGATGAGGAAGGGACCGTCTACGCCGCATGGATGCGCCGCAAGCCGACGGTGCACGATACCGCGATGACCGGTGGCGATGGCCCGCGTATGCACCACATCGCCTTTGCTACCCATGAGAAGCACAACATCATCGCGATCTGTGACAAGTTGGGCGCGCTGCGCGAATCCGACCGCATTGAGCGCGGTCCGGGCCGTCACGGTGTTTCCAACGCGTACTACCTGTATCTGCGTGACCCGGACGGCCACCGCGTGGAGATCTACACCCAGGACTATTACACCGGCGATCCGGATAACCCTGTCGTGACCTGGGATGTCCACGATAACCAGCGCCGTGACTGGTGGGGCACCCCTGTTGTTCCTTCCTGGTACCGCGACGGCTCCACCGTCCTTGACCTAGATGGTAACCCGGTGCCACTGGTTGCTCGCGATGATGAATCTGAGCTGGAAGCCACTATTGGTGCGGACGGATTCTCCTACACCCGCAAGGACGATGCGGAGGAGATGCCGGAGTGGAAGCAGGGCGAGTACAAGCTGGGTCACCAGCTCTAACGTGCCCTTAGCACTCTAGATGATTAACGTGGCCCCGCAGCGTCGACAAGAAAGCGCACTTATCGCGGGGCCGCGTTGTCGTTTCACGTGAAACTGTTACGTTCAACAAGACTTTAAGGAGCAAAGCACATGCTGGATAAAAAACAGCACATCGCTATTGCAGATGAACTGGCACAAGCCGAGAAGGACCGCTCTATGGTCCCGCTGCTGACTGCTCGATTCCCGGAAATGAGCATCGAGGATTCTTACGCGGTGCAGCGCGAGTGGGTGCGCCGCGGAGTGGAAAGCGGGCGCCGCCTCGTCGGCCGCAAGATTGGGCTGACCTCCAAGGTTATGCAGGAGGCTACGGGAATTACTGAGCCGGACTACGGCGCAATATTTGAAGACCAATTCTATGAGAACGGTTCCACCATCGAGCACGCGCAGTTCTCAAATGTCCGCATCGAGGTTGAGCTGGCCTTCGCGCTCAAGGAGGAGCTGAAGGGGCCGAACTGCAGCATCTTCGACGTCCTGCGCGCGACGGAATACGTCATCCCGGCGCTGGAGATCCTCTCCTCTCGCATCGAGATGGAAGGTCGCACAATCGTCGACACGATTTCGGATAACGCGGCGCTCGGCGCCATGGTCTACGGCGGCAACCCGGTGGACCCCGCGGACGTCGATCTGCGCTGGGTCTCCGCGCTGCTCTACCGTAACGAGTCCATCGAAGACACTGGCGTGGCGGCAGCCGTGTTGAACCACCCGGCGATGGGTGTTGCATGGCTTGCCAACAAGCTCCACGCCCACGGCGATAGCCTCGCCGCCGGCGACATCATTCTGGCCGGTTCCTTCACTAAGCCTATGTGGGTGGAACCGGGCGATACCGTCCACGCTGACTACGGAAAGTTGGGGTCCATCACATGCCGATTCCAGTAAACCTGCCTCCCACCTTCGCCGACGTCCTTGATAAGGCTGATCAGCCACTCATTGGCGCCTGGATTTGTTCCGGATCGGAAGCTGCGGCGGAGATCATAGCCTCAGCCGGCTTTGGCTGGACGCTGATCGATGGCGAGCATGCGCCCTATGGCCTCGAAACTATCCTCTCCCTGCTGCGCGCTACTGATGCTTATGGGCTCACGCGCGTGGTTCGCGTGCCCGTGAATAACACGGCGTTGATCAAGCAATACCTCGACCTTGGCGCACAGAATCTGATGGTGCCCATGATTGATACGGCCGAGGAGGCCGAGGCGGCCGTGGCGGCCATGCACTACCCTCCCCGTGGCGTGCGAGGTGTGGGCTCAGCATTGGCCCGTTCCTCACGGTGGAACGGCGTGGAAAACTACCTCGCGAAAGCCTCGGACACGGTAAGCCTCACGGTGCAGATCGAGTCCGCAACCGCGGTGGAGAACGTGGAAGAGATCGTTTCTGTTGAAGGTGTGGACAACATCTTCGTTGGCCCTTCAGACCTGGCGGCCTCGATGGGGCTTTTGGGTCAGCAGACCCATCCGGATGTACTCGAGGCCGTCAATCACACATTTGAGGTTGTCCGTGCTTCCGGAAAGAAGGTGGGCGTCAATGCCTTCAACCTTGAACAGGCCCAGAAATATATCGATTCTGGAGCATCATTTGCCCTGGTTGGGGCTGATGTTCAACTTCTTTCAGGTGCGGCACGCCAACTGGCAGACAAATTCCATTTGGGAGGGTAGAAAAGAACCATGAGTGAAAACAACAAGGTCAATATTGACGAGCTGCTGGCCAAGGTTCCGACCGGCTTGCTGATTAACGGTGAGTGGGTCGACGCCTCTGACGGCGCTACCTTCGATGTGGATAACCCGGCAACCGGCGAGGTTATCGCTACCCTTGCTTCCGCTTCTTCTGAGGATGCGCAGAAGGCCATGGATGCTGCTTGCGCAGTCCAGGATGAGTGGGCACGCACGTCCACCCGTGAGCGTTCGAACTTGCTTCGCCGTGCGTTTGACCTAGTTCAGGAGCGTAAGGACGAGTTCGCTGCGTTGATGACCCTGGAGATGGGTAAGCCGCTGGCAGAGTCCTACGGTGAGGTTACCTACGGTGCTGAGTACCTGCGCTGGTTCAGTGAGGAGGCCGTTCGTGACTACGGCCGTACTCTGCCAGCCCCGGAGGGGACCCTGCGCATGGTCACCCGCCGCAAGCCGGTAGGCCCGTGCTTGCTTATTACTCCGTGGAACTTCCCGCTGGCTATGGCTACCCGCAAGATTGCGCCGGCCATCGCCGCGGGCTGCACCATGGTGGTAAAGCCGGCCAAGCTCACTCCGCTGACCACGCAGTACTTCGCGCAGACCATGATTGATGCTGGTGTTCCGGCAGGCGTGGTCAATGTAGTCTCCGGCAAGTCTGCATCCGCTATCTCTGAGCCGATCATGGCGGATTCCCGCCTGCGTAAGGTGTCCTTCACCGGTTCTACCCCGGTGGGCAAGACCTTGCTCAAGGCCGCTGCGGACAACGTCCTGCGCACCTCGATGGAGCTGGGCGGCAACGCACCGTTCATCGTCTTTGAGGATGCCGACCTAGACCAGGCCGTTGAGGGTGCCATGGGTGCCAAGATGCGCAACATCGGCGAGGCATGCACGGCAGCCAACCGTTTCATTGTCCACGAGTCTGTGGCCGAAGAGTTCGCGGAGAAGTTTGCCAAGCGTATTGGTGAGCTCAAGGTGGGCAACGGCCTCGATGAGGGCGTGACCTGTGGTCCGCTGGTCGAGCAGAAGGCGCTCGACAACATCACGGCGCTGGTCGATGACGCCGTGGAGAAAGGCGCTAAGGTTCTCGTCGGCGGCAAGCCGAGTGAGGGCAAGGGCTACTTCTACTCCCCTACCGTTCTGACCGACGTTCCTCGTGATGCCCGCGTGGCACAGGAAGAGATCTTCGGCCCGATTGCTCCGATCCTGACTTTCTCCGATGAGAAGGAAGCAATTGAGATCGCTAACGATACTGAGTACGGCTTGGCTTCCTACGTGTTTACCGAGGATTCCGACCGTATGTGGCGCCTTGGTGACGGCCTTGAATTCGGACTCATGGGCTTCAACGCTGGAGTTATCTCCAACGCCGCTGCCCCGTTCGGTGGCGTCAAGCAGTCCGGTATGGGCCGCGAGGGCGGCGCCGAGGGCATTGCGGAGTACACCTCGTTGCAGTACATCGCGATGCGTGACCCGTACGCGAATGCATAACTAGTGCATTAATTTTGCCGCTGACAATGCTGGCATCTCCTAGGTGGGAGGTGCCAGCATTATTGTTTTTGCATAATATTCGAAACCCTGTTGTGTGATAGCACTCATAGTCAAAACGTGATCACGCACAAACAACTCTTTGAATGTGTATTGGGACACAATTACTGTCTATACACCGAAAGACACCGGGTCCGTCCGGTGGATTTTCGGGCCGACATAGCTAGTAAGGAGGAGTTGGCGTGGACGCATCGACACAGTCACCAGTGCTACCCGCTCGAAATGTACAGCCCGGGCACCGGGCTCCCACCGAACTTAAGGGCGGCCTGGGCGCCGGGCGCCTAGGGACAACGTCGCTAGTCTTTATGATTATCGCGGCGTCAGCACCTCTTACTGTGCTCGCGGGAGGAGTGCCGACCAACTTCGCAGTATCTGGATTGTTGGGTGTTCCCTGGGGATACCTCGTCCTTGGAATTATTCTTGTCTTTTTCGCCGTTGGTTACGGGATTATGAGTTCAAAGATTCAGAACTCTGGAGCGTTCTATGCCTACGTGTCAGAAGGACTAGGAAACCGCCAAGGAATCGCGGCCGCGATTCTGGCTTTGGTTTCTTACAATATGATGCAGGTTGGGCTGTACGGAATTTTCGGGTTTTCTCTGGCCAACCTGATTAACGGGTGGTTTGGAACGACTATCCCGTGGTGGGTCGCCGCCTTGGCTGGTTGGCTCTTGGTGGCCGTCATGGGTGTCAGCAATGTTGATTTTTCCGCCAAAGTCTTAGGTGTATTGGTAGCCCTCGAGTTCGTTGTTGTTGCTGCAGTCTCAGTTCTTTCTCTTGGCGTTGCCCCAGAGGGCATTACTGCGGAGACGGTACGCCCGAGCCAATTCTTCACCGATGGTATAGGCGTTCTCCTTGCCTTTGGAATTGCAGCCTTTATGGGGTTTGAGTCGGGTGCAATCTACTCAGAAGAAGCGCGTGATCCAGAGCGGACTGTCCCGAAAGCTACCTATATCGCCGTGGGAACGATTGCCCTTTTTTACGCTTTTTCGGCGTGGGCCTTCGCTCAAGGAGTGGGGCCGTCCGTCGTCATCGATAAGGCAACTGAGCTTGGTCCCGATCTGGTCTTCGTGTGGTTGGGCGACTACTCAGTGCTTGCTGCCAACATAGCGAACTGCTTGTTTGTAACTTCGCTTATTGCTGCCCTCGTCGCATTCCATAATGCCGCAGCGCGGTACTTCTTCTCCCTTGGGCGCTCACGCGTCCTTCCCGAGAAGTTCGCGATGTCATCGTCCAAAGGAGCACCTATAGCTGGGTCGCTCACCCAGACTTCCATTGCTTTCCTAGTTGTAGGCGGCTTTGCAATTGCCGGAAATGGCAGCGACATGGGCGAACTATTCCCAGTCCTCACGCTCTTTACGTGGTTGACCAACGCCGCGGCGTTTGGCCTAGTCTTCCTGCTCGCAGTGGTGAGTGTGTCCATCATGGTATGGCTCAACAAGCAGGAAAAAGGCTACAACCTCTTCACGCGGATCATTGCACCGCTTGTATCAGCTTGCGGACTCGTGGCTGTCTTCGTATTGGTGCTGATGAATTTCCCGCTCATGATTGGCGACACCGGTTCGGACGCTCTCGTGTGGGTCATGCCCGGAATCATTATCGCCTCCGGACTTCTGGGCCTGATTTGGGGCGAATGTCTCAAACGCAGGAAGCCGAATATCTACGCAAGTCTTCAAGACAATCTTGATCGAATCTAAATCTTCAGAAAGGTAATCATGGAAAAGAAACATGTAATCGTCGTTGGTGCGGGATTCGCAGGTCTAACGGCAGCGCGCGAATTGCAAACGGCGGGAATTGAATATCACATCGTAGAGGCACGGGACCGCATTGGTGGCCGTGCTTGGACGGACGATAGGCTTGGGCGTCCGCTGGAGATTGGCGCAACCTGGGTGCACTGGCATCAGCCACATGTCTGGTCCGAAATCACTCGTTATGGCCAGGATATTATCGCTTCGCCCGTTGTAGATACCGCCTACTGGTATGCCGGTGGTGAGCTGAAGTCCGGAACGGAAGCAGAAATGGATGCCAAACTGGCGCGGCCGATGGAGAAGATCTTCGAAAAATCTCGCGAATTCTTCCCAGAACCGCACAAGCCGCTGCTTGTGCTGGATGAGAAATTCGGTGCATCTCAAGAATTGAAGGATGCTTTCCTGGCTGCAGATCAGGCTGGAGTTCTCGATGCGTTGGAGGACGGTGACTTTACCCAGGAAGAAAAGGACCTGTGCAATGCGTATTGGTCGGCTGGATACATCGGGTACCCAGAGCAGGGGTCCTCTTTGATGGCCAAGCAGTGGGCAGCCTTGTGCGATCACCGTCTTTCATTGGTGGATGAGCAAACGCTGCGATTTAAACTTGTCAATGGCATGCGGGGTATCTACGGCAACATCGCAAAGGATCTAACCGGAGAAATCCGTTTGAATACTGCGGTGACTGCGATTGAGCACGGAGAAGATTCGGCCACCGTTACGTATGCGGACGGTACCTCCGAGACGGCGGATGCTGTGATTGTTACGGTTCCGGTTGGTGCGTTGGGGAACATTAAGTTCACCCCGGGTCTGCCTGAAGGCTCGCAGAAGACTATCGAGCAGAAGTGGAATTCGACTGGTTTCAAGGCTTGGATCAAGATCAAGGGCCACCACAACATCTTCGGTTACGCGCCCCAGCCGGCAGTCGTATCCGTGCTTCGTTCTGAATACTTCGAAGATGATGACACGACTATCTGTGTTGCCTTTGGCTCCGATCACGAGAAAATCGATTTGGAGAGCATTGAGGATGCTCAAAAGGTTGTCGACCAGTGGCGCCCAGATCTCGAGGTTGTTGGTGTTACCGGTCATGACTGGGTAGCAGATGAGTACTCGGGCCAGGCCTGGGCTACATTGCGTCGAGGTCAGTTCACCGAGGGCTGGCACCACTTCCGCAGCTCGACTTCCTCGTTGCACTTCGCTGGAGCAGATTGGGCTTCCGGTTGGCGTGGAGTGGTTGTCGATGGAGCCATCGAAACTGGAATCTCTACCGCTCGCGAGGTTATCAACAAGTTGCGTGATTAACCGCTAGCCGCTGCGCGGTACGCACTCGGTGACTTGTGGTACTCCGCCTTAAAGATGCGCGAGAGGTGTGAGGGATCGTGAAGGCCATAGCGGGCGCTAATGTGGCTGATTGATTCCTCGGAGTGCCGTGGGTCCACGAGTTCTCTGCGGATGTGTTCTAGGCGTCTGGTTTTGATGTAGCTGCCTACGGAGAGCCCCTGTTCGGAGAACTTGGCGTGGAGGTGGCGTACCGACACGAACAGTGCTTGGGCGATGGTGCTGGGCCCCAAGTCTGCGTCGCCCAGGTTCTTCTCAATGTAGGCGGTCGCCTGGTTAAACAGAAGCGTGCCGGGGGCGGGCTCCTCAGCTAAATCGGAGGCGAGAACCGACACCAACATGGTAAGGGCGGAACGGACCAGGGCCGTGGCGTGGGGGCCGTGGAGAAGATCGAGGTTCTTGGCCAGTTGCTCAAAGAGTGGGACGGCCACCGCGCCGAGGCCGTGCGTGCGGGAGATGGGGTTCGCAGTAAGGTGTTGAATCTGCGCAGGTGAAATATCGAGGAAGCTTTGCGGGAAGTGCACGATGAGGGTGTTTTGATCCTCCGGGTAATGCAGTGTGTAGGGCCGCTGAGTAACGTAGAGGGCTAGATCGCCTGGGTTAAGTTCGCAGGTTCGCCCGTCTTGGCTCATTGTTGATGACCCTGTGATTTGTAGGCTCAGCTTGCAAAACGGCGTTTCGTTCGGGGCAATCTTGTGGCGGTTTACGGTGTGCGGGGAGGTGCGCATATCGAAAAGCGAAATATCCCCCACTTGTGTGGAGCGCAGCGTCGCGTGAAAGGATGCGGGGTCCTCGGTGTCCACGTCGAGTTGGCCAAAAGAGTCGGATGACGCGGCGCGCCATGACGCGATATCGAAATACTCAACGGCGGAAGCAGACATAACAGGCATCATATCGTGAGAGCCGGCACATTTTTGGACAAATTGTGTGCACTCAGAGTCAATAGATTACTTGTGGCACAGGTAACATTTACTCTAATGGTTTCGTCGGGCTGCGTACGCCGGCCCCCTCAGCTCTGATAAGGAGACAACATGACTCAATTCGCCAGCTACGCTGACCTACTCTCGGCCATCACGGATGAGAACGGGCGCGAGATTCTCAACCCGGCAACCGGGGAGGTTGTTGGCCATGCCCCGGAAGGTACCGTGGAGGACCTCAATACGGCGGTGGAGACTGCGGTTAAGGCACAAAAGGAGTTTGCCAAGCTTTCCGACGCAGAACGGTGCGAGCTGCTCACCAAAGCTGCCGCCGCCATCGACGCCAACGCAGAGGCACTCGTGGAGCTGCTCTCCCGTGAACAAGGCAAGCCGCTGAACGGCCCGAACGCCCGCTTTGAGGTGGGCGCATGCTCGGGGTGGCTCAATGCGACTGCGTCCTTCGAGCACCCGAACTACACCGCGGTGGATGATGACATCACTGCCACGGTGAATTACCGTCCGCTCGGTGTTGTTGGTGCTATTGGTCCGTGGAATTGGCCGATGATGATCACCATCTGGCAGATTGCACCGGCGCTGCGTATGGGTAACGCGGTCGTCGTTAAGCCTTCTGAGTACACCCCACTTTCTGTGCTGGGGCTCATTGAGGTCATCAACACCGTGCTGCCGGACGGCGTCCTGCAGGTCGTGACCGGTGATGGTGAGGTCGGCGCTGCGGTGACGGCACACGCGGATATCGACAAGATTATGTTCACCGGTTCCACTGCCACCGGCAAAAGGATTGTGGAGGCCAGCGCCGAGAACCTCACCCGTCTCACGTTGGAGCTCGGTGGCAACGATGCCGGCATTGTGCTCGATGATGCCGACCCCAAGGAGATCGCCGGCGATCTCTTCTGGGGCGCGTTCATCAACACCGGCCAGACCTGTGCTGCGATGAAGCGCGTCTACGTGCCGGAATCGCTGTACGACGCCGTCTGCGAAGCCCTCGTCGAGGTGGCCAAGGCCTCCCCGATGGGCGTGGGCTTGGAAGAAGAGAATGTCCTCGGCCCGCTGCAGAACAAGCAGCAATTCGACATCGTCGACAAGCTCGTCAACGCTGCCAAGGAGTCCGGCGCACGCGTTCTGCTGGGCGGCGACCCGGACTATGACGCGCCGGGCTACTTCTACCCCACCACCCTGGTGGCCGACATCGACCCAGACAACCCGTTGGTTGTCGAGGAGCAGTTCGGTCCGGCACTTCCTATTGTGAAGTACACGGACCTGGATTGGGCCATCGAGCAGGCAAACAAGCTCGATGTGGGACTGGGCTCCTCCGTGTGGTCCTCCAACCGCGAGCGTGCCCTCGAGGTGGCCGCCCGTCTTGAGGCAGGAACTACCTGGATCAATGGTCACGGAGCTGTTGATCCGCGCGTGCCGTTCGGCGGTATCAAGTCCTCCGGCTACGGCGTGGAGTTCGGTACCGAGGGCCTCAAGGGCCTGGCTTACCCGCAGATCATCAACGGCTAAAACCGGCCCGGCGCTGCTATTCTTAGCGCCATGAGCACCGCCAAAGTCCCGGAGATCGAGTACGCAGCCTTCGACGCCATGAAGGAGGTTGCGTCCTCGCTGAAAGCCGCATACCTCACTAGGGCTGCTGAAGCAGGCAACGATGTTGAATCCCAGTGGTGGATTCGTCAGAACTGGCTCGTAGAAGACATGGTCAGTGGGGTTGATTCAACCGACATCGAAGCCATCCGTGCCGCTGCGGCTCTCTTTGCACAACGGCTCGAAGCTCTCTCCACCGAGCACAAAGCGGCATAACCTATGCTGTCCGCCGCTGATTTCCCCGTTGATCCACAAGTTATGGAGCAACGGCTTAATACTCTGCAAGCCAGCTACTTTGGCCGATCGAATGCTCACAGTCCGTCTGTTCCAGAAGTCATTTATGTGGCGGGGCAGCCAGCGTCAGGCAAATCAACAGCCATTGAATCCGTGAAAAATGGCCACACGGTCCTTGACTCCGATGAGATACGCAAATTGCATCCAGCCCTTGACGAAATCATGGGTCGCGATCCCCTGCGCATGGACGTGCTCACCAACGGCCCAGTGCCCTATTGGATGTCCTCGCTCATTGAGCATGGTCGGCAGTATGGGCATTCCCTCATCATTGAGAACACGCTGTCCAATCCGGAATTCATCGCGGGTGAGATAGCCAAGTTTCGCTCCGCGGGTTTCCGCGTGAAGGTTGTGGGGCTGGCGGTGGCGCAGGAGGTCTCCAGGCTCGGTGTCGTCCAGCGCTACCTGGAGGCCCAGCGCGTGAGCCGCTATCCGCGCTGGACCAATGAGGTTTCCCACACGTCGGGCTTTAAGGCCATCGTCCCAGGGCTTCAGGCTATTGCACCGCTTGTCGACGACCTCGAGATCCGCACCCGCGACGGCCGCACCTTAAACGGCATTGAGGATATTGAAGCTGAGCGCGCAACGTGGTTCGACTCCCCCGCTGTTCGTGCCGACTGGCTGGCCCGCTTCGACAGCTGTGACTTGACTGGCCTTGAAGCGGAGAAGCTTACGCAGAACCTCGTGGCTGACGCTGAGCGTATCCGCGGGCTTTAAGACTGTGCCTGTGGAACTGCGCGCCCGGTAGGCGGTGAGAGCCTCGTATCGAACCGACTGCTGGCGAGCTGGCGGTCTGCGAGGTCGAGCAGGCTGAGGATGTCGTCTGCGTAGTATCCAAGGCCGCCGTTCTTGGCAATCACCTTGGTGCGTAGAATTCCGGCACCGCTTAGCCGGTCTAAGGCCTTTCGTGCATTTCCAGGGGTGATTCCATAGAGACGCTGGATGGACCTGACCGTGACGATGGGATACGCAGGAAGGCTTCTCAGCAGTGTGGCTTCTAAAGAGTCTGCGCGAAGAGCGCGCTGCATCCCATCCTTCCGGCGGGTGTCTTCGACGGCAGCAAACCACTCCAACTGGATTCTCGCGAGATCGTCAGCGATGAGGCGAGCTTGCTTCACGGCTTCTTCGGCAGCATCCAGAAAGACAGAGAGCCACTCATTCACGTCGCCTTGACGGTAGGCCGTCAAACCTTGAACGTACCTTGTGGACCACGTACCGAGGACGAGACTTACCGGCAGAATGGTGTACTCAGTAAGCCCACGACGCAGAAGAATCCCATGAATGAGAGCACGGCCAACGCGCCCGTTGCCGTCTGCAAATGGGTGAATCGTTTCGAACTGAGCGTGAGCAATTGCGGCCTGGATGAGAGCCCCATGCGAAGCGCCATCGAGGTAAAGACATAAGTCGTCCACGAGGTCATGGACTAGACGTGGGGGCGCTGGGATGAACTCGGCACCAATGGGTGTGTGGTTGCTTCCTCCGATCCAGTTTTGAATAGTGCGAAGTCCAGTGGGAATGGAGCCATTCTCCCCCATCAATTCTCTTTGAAGCCTTTCTAGAAGCTCGACGGAGATTGTCGGTTCGGTTGCAAAGCTCTTCTCAATGGAACGCAGAACGGTGAGGTTGCGGGCAACCTCTTCCGCACTTTCCTTAAAGCCACGGACTTCCTCCTCTTGGGCGAGTTCCGCGAGGACAACCGCATCGGCGTTGGGCGCAATACCTTCAATGCGTGAGGAGGAGATCGCCTCGGAACGCATGAGTAAGCGGGCCACAGACTCCAACTGGCCGGAAGCAGCATGACGGTTGAGCCTCAAGATCTCTCGCTCGATACGCGCTGCCCGGCTGGTGAGCTCTGGGGAAAAAGTCCACGCCTTACTAGCAAGATGGTCAGGGACATAGGCTTGAAAAGGACCTTCAGCCTTATCGCGCCGGGGAATGCCGGATCCTGCGTCGGGGATCCAGGTCTCGGTAACGTAGTGGGGCATGTAGAGGCTATCCATTCGTCAAACCCCAATGAGTGGTTGGATAACTCTTATCCAACCACTCATTGGGGTTTGGGCGCTAGATAACTCTTAAACATGCGGGGTTTCGGGGACATAATTCGGCCTCAACGAGAACGTCAATGACACCTCAATGGGAAGATCAATGAGAAATCTTGTCATTGAACGGGAATGACGTTAGCATTGAACTGTCATTGTTAACATTGAGGACGGGTATTCAAGGTGAGCAATTGGTCCGAGAATCAGCTGCGGGAACTATTGGCTGAGCTCGAGTTGCGTGGGGGTGATTCAACAACAGTCGAGGTCAAAACCGCTAAGGGGGGTATTCCAGACTCTCTACCGCACACGCTGTGTGCGTTTGCAAACATGCCGAGTGGTGGTCTTATCATTCTCGGTGTCAATGAGAAGGAAGGGTTCATTGTTACTGGCATTGAGAATCCTTCGGATATGGAGGCTGCAGTGGCCTCGCAAGCTCGTCATGCAATCACTCCCCCAGTCACGGTGCATACCGCCAGTGTGGCAATAGACGGTACGCATGTTGTGATTGCGGAGGTTACGGGATTGCCGGTCATAGATAAACCAGCTCTCTATAGGGGAGAAGCATATCTACGAATGGCTGATGGGGACTACCGTATGAGTGCCTCCGAGCTACGCATGATGGACGTTGCGAAGCTGCATGCTGAAGAGGCAGTGTCTTATGACACGACGATTGTGGAGGGCACGAGCCTTGCAGACCTAGATAGCGACGTAGTGCAAGAATTCTTGGTTCAGGCGCGGAGGAAGAATCGGCGACTATCGGGACTTGCTCAAGACGAGGACGTCTTACGGGCGCTAGCGGTGACGACCGCGACTGGAGAGGTGACGCTTGCTGGCCTGTATGCGCTAGGTTTCTATCCCCAAGGACATTTTCCTTCTTTAGCAGTAACGGTGGCGCAAAGGCTACCAAATGGTTCGAAGCACGGGCGAGTGTTGGGGTTGGAGACCTTCGAGGGACCCATTCCGGTGCTGTTGAACTCGGTCATGGGTTGGGTAAGGCAACGTCTAGCCGCCGTACGGCGATATCGAGACGATGGATCAATGGTGGAAGTTCCTGAGCTTCCCCTTTCGGCCATTCGTGAGGCCGTGGCGAATGCATTGGTGCATCGAGATCTTGGGCCAAATACGTTGGGTGCGGGTAAATCGATTGATGTCCGCTTACTTCCAGACAAGATGGTCATCTCCAGCCCAGGGGGCCTACGGGATCTGACGGTTGAACAGCTCAAGTCGAGAGACCTTGCGCGCCAGGAGATTAACCAGCGCCTCTACAGACTGTGCCGATATCTCAAAGCAGACGATGGCTCTTTTGTCATTGAAGGCGAAGGCGGCGGTGTGCAGCTCATGCTGGATGCCGCGCGCGAGCAAGGATTACCGGAGCCTGACCTAATAGATTCTGGAGTGCAATTTACGGTGAAGATGTGGCGGCCGGACACGCGTGGAGAGGCCCGCACCTGGGAGCCACTACACAAGGAGGAACCACGCACCGCCCCGGAACGACGAGTGGATGCACCCGTGGACTTGGATGGCCTGGGGGTTAACGCCCCGCGCGTAGCGGAGGTGCTGCGTACGGCGGCACAACCGCTGTCCATCGGCGGAATCGAAACAGCCACAAACCTCACTAGAGCGCAAGTACGTTATGCGCTGAAGTCACTGGTGAAAGCACGATTGGTGCGCATGGATGGTCTGCGCGGCTCGCAAGCAACAACCTATGAATGGCTAGCTAGCCGCGGGATGTAAGGCGCTTGACCAGTTGGTCGTGGTGGACGGGGGCGAGGCAGCCGGCGTCGACCACGCGTTGGGCTAGGTCCATATCCCCCATCTTGGCGGCGAAGGCCATGCCCATGGTGATGTCGTGGTCGGGGCGACCAATGAGGGAAATCTCGTCGTCCGGGGTGATGCGGCCAGGTTTGATGATGCGCAGGTAGGCGCCGCAATCACCGCGGTCTGTGAAGGTTTTGAGCCAGCCGGGCTCATCCATCCAGCCGGAGAACGTGGCGCAGGGCTGGCGCGGGATAGAGACTTCGAGGACGCACTCCCCTATCTGAAGCTGCTGGTTGATGAGGACATTAGGCCAGGAAATGCCCTCAGTCGTGAGGTTCTCGCCGAAGTATCCGTTGCGCAGAACGCGATTGAGTTCGCCTTCCCAATAGTCAAGCTCCTCACGGGCGACGGCATATACGGCCTTGTCGGCGCCGCCGTGGTGAGCGTGATCCCCGATGGAATCCCCTACTACCCCGGAGCCATCGCCGTAGTTGGGGCCGGGAATGTCGAGGTCGAGGTGTGGGCGCGGGTGTTTATCGATGCCCGTGTACTCGTGCCGCCCATGCGGCTCCGGGCGGCGGACAGCGACGTTCGTGGAGATCACCTTCATGCTCACCCATTGTGGCACACCTCACGTGACTACATCTCGCGATTGTGGAAGAGAGCTTCCGCGGTGACGAGGTCGTAGAAGAAGAGGCGGGGGGCGAGGGGGAGGACGTCGGCAAGCATCGGCATATCCTCCTTGAGCAAGGGGCTTTCCATGACGACGTCGTTGGCGGCACCACGAGCGGCCAGGGCGAAGGCATAGGAGATGTAGGGCATCCACGCGGCGGCGTTGAGCTCATCGGCGGTGTTTCCGCTGGCAAAGGCGCCGAGTGCCACGAGGGTGTGGCTAATGGAGATGTCCACGCCGGCGTTTTGCACAACGGAGGCGAGGGCAGTGGCATCCTTGCGCAGCTGCTCAATAGTGCCGAGGGCATCGAGGGCGCCGTTGTTGGCGAAGCACTCGCGTAGAGCAGCGACGCGCGCGGCCTCGCCCATCAGATCCTCAACAGCCGGGGTCGGGCTGTGCACGGTGGCAGCGCCCAGGAGCATCGGGCGGGTAAGCCCATCAGCGCCGGTCTCACGCACGGCAGCGAGCTCGGCATTGTCGCTGGCCGAAAGGTCCAGGAGAAGATCCAGGTAATTATCGGCAGTGGACTCGATGTCGGATTCCAGCGGCGAGTGGAACAGGCGGGTACGCGCGATGGAACGGGCCTGCTGGTTCACGCTCACACCGGTCTGGGCCAACGCGTGCAGGGCAGCTTCCGGGTTGGCGCGCAGGCGGTCGATGATGCTGTCGAACATGGCCTGCAGCTTCGGGTTCGGGCTGCGCTGGGACAGCACGTGCAGCGCGCGGAAAGCTCCCCACAGCTCCTCCGGGGTCCAGTCCTTGGACGCGCGCGCCGGCTCCGCGCCCTCTGGCGTCACAACGATGGAGGCGCTGGACGGACGAGCGGGGGCGGTGAGGTTGGAGGAAGGGGTGAGCTCGCGGACATCGACAAGCACTGAGCCTTGCTCGAGCAACTCGGCAGGAAGTTCAAAACCGTTTTCTGTCGGCTCGAGCTGGGTGGGTTCTACCGTTGGTGTAGCCAATGGCCAGGCCCAGCCCACCAAATCTACCTGCGGTTCGACGTTCTGCTCAATGAGCACTTCCTGTTCCCCCAACAGGCCACGGCTCACGAGCGGAGACTTGCGGACGGTGGCCAGGGCGGCATAAATGAGGCTCGTGGAAGCGGATGCCTCATACTCCACGATGCGCCGGTCCAGGCTGCGGGCTTCGTGCGCGGCGCGCTCCCCCTCTGGTAGCGAATCCAGGTAATCCTCGTAGGACAAGGTGGACCACATGAGGAAGAGCTCGGCGGAAGGCTGCTTGCGCACCGCGTTCGCCAGCGCTGCATTCGGCACTGCCAGGCTCGTGACAGCCTGCGTGGTCTTGGATGTACGGGCCAGCTCCTTAATCTTCTGGCGGCCGTCAATGGTGACGAACTTGGCCAGCGGCAGCGGGCGCGGCGAGTGGACGGTGAACATGTCATCCTGATCCAGCTGGCCGGCCAGGATGACCGGTTTATCCGAGTGCTCGGTGGGCTCCAAGCCGATGCGCTTGACGCGGCTAAACAGGGCCTCCGGCCACACATCGAATTCCAGCTCATAGCCGGCATCACTGGCCACCACCTCGCGGCGCGAGACTTCCGTGTCCTCGAAGGTGCGCATGCCCTTCTCCAGCGCGATGGGCTTCTTCGGTGGGGAGGCCAGCGTGTAGCTGAAAGCAGAATGAGCACCAAGGGCATCGATGATGCGGAAATCCATGCCGCGCGGGCCCTCGTTGGTGGCGCGCATGTGGAGGCCCTCGGCGAGGGAGATAAAGCGGACGTCGACAAGCTCAGCGTCGCGCCACAGCGACACCTTGTAGCGTCCCACCCAGGGGTCTTCATAGAGGTCACTGGGGAAAGGCTCGGCAATACCGGCCTCGAAGGTCTGTTCCGAAATCTCTTCCTGCTCGCCGCCAAGCGGGGCGTAGGTGAGATCGATGCGCCACTCCCCCTCTGCGATGAAGCGCACGCGCGGAGATTGCGTAAAAACGGGCTGGTTGTCCAGGCCGCGGGCGTTGGGAAGGATGCTGACGTTAAAGTCCCACTCGAAATCGCTGTGCTTAGCGACGTCCACCGGTTCCCTCTGCGGCACAGTCACCTGGTCCGGAAGCGCGCCTACTTCCCATCCAGCCCAGATGCCCAGCGGTTCGGCCTCCTCCAGCGTTCCCTGCGGTGCGATGAGGGTGGTGCGGTCATAGACAATGAAGTGCGCCTTCTCCGTGATGCCGGTGAAGGTGGTGGGCTCAATGAGCTCCTCCTCGCCGTCCCGCAGGATTACCGTAATGCGGGTAAAGGGGCCTGGAATGCCGACCTCCAGCGGTTCCTCCGTGGCGAATTCACGCACCGTACGCGGGCGATCGATGAAATGGGATTGAACAACCCAACGGGGTTCGGTGACCTCTGCCTCAGGATTGGTGGCGGGCAGCTCCAGCATGAGGATATTGCTGCCTCGGCGTAGCGACAGACGAGGCCCCTGTTCCACAAGATCGGTGTCGACCAGTGGCGTAGTTGGAAGTGAATAAATCTCCGCGCTCATTTACCTCATCATAGGCCACCGTGGGGTGCTGTTGCCATGTGGCTGGTAGACGCCTGTGATGTCCTAGAGATAGGACACCTGTCCTGAAGGTAGGACACCTTGCTATTCTCGTGCTATGGACCCAGTGGAAATCCTCAAACACAGCGCTCTTAGTTTGAGCGATATTTCGCGGCGCACCGGGGTGTCACGAAATACGCTCAACTTGTGGCTGCAGGGAACTACTCAGCCAAGCTTGGAAACCCTGGATAAAGTCTTATGTGTTCTCGGGTATGAAGTTTTTCTATCGGTGAGGCGCATGAGTAACGCAGGTGCTGCGACGGCGGCTCGCGTGCTTCTAGAGGAGCTCGAGGACGACTCTCCGGAAGTAATTGAATGGATAAATCGCTTCAGAAAGTGGGGTGACGTCCCAGTCGATGACGCTTCCCCTCTGCACTTGATAGAGCGAGCAGCGTGGGCGTCCAATCCTTATGGCCGCGCAGGCGCGTGCCACTTCTTGCCTACGAACCCCATCACGCTAGCGTCTGCTGCTCAAGCCCTGGGCCAACGCTGGGCCCTGTCGGGGACGTACGCGCGTGCACATGGCCCGCGGCCGTATCCCGGTTGCGGAGGACGTCTCGGCTCGACGCTAATTTGGTGCGAAGATCCTGCTGCGATACTGCCATCACTTCCACAGAGAGTCCGCTTGAGCGCTGACCCCATTGCCGGAGGTGTAACGCTGTGTCCGGCCGCGGGAAGGGAGCTTGACAATATGAGCGTGAGCGGCGGAGTTCAGTACGCTTCCGAACTCCAAGTTGACATAGACGTGCACGCAGAACGCTATGCGGGAAGTGAAACGAAATGAGAATCGCGACGAGCCGTGTGAGCTGGGAGAAGCGCGAGCGTCCGCAGGTACCTGAGCTAGGTACAGAGGGTGTACTCTTTCGGCTTACCCGGCAGCTGCCCGACCTTGTGTGGAATGCAGCTGCTCTGGAGGGCAACACATTCACTCTCCCTGAAGTCCGTACCTTGCTGGATGGCGTCACTGTGGGTGGCAAGGCGCTTGCGGAACAGCAACAGATTTTGGATTTGTCTCAGGCATTTAACCTGCTGCATGAACTCGTCAAAGAAGGTTCATTCGCGGTGAGTAAAACAACGAGTGACAAAATACATAGTGCTGTTGCCAGGAATGAAGCACTAGATGCAGGCCTCTTCCGTGGTGAAGGAAGCGTACGTGGTGATGCCGGGGGTGTGAGGCTTATGGATGGTGGCTTTGTCCCGTTTGATCCGGATGACGAACTCCGTGAAGCGCACGGTGACCTGGTGAATTCCCTTGCAGGCTTGGGTAATCCGATTGAGAGGGCGCTCGCGTACTTCTGCTCAGCGACTCGTAGTCAGTTCTATTTCGACGGCAACAAACGAACCGCGCGGCTGGTCGCCTCTGGGCTATTGATGAGCAATGGCTACGCGGCACTTAATATTCCGAATACGAGAAGGTTGGAATTCAACCTTGCCCTCGATGAGCTGTTTCGAACCGATGACGCTACGAGCTTGATGGACTTCCTGTATGACTGCTTGATGGAGTCCTCGATACAGTAGTTTTCCTGTGGGGCTCTGGTGGAGCTGACTGCGAGGGACAGCATGTCGGGATAGGTTCGCGGCAAAGTACAAGGCCCGCTGGCGTTCATCTGTCTGAGCGCCGGCGGGCCTTGGTAGAGATGCTTTTTAGATTGTGATTGCTGGGCGCAACTTAGGGAAGCAGACGCTGCAGAGCGGAGAAGTCAACCTTCACAGCGCCGATGGACTGCAGGAAGGCAGCGATTGCGCCGAGGATAGCGGCAGCAACGCCTGCGCCCAGGAAGCCTGCGCCAGTGGCGGAGCTGGTGTCCTTCTTGCCAGCGTTGCCCTTGTTGGAATCGTCCTTGGAGTTGTCCTTGCCCTCGTCCTTGGAGTCATCCTTGTTGGCATCGTCCTCAGGGGTCTTACCAGCGTTGTCCTGATCCTCCGGCTTGTTCTGGTCCTCCGGCTTGTTCTGGTTCTCCGGCTTGGAGTCGTTAGCGAACCACCAGTCCTGGATGATCAGGTTGGCAACGTCGGTGTTGTCGATGTACTTGCCGCGGACCGGATCCTCACCGGTAGCCTTGGCCAGGATGTCCTCAGAGCCAGCGCCCTTGAAGAAGAACGGAACAACCTGGTTGGTGTGCTCGCCGGAGTACCACTGGTGCTGCGGAGCCTTGCCCTCTTCACCGGTCTGCGGGTTCCAGGACTCGGTCTCGTCCTTGCCGGAGAGGTAGCCGGTCTCGTGGTCAGCGGTGACGATGAGAAGGGTCTCGTCCCAGCTGGAGTTCTCCTCAACCCAAGCGATAGCAGCGTCAACCGCCTTGTTGAAGTCCTGGGTCTCCTCGATGTCGCGGCCAGTCTGGTTGGCGTGACCGGACCAGTCAATGGCGCCGCCCTCAATCATGACGGAGAAGCCCTTGTCGTTCTGGCCCAGAACGTTGAGAGCACCCTTGGTCATGGTCGGCAGGTCAACAACGTCATTCTTCGGGTCGGTGCCCGGCTCAGCAGCCTCCGGGTTACCATCACGGCCCTGCTGCAGGGTAGAGGCTACCGGTGCGAGACCGAAGTACTTCTTGTCGGCCTCAACGTTGCCTTCAGCCCACTTCTCGAAGTCAGCGGTGTTCTCGGCGAACTCCCAACCAGCGGAGCCATCACGCAGGGACTTGAAGGACTCCTCGGAGATGTACTTGTAGTTCGGAGCGTCAACCTTCTGAGCGTTGTCATCGAACTCCGGGTGGCCAGCGCCCATGATGACGGAGAGGTCGGAGCCGACCATCTCAGCAGCAATCTCTTTGTAGTTGTTGCGGTTCTTGTTGTGCGCAGCGAAGGCAGCCGGGGTGGCGTGGCTGAACGGAACGGAGCTGACAACACCAGCGGACTTGCCGTGGGAGATGGCCTGCTCGGAAATGTTCTTCAGGGAGTGGCCGTAGGAGGACTTGCCCAAGACACCGTTGTCCACCTTCTGGCCGGTGGCCATAGCGGTACCGGCGGCAGCAGAGTCGGTGACCTTGTCCTGCTTCACGTAATCGTGGTCGGTCCAAGCCTTGGCCGGGTCATAGGAGCCGCCCTCCGGGAAAGTGGTCATGGACACGCGGTTGAAGTCCTCGAAAGCCTGAACGGACTCACCGTCGATCTCCTTGACCTCGCCGTCGAACTTGCCCTCAACCAGGTACTTGGACTGGCCGGACTCGTAGAGGTTGGTGGAGGCGATGTGGTTGTAGCCCATGCCGTCACCGATCATGTAGATGACGTTCTTCGGGCCAGCGGTTGTTGCCTGAGCGGGGGCGACGACACCAGCGGTGGCGACGGAGGCGATGGTGACAGCGGCGCAGGACTGACAGGCGGCTGGCAGGTTAGCGTAAGGGAAATTTAAGACTAGGGTGCTGGATATCACACTTTGGGGCGGCGTCGGCAAGCGCATGGCGCGCTGCGGGTACGCAAAAACGGCGAGCCCCCTGCTGGGGCCCACCGTTGTGTGGGGTGACGGCAGCTTATGCCATCTGCAGCGTGGTCACGCAGGTACCGCCCTCGTCGGAGGTGTCCAAGGGGACCTCGCCGGTCTTGCCGTCCTTCTCGATGGTGATGGTGCCCTTCTTGTCAGCAGACAGCCAGTAGCCGATGAAGCCGTTGTCGAACGTCGTGGTGTCCTCGTTGACCAGTTCGTTTCCTTCGTCATCCGTGATGGTGACGTGGATGTCTTCCTGGCTGAGCTCACCGGTGCAGGTGGTCAGGGAGTGGTTGAAGCAGTCGTGCGTACGGGAGAGGTACGGCGCAACAGAGAGGTAGAACTTGTCCTCCGGCAGCGGCAGGGAGGCCTCGCCCTGTTCAGTAGCGAGAATGAGCTCGTTCGGGCGCACAGATGCGATGAGATCGCTATCGCGCTCGTCCTTGGACTGGCGATCCAGCTTGTCCACGATTTCCTGGCCATCCAGTCCCTCAAGGTCGAACTCGGCCTGGATCTCCTCAGCGGAGACCTGCTGGACTTCAGTGGTGGCAGCCTCGCTCTTGGAGGCCTCGGTGGGGACAGGGCTCTCGGTGGAGCAGGCGGACAGGGTGACGGCTGCGGCAGAGGCGGCAGCGAGAGAGATAAAGCGTTTCATAGTTCTTTCGAATCAGTCCGATTGGGTGTGGTTCAAGCCTATACCCCACCGGGGTATCAATCAAAAGGATGAGATCAATATCATCATTCTGCTCTCACCAGGATAAACTGTCTTTTATGACTGATACTTCATCCCCAACGCTGCCGCCCTGCCCCGAATGTTCCTCCGAATACACCTACGAAATGCCAACTCTCATCGTGTGCCCCGAGTGCGCGCATGAGTTCTCCGCCGACGCTGCCAGTGACTCGGCGGTGGAGGGGGCTGCCCCCGTCATCGTGGACTCGGTGGGCAATGCGCTTGCCGACGGCGACACCGTCACCATCACCACTACCCTCAAGGTCAAAGGTGCCCCGAAGCAGCTCAAGGCCGGCACCAAGGTGCGCGGCATTCGCCTCAACCTTGATGCGGGCACCGGCCAGGAAGACCACAACATTGACTGCAAGATTGACGGCTTCGGCGCGATGAAGCTCAAGCCGGCTGTGGTGAAGAAGGCCTAGAGCGCCCTTCCGGGGCACCCTTTCGAAGGTTGTTAGTGCGATGCGTCAAGGAAAGGCTATTACTGTGGCACCGGTGGAACAGTTGCTCACAACGCAGGAAGCAGCAGACTTCCTGAGTATTAGTAGGCCAACTTTGGTGAAGAAGCTCGAGGATGGAGCGATACCGTTCGAGCGCACCACAGGTGGCAGGCATAGGAGAGTCAAGCTTGTTGACTTATTGCACTACCGAGAGGAGCAGCGGACTGAACGCCGTAAAGCGCTGCGAGAGTTAGTCTCGGAGGCGCAAAGTGCTGGTGCATATGGCGCGGATACTGTTGGTGCGGCTGACATTGCTCAGATCCTCAAGGACGCCCGTAAGGAAGTGACAGAGAAGGCGCGGCGTGGCTAAATCCTCGGCGCTTTTGGATGCGTGCATGCTTGTGCCGAAGTAGCCGCATAAATCGTCACAAGCGGTCTTCTCGGTCCAGCAACGAAACAACGTCGGTCCCAGAAGGTAGATAGTCTGTGTTGCCTAGTTGTGGGGCTGTGGCGGTTGGCGGTGAGAACGGCTCCGGGTTGTGGCTCAAGATTCCGGCAGCCACTGCTTGCACTATGCGGCAAGAACGTTGATTAAGTTTGTGCAACGAAATGCTGGTCATCGCTTCAACCGCCTTGCCTGAACGTCCGGTAGACCGGTGCTCTGCGTCCTTGCTTATTGGCTAGTGATTCCTTGGATAGCCAAATGTAGAACAGTAGAACAATGGTGATTTTAGTGGCGATGCCTAGGGAGAACAAGGGGGCGTCGACAGTGGCGCCGCCGCGCAGCGGAGCAGAATGCGGCTCAGCTGGGTCTAACTGGGGAGATGTCCATTCGGTGACTACACTGTCAAAGCATGACTAACCCGAGCGATACCACCGCCCACCGTTACACGCCGGAGCTCGCCGCGCAGATCGAAAAGGCCTGGCAGCAGTACTGGAAGGATAACGGAACTTTCCACGCACCGAACCCTGTCGGCCCGCTCGCGGAGGGAGGAGACCTCCCCGCTGAGAAGCTCAACGTCCAGGACATGTTCCCCTACCCGTCTGGTGCGGGTCTGCACGTGGGTCACCCGCTGGGTTATATCGCTACGGATACTTATGCCCGCTTTAACCGCATGCTGGGCAAGAATGTCCTGCACACGCTGGGTTATGACGCCTTCGGTCTGCCGGCGGAGCAGTACGCTATCCAGACTGGTACGCACCCGCGCACCACCACGGAAGCAAATATTCAGAACATGCGCCGCCAGCTGGGTTTGCTTGGTCTGGGCCACGATTCGCGCCGTTCCGTCGAGTCCACGGATCCGGCCTACTTCAAGTGGACGCAGTGGATCTTCCTGCAGATTTACAACTCCTGGTTCGATGAGGATCAGCAGAAGGCGCGCCCGATGTCTGAGCTCATCAAGGAGCTCGAGGTGGGCAAGCGCACGACCAAGGATGGCCGCTATTACGCAGACCTTACTCAGGAGGAGCAACGCCACGCGCTTGATGAGTTCCGTCTTGTTTACCTGTCCAATTCCACTGTGAACTGGTGCCCGGGCTTGGGTACGGTGCTGGCGAATGAGGAGGTCACCGCGGAGGGTAAGTCGGAGCGCGGTAACTTCCCGGTCTTCCGCAGGAACCTGAAGCAGTGGATGATGCGCATTACCGCTTACTCGGATCGCCTGCTCGATGACTTGGACCTGTTGGATTGGCCGGACAAGGTCAAGTCCATGCAGCGTAACTGGATTGGCCGCTCCCGTGGTGCGGAGGTCACCTTCCATGCGGAGGGCTACAACATTGATGTTTTCACCACGCGCCCGGATACCCTCTTTGGTGCGGAGTACGTGGTGCTGGCCCCCGAGCATGAGCTTGTCGATGCCCTCCTCTCCCCCATTCCTTATGACGATGACGTGGATGAGCGCTGGACCTTCGGACACGATGATCCGAAGGAAGCCGTGGAGGCCTACCGTGCGTCGATTGCGGCGAAGTCTGACCTAGAGCGCCAAGAAAATAAGGACAAGACCGGTGTCTTCCTGGGTACTTACGCCACCAACCCGGTTAACGGCAAGCAGGTTCCGATCTTCATCGCGGACTACGTCCTGACCGGCTACGGCACCGGCGCCATCATGGCGGTTCCGGCGCACGATACCCGTGACTATGAGTTCGCCACGGTTTTTGGTCTGCCGATCACTGAGGTCGTCGCTCCGCTTGATTCGTCGGACGAAAGCGCAGCGCAGTCCGGCGCTTATACCGAGTCCGGTAAGGCCGTGAACTCCGCCAACGATTCCATTGACCTCAACGGCATGTCCAAGGATGAGGCCATCGCCGCCATCATCCCGTGGTTGGAAGACCAGGGTACTGGCCGTGAGAAGATCCAGTACAAGCTGCGTGACTGGCTGTTTGCCCGCCAGCGTTACTGGGGTGAGCCCTTCCCCATCGTCTACGACGAGGCCGGCCAGGCCTACCCGCTTCCGGAGTCGATGCTGCCCATCGAGCTGCCGGAGGTAGAGGATTACAAGCCGGTATCCTTCGACCCGGATGACGCTGACTCCTCCCCGCAGCCGCCGCTGGCAAAGGCCCGCGAGTGGGTCGAGGTGGAGTTGGACTTGGGCCTGGGTGATGGCCCGCAGACCTACTACCGCGATACGAACGTCATGCCGCAGTGGGCAGGTTCCTCCTGGTACCAGCTGCGCTACATTGATCCCACGAATGACGAGAAGTTCTGCGATCTGGAGAACGAGCGCTACTGGACTGGCCCGCGTCCGGAGGAACATGGGGCCAATGATCCCGGCGGCGTGGACCTCTACGTCGGCGGTGTGGAGCACGCTGTTCTGCACCTTCTTTACGCCCGTTTCTGGCACAAGGTTCTCTACGATCTCGGCCACGTGACCTCGAAGGAGCCCTACCGTCGCCTCTACAACCAGGGCTACATCCAGGCCTATGCCTACACGGATTCCCGTGGCGTCTACGTCCCGGCCGCCGAGGTAGTAGAACGCGATGGCGCGTTCTACTACGGGGATGAAAAGGTCAACCAGGAGTACGGCAAGATGGGTAAGTCCCTGAAGAACGCCGTGGCCCCGGATGACATTTGCCGCGACTACGGTGCGGATACGCTGCGCGTTTATGAGATGTCCATGGGTCCGCTGGATACCTCGCGCCCGTGGGCTACCAAGGACGTCGTTGGTTCTCAGCGCTTCCTCCAGCGCCTGTGGCGCCTAGCTATCGATGAGAATTCGGGCGAGCTGTCCACGACGGACGCAGAGCTTTCCGACGATGACCTCAAGCACCTTCACCGCACCATTGCGGGCGTGCGCGATGATTACGAGAATCTGCGTCTGAACACCGTGGTGGCCAAGCTCATCGAGTACGTCAACTACCTGACCAAGGCGTACCCGAAGGGTGCTCCGCGGGCGGCCGTTGAGCCTCTGGCACAGTTGGTCTCCCCCATTGCCCCGCACATCGCGGAGGAAATGTGGAAGCGCTTTGGCCACGAGGACACTATTACCTACGAGTCTTTCCCTGAGTTCGACGAGAAGTACCTCGTTGACGATGAGGTAGAGGTACCGGTCCAGATCAACGGCAAGGTCAAGGCCCGCGTCATGGTGCCTGCCGACGCTGACCAGGCCACTGTTGTGGGCATTGCACAGAGCGACGAGCGCATTGCGCAGCTCACGGAGGGTAAGACTGTGGTGAAGGAGATTTACGTCCCAGGCCGCATGGTCAACCTGGTGGTGAAGTAGGCCCCTCTTCTTCATCCTGTGGTGTACCTAGGGGTGACGGGCCAGGTTCCAACTGGGTAACGATGCGGCTGAACGTATGGCCGCCGGGTAGTAAGCACGGTAAACATAAATCATGCACAACGACCCTTCCCTTGAGGAATACCGGCGCCACTTAGAAGCTGCGGAACGGGAGCTTCGTGATGCCCGCCGGTGGCTTGCTGAGCATGAGCAATCCCGCGCCCGTGGGGACGCGTCGAGGCCGTCGGGGCCCCCACGCGCGTCTCAGACGCCTCACCTAGGTCAGCAGCCTCGGCCACCGCACGTGGCCCAGACGCAGCAGCCTCTCCCCCAGGGTGCGCCACAGCTTCAGCGCCAACCCCAATCTTCTCCTCAATCTCCTCCTCAGGGTCAGCAGGAGGCACACCGCCACCAGCAGGCTTTCCGCCAGCAGCCGCAACCGCAGGCTCGCCCCCAGCAACCGCAGGCTCGCCCCCAGCAACTGCAGCAGCCGCAGCAGCCGCAGCAGCAACAAATGCCGTACCAGCAGCAGATGCAGCGCCAGCAGCACATGCAGCACCTTCAGACACAGCACGGGCAACCCCTGCCGCAGTGGCAACAGCGACCACCAACGCCACCAAAGTCGCCGGAAGAGAAGGAAAAGACGCTCATCGGCGTCGTTGCTATCGCCGGTACTCTCATCACGTTGGTGGGTATCGCTTTTCTGGTCGGTATGGCAATCCAGGCTGGGTTGCTGGGACCGCTTGGCCGCGTGGTTCTGGCCTACATGGTGTCCATTGCTCTCGCAGGTGCCTCGTTGAAGTTCCGTGGCAAAGCACCGGAGGCAGGAACCACTGCCCTACTAGCTACCTCGCTCTATTCTGCGCTGGTGACAACGTTGCTCGTGGTGACGTGGTTGGGCTGGTGGCCGGCATGGTTCGGCGCCATCATCATGACCATGATTTACGCTGCGTATGTGGCTTTTGTGCACATCAAACCCGAGGGCTTCCATTCGTTGACGCAGATGTGGTTAGCCATCGGTATGGGATTTACAGCAGCGGTGTTGACGTTCACCTACGGTGGCAGCGCCTGGCCGGCAGTGCTCATGCCTCTCGTGGCTTTGGTGGCTTCAGCTCTGCGCAAGAATGATGTGCTCCGCGGTGTCGGCGCCGTTGCCCTGTTCTTAGTTGTCGCCGGTCTGCACCTGTGTGATGAACCTACTCCTGCAGCCATCAAGGCCACGGCTGCTGGGCTGTCCCTAGTTGCGCTCGTGGGGCTTTCTGTCCATTTCCGCACAGGCGTAAAAACTTTTGGCAACATAGTCGCTGGTTTCGTCGTGCCGGTATTGATGTTGATATTGGGTATGTCGCAGTTCAACTATGAGCCAGCTACGTGGATTACTGTGGCCTGTTTAGCAGGAGTCGTTGTTGTGGCGTGGGGACACACACAGGGCTGGATTGCTCTCGGGGCGGTTCCGCTCTTCTACGCATGTTCATTGATGGCGACGCGGTTTGATTTCTACAGTGACAGCATGATGAACCCCTCCGATGATCCGGTCCGGGTTTGGGGAAATCTTCTCCTGACGGCGCTTTTCTATGCTGCACTCATCGCCCTCCTGCCCTACCTCCGCCACCTCGTCCTCCACCTCACATGGGCAGTGAGCATTATGATTGTCGCTTACGTTCCCTGGGCAGCCACACTGTTCTCTGCCGGTGGATTCTATGAGGTGCCACGTCTGCCAATTGAAGCGGCACTGCTGGGTGCTGCTCTAGGGGCCGCATGGGTACGCCGGAAGACGATTTACGGTGTGGCAGGAAACAAGTTCTACGCGGCTGTTGTCGCGCTGTTCGCGCTTGTCCTCAGCATGATTGCCGTGGTCGGTGTAGTCAGCGGGCTCGGTCTCGTCATTGGAGGCTACGATCTCGTGCAGCCCGCGTGGTACACCGGTCACGCCGTGGTGTCAGTGGCGTGGATGATGCTCGCCGCATTCCTCCTTATTAAGCGCCAGGAAGGCTTCACTGGGCTGGGTATTCTGCTTGCCGTCGTGGCGACGTTGAAGCTCACTTTCTTCGATTTGGCTGCGCTGCCGGGCATTTTCCGCGCCCTCGCCTTCCTGTTTAGCGGTATTGTGCTGCTGGTCATCGCCGTGTATCGCGTGCGCTCCACGCCAACGGTGGAGCCCATGAAACAGCCTGCACAGCAGGAGCAGCAGCAGAATGCGGCTGGACCGCAACAGCCACAACAGCCACGGAGCTAGTCCAGTTCTTGGTTGAGGTCGTCGCGCAGAGGGGAGAGCACGGCGGCCACAAAACCTTCATGACCAGGAGTAATGGTTGCTAGGTGGTTGTCGCTGGTGAGAATTCCCAGCGCAAAGAACAGGTCACGGGTGATGGCGAGAATAGGGTCCCAGTCCAGCTGGGTGGCCGTGTCACCACGCAGAAGATGAACAAGATCGAAACCCAGCTGCGGCGCGGTGTCCGAAAGGCAGTAGGCAAAAGGAATCGCCCTAAGAATCAGTTCTGTGGCGAACTGCGGATCGTGGGCCGCTTTTTCACCAAGCTCAGTGACGCGGATGGTTGAAGTGGTGCACTTGAGCCAATCCAGGTCAATGAAGAACTCACGCAAGTTCAACAGCGTTTCGTGGTAGTCCTCGCGCTTAACGTGTTCATAGGAATTGGGCCTAGGCAGCCAGTCTTTCAAGCGCTGCACCGCGGCTTGCTTGAGGAACCCAGCGCCAGTAAGCCGCGGGTAGTCCGCAATGATGTCGAGGTAGCCGCGCACGCGCTGGCCGATCATCTGGACAGTGTCCTGGGAAAGCTCCGGTAGTGCGAAGCCTGGACTGAGTTCTGGGTAGGCCTCATGGATCTCCTCGCGCCATTGTTCGAGAAGCTCAGTGGGAAACCCCAGGGAGTCAGCATCGTCTGTGAAGTCATCCCAGGGCTGGGCGTTGAAGGGATCGAAGGGAAGGTCGGAGGCCAGTGAGGATTGGGTTCCTCCGTCGAGGTTTGCGGCTTCTGTGCCCATCGCTGCCAAGCGCTCCGCGATAGCCGGGTGATAGCACGTGGTCAGACGCTGATTGATCTGCTCAAGGGTGTAATTGGGGAAGAGCTGGAATATGCGCTCCATGTCGTTCGGTGCAACGCCCATGTAGGCCATGGACGCCTGCACATCGAGCATCACGCTGAACATTGCTTGCGTGGAGCCCAACTCCGTGACCAAGTCCGGGCCTTCCCCGGAGATCAGGGCAGGCAGGCCCATGACGACTCGCGAGGTGTCCGCGATGCTGATGGTGATGCACCAATCGCCCTCGGACGGGTGGTAGTGGATGTCCTCGCCGAAGGAATCGTAGAAGTCCGAGTCAATGATGGGGAAGATGTCGATGGGCTCGTCATCGTCACGCACCATGAGCTGGCCGGGTTTAGACGGTTCCAGGCCAAGGGCTGCATGAACGATGATGATCATCTCACCCACAGTAAGTTCAGCGGGTGTTGCGACGAAGCGCGTCACCGTGAAGTACGGATTCTCCACCACGATGCGGACATTTCTAGCGAGGTTCATGTTTTACACGGTAGGGCAGGAGAGGGGATCGTGCTGGGCATCAGCAAGACTAAGTTCGCGCGAGCGCCTCGCCCACGCGTTTGCCCGAGTGAATGCAGCCGCCCAAGAAGGTTCCTTCCAGCGCATTCTTGCCGTGCATGCCGCCACCACCGAAACCGGAGGCCTCGCCGCAGGCATACAGTCCGGGGAGCACTGTGCCGTCCGCGTTGAGGCACTGGCCGTCGAGGTTGGTCTCCAACCCGCCGAGTGTCTTGCGGGTGAGGAAGCTGAGACGCACAGCAATGAGCGGACCCTTGGATTCATCGAGGATGCGGTGTGGGGGAGCAACGCGAATGAGCTTGTCACCTAAGAAGCCGCGCGCAACGCGAATGTAGTTGACTTGGGCATCCTTACTGAAGGGATTGTCCAGCTGGGAATCGCGGTCTTCCAGGACTTTTCTTAGATGGGCCTCCTCAATGGTGGGGGAACCCTCCGGTGCCAGGCGGTTCATTCCGGCGACGAGATCGCTGAGATTGTCTGCAACGACCCAGTCGATTCCGTTCTCCATGAAGGCTTTCACCGCCACGTGTGTGCCCGGGCCCACCTTGCTGGCGAGTTTCTTGAGCTCCTTATCTGTGAGGTCCGGATTTTGCTCGGAGCCGGAGAAGATGAATTCCTTGTCCACGATGGCCTTGTTGAGCACGAACCAGGAATAGCCGTGGCCGGTCTGGCCGATGTGGGCTAGTGCCGCCAGGTTATCGGTGCCGGGAAAGAGGTTGGTGGGCAGGCGATTGCCTTCCGCATCGAGCCAGAGCGCTGAAGGGCCCGGGATGATGCGAATGCCGTGGCCAGGCCAGATGGGATCCCAGTTGGTCATGCCTTCGGTGTAAGCCCACATACGGTCGGTATTGACCACGGAGGCGCCAGCCTGCTGGGCGATGTCGATACCACGGCCGTCGACATGCGCGGGCACGCCCGTGACCAGCTCTTTCGGGCACTCACCCCAGCGCTCAGTGGGCCACATCTGGCGTACTTTCTCCAGGTTGCCGCCGATGCCGCCGGTGGCAATCACCACAGCAGAGCCACGCAGCTCGAAGTGCTTGACGACGTCCCTCGTGCTCGCCTCTCCACGCACCTGATTGGTGGGGGAGAGGACGCTGCCGCGCACGCCCACGACACGCGGACTGCCCGCCTCGTCGCTCTCGATGACGAGCTCATCCACGCGATGGCGGAAATGGAATTCCACCTGGCCTTGCTCCTCAGCACGGAGGAGTGGCTCACGGAAAACGCGGACGACCTCGGGACCTGTTCCCCAGGTGAGGTGGAAGCGCGGCACGGAATTGCCGTGTCCGGACGCGTCACCAGAGCCGCGTTCTGCCCATCCAATGGTGGGCAGAACATTAAGGCCTACGCTCTTGAGATAATCGCGTTTCTCGGTGGCCGCGAAGCGCACGTACTCGCGTCCCCATTTCTCCCCCCAATAATCGTGGCGGTCCTCCTCGGTCACCGGGTCATAATCGGCGGAGTTGGCCCAATCCCGCCAGGCCAGCTCCTCGGAGTCTTTGACCCGCATCAAGGATTGCTCGGGGGAGTTGACGTAAAACAGTCCGCCGAGAGACCAGAAGGCCTGGCCACCGAGGTTGTTGCGGTTTTCTTGTTCAAGGAAGATGACGTGCTTGCCACCTTTGATGGCCTCATAGCCGGCGACCATGCCGGCGAGGCCGGTGCCTACGATGATGACTGAGGTTTCGTTCATGGAAAGAAACTTTACGTGATGAAAGAACAGTTAGGGGGAGTATTCAGGAAGATGTGCAGAAACAATGAAGTTCCGGGATCTGTTCGTTGGGGGTAAATGGGGGCGTAAAGAGGACGTAAAGATTCGAGGCTAAAGGTGTAAAGATGCCGCAAAGAAAAGATAAGTACAGCGGGGTGTGCTCCTAACGTCACTAGATGTCAGATGCCGATTAGGAGGCACTGATGCTCGGTGACACCCTCACTGAGCACGGATTAGTGCAGAACTTTGCACGCGCACAAGGGGGTCTCTCCCACATGTTGGACATTCTGGTCATCGTGATCGTGGTCCTTGCGTTCAGCGGTCCTTCCTCCATCAACGAGTTGATGGACGGAGACGCGTAGAACATGAACACCATCACAGCAGTCATCGGGCTCATCATTGTTGTCGCGCTCGTGGCCTATCTCATCATTTCCCTTATTGACCCGGAGCGTTTCGCATGATCGCTAGCATTGCGGCGGTGGCGCCGCAGTACCTTGCCCTACTTGCACTTCTAGCGGCGGCTTACATGCCGCTGGGCAATTGGATGGCCCGTACATATACCTCTGACAAAGACTGGGCCGTGGAGCGCCTTGTGTACAGAATTTTGCGCATTGACCCTGACCGGGGGCATAACGCTAAGAACTACACTCGCGCTCTGTTGGGCTTCAGTCTGGCCTCAGTCCTCGTCCTTTATGCAGTGCAGCGACTCCAAGCGGTGTTGCCAAGTTTTGGAAACGCCCGCGAGGAGGCCGTGGAGCCGTGGATGGCCTTCAACACCGCGGCTTCCTTTACCTCCAACACCAACTGGCAGTCGTATTCTGGTGAAGATACTCTGACCAACGCTTCACAGATGCTTGGTTTGACCGTCCAAAACTTCGCCTCAGCCGCCGTAGGCATGTGTGTTGCCGTAGCCCTGATCCGCGGCATCGGTCACTTGGGTTACAGCCGCGATAAGTTGGCAACCGAGAATGGTCAGCACCTCATCGGCAACTTTTGGGTAGACCTCACCCGTGGTCTCGTCCGAATTCTGCTTCCCCTGTCACTCATCATCTCCACCGTGCTCATTCTCGGCGGCACCATGCAGACCTTTGGCTCGAACCTGGTTACGGAGTCCGGTGTAGATATTTCCCGTGCTCCCGTGGCCAGCCAGGAAGCCATTAAGCTCCTGGGAACCAACGGCGGTGGCATATTCGGTGCCAACTCGGCGCACCCGTTTGAGAACCCGACCGGTTTTACTAACCTCGTGGAGATCTTCTCCCTGCTTGTCATCTCTTTCTGCATGATCCGCATGTATGGTGTGATGCTCAAGTCGCAGAAGCACGCGTGGACGCTGCTCAGCGTGGCTGGTGGTTTGTGGACCGTGATGGTTGTTCTGGTGACTTGGGCACAGCACACCCTTGTCGGCGGTGCGTCTCAGTTGGCAGGCGCCAACATGGAAGGTATCGAACAGCGACTAGGCATTGATGCCTCAGCCTTGTTTGCGGTGTCTACCACTGGTACCTCGACGGGTGCGGTGGATTCGATGCACGATAGCTATTCGCCACTGGGCGGTGGTCTGCTCATCCTCAACATGCTGCTGGGTGAAATCGCGCCGGGCGGTGTGGGTACTGGCCTCTATGGCCTGTTGGTAGTGGCCATCCTCGCGGTGTTCATCGGTGGCCTCCTAGTGGGCCGCACACCGGAGTTTATGGGCAATAAGATTGGCCGCAAGGAAATTTCAGCGGTCAGCCTGTACATCCTCACCATGCCGGTTCTGGTTCTCGTGGGCGTTGGTGCATCCGTGGCGCAGCGCAAGCTCGTGGAAGCCTCAGCGACCAACTTCGGTGCACCGGGAACGGCGGATAATGCCCATAGTCTGTCGGAAGTTCTTTACGCCTTTACCTCGGCAGCGAATAACAACGGTTCTGCTTTTGCTGGATTGACGGTGACCGAGCCCTGGTGGCAGATCACCTTGGGCTTGGCCATGCTGTTAGGCCGGTTCCTGCCCATTGTCTTCACCCTTTACCTAGCTGGAAGCCTGGCAGGACAGAAGCGCCAGGCCACCACCGCAGGCAGCTTACCTACCTCCGGCATTACCTTCTCGCTGTTGACTATCGGAGTAATCCTGCTGGTCGCAGCGCTCACATTCTTCCCTGTCCTCACTCTGGGTCCCATTTCGGAGGCACTATCATGACAACCCAAACCATCACCGCTGAGCCGGATAAGACTCCTCGCAGCAAAGCTCCGGGGAAGAGCAGTGGCCTCGCGGCTGCGGCGCTGAAAACGCTTCCGAGCAAAATGTCCCCGCTCGCCCAAGCACGCAACCCCGTGATGTTCGTCGTGTGGGTGGGCGCGGCACTGACCACTGTGTGGTCCATCATCAACCCCAGCTTTTACGGATGGGTCGTGACGGTATGGCTGTGGTTCACCATTGCTTTTGCCGCCTTCGCCGAGGCCTATGCCGAAGGCCGTGGTAAGGCCCAGGCAGACAGTCTGCGTTCTGTGCGCGATGATGCCACTGCCAATCTCATTACTGATTCTGGCATTGTAGTGGTTCCCGCGTCCGAGCTGACCAAGGGTGCCATCGTGCGTGTGGAAGCAGGGGAGACCATCCCTGGTGACGGTGACGTCATCGAAGGCGCTGCCAGCGTGGATGAATCGGCTATTACTGGTGAGTCGGCCCCTGTGGTCCGCGAAGCCGGCGGTGACCGCTGTGCCGTGACCGGCGGCACCGTGGTGCTCTCTGATTCCATCAAGGTCAAAATCACCTCTGAGCCGGGCTCCACCTTCGTGGACACCATGATTGCCCTGGTGGAGGGCGCCGAGCGCCGCAAAACTCCGAACGAGATTGCGCTGAGCATTTTGCTCTCCACGCTGACCATTCTCTTCCTTGTTGCCGTCACTGCGCTTGCCCCGATGGGTCTGTTCACCGGCGCGGAGCTTTCGCCACTATCCCTTATCGCTCTGTTGGTCTGCCTAATCCCTACCACCATTGCCGCCCTACTTTCGGCAGTTGGTATCGCCGGTATGAACCGCCTCGTTCGTCACAACGTTCTGGCCACCTCCGGCCGTGCGGTGGAGGCGGCTGGTGACGTCGCCACGCTCCTCATGGACAAGACGGGCACCATCACTTACGGAAACCGCCAGGCCACCGGCCTGATTGTGGCTTCGGGCGTTGACGAGCGCGAGGCTGCAGCGATTGCTCGTATTTCCTCCCTAGCGGATGAAACCCCAGAGGGCCGCTCCATTGTGGCCTGGCTGACTGAAAACTACTCTCTTTCCAGCGAAGGAGATGCAGAAGCGCGGAGTGCGGAGGTCGTTCCATTCAGCGCGTCGACGAGGATGTCCGGTCTAGACCTGGCTCACCGCAAGCTGCGCAAGGGCGCTGGCGATGCCGTACGTAAGTGGGTTACTGAAGTAGGCGGCACCTGGCCGCAAGAGATCGAGGACTCAGTAACCCAGATTGCACAAGACGGTGGCACCCCGCTGCCTGTCGCCGTGGAAGAATCCGATGGCAGCCGCACGGTAATTGCGGTTGTGCAACTGAGTGACGTCGTCAAGCCCGGCATGGCCGAGCGTTTCGCTGAACTGCGTCAGATGGGCATCAAGACCATCATGGTTACCGGTGACAACCCGCTGACCGCAGCAGCTATTGCCAAGGAAGCCGGCGTCGATGATTACATCGCCGAAGCCACGCCGGAGGACAAGCTCGCCCGCATCCGTGAGGAGCAGGCACAAGGCCGCATGGTGGCCATGACCGGTGACGGTACTAACGACGCCCCAGCGCTAGCCCAGGCGGACGTAGGCGTGGCCATGAACACTGGCACCTCCGCGGCGAAGGAAGCTGCGAACATGGTGGACCTGGATTCCGACCCGACAAAGCTCATCGATGTCGTTCGAATTGGTAAGCAGCTGCTTATCACCCGCGGCGCGTTAACCACCTTCTCCTTGGCCAATGACTTGGCGAAATACTTTGCCATCCTGCCGGCGCTCTTCTCCACGCAGTTGCCGCACTTGGAGCGTCTCAACGTCATGCACCTGCATTCTCCTGAGTCCGCCATTGTTTCCGCAGTTGTCTTCAACGCGCTCATCATCGTCGCGCTCATCCCATTGGCGCTCAAGGGCGTGTCCTACAAACCGGCCTCTGCGTCCTCACTGCTGCGTCGAAACCTCGGCATCTGGGGTCTCGGCGGTGTCATTACCCCCTTCATCGGCATCTGGGTTATCGACCAAGTCGTCTCCCTCCTTCCAGGCCTATAAAGAAAACCTGTAAAGAAAAAGGAAGCAATAATGCGTGTTTATCTGCGTAATCTCATCGCCGGATTCGTCGCCGTACTCTTATGTGTCGTCGCACTCGGCATGATCTACCCGGCCGCAGTGTGGGGAATATCTCGCATCACCCCGAAATCTGCCGAGGGCAACCTTGTTTACCAGGGTGAATGCCTGGTCGGTTCCAGTCAGATTCAGGATGGCGTGGACGATGGGCCCTACTTCTTCACCCGCGCGGAAGGTATGAGTAACTACGGCACATCAAGTACTGAGCTAGAAAGGGCCATCCGGGAACGCCGAGAGGAAATTGCTCAGCGTGAAGGCGTATCCGTGGAGCAGGTGCCTGCCGATGCCGTTACCGGATCCGGTTCCGGCGTGGATTCCGGCATCAGCCCCGAGTACGCGGAGCTGCAGGCTCCGCGCGTGGCCCGGGAACAGGGGATGAGCGTCGACGACGTGAAGAAGCTGATCACGGACAATACTGAACATGCCAGCCTGGGTTTCCTGGGCGAGGACACAGTAAATGTGACCACACTCAACATTGCATTGCCCACGCCTACCCCCTGCCCATAAAGATCAGCTCATAAGATGAAGCAATGTTGACCGAACCGACAACACCCCCGACGCGAGTCAAGCGCGGCACCCTAAAGATTCTGTTGGGCGCCGCTCCCGGCGCGGGCAAAACCTGCGCCATGCTCAGCGAAGCGCACACGCTGCTCGACCAAGGCCGCGACGTTGTCGTGGGGGTCGTGGAAGACCACGGGCGCGCGTACACCAAGGCCCTGTGCGAGGGGCTGGAGATTGTTCCGAGACGCGCTGTTGAGGGCATTTCCTCAGGTGAAATGGACACTGCGGCGGTTATCCAGCGCCATCCGGAGACCGTTCTCGTCGATGAGTTTGCTCACTCTAATCCGCGAGACGAGGTTCACGAGAAGCGGTGGGAAGACATTGAGCAGATTCTGGACGCCGGAATTGACGTCATGTCGACTCTCAATATCCAGCATCTGGAGAGTCTTAACGACGTTATCAAGCAGATCACGGGCATCGCGCCGCAGGAAACGGTGCCGGACGAGGTAGTACGTGCCGCCGATGAGATTGAGCTTATCGACGTCTCCCCGCAGCTTCTGCGCACCCGTCTGAGCAACGGCCACGTGTACCGCGAGGCACGCATCGAGCCTGCCCTCAACAACTACTTCCGTGTGGGAAATCTTACTGCGCTGCGCGAACTAGCTTTGTTGTGGTTAGCGGATCAGGTTGATGAGGCCCTCATCACTTACCGCTTAGACCAGAAAATCACAGATACGTGGGAAGCACGTGAGCGGGTGGTTGTGGCGATTCAAAACGTGGCGCACGCAGAGACCCTCATCCGCCGCGGGCGGCGCATCGCGACAAAATCCTCGGCGGAATTGCACGTAGTTCACGTTGTTTTCGGTGATTCCTTCACCTCTCGTTCCTCCTCGGTGGGGGGATCAGCGCAACAGCTCGCCCGGCTGCAGACCCTAGCCCAGGATGTGGGCGCGCGGTTGCACCAAGTTACCGGGGACACCGTCCCGGAAGCTCTGCTCAATTTTGCCCGGAGTGTCAACGCCACCCAGCTCGTAGTGGGAGTCTCGCCGCGGCGTCGCTTCGGCGTGCACTGGCACGGTACGGTGGCGGAAACGGTGCTGCGTGAATCCGGCTCGATTGACTGTCACATCGTCAACCTTCCCCCGGAAAAACCACTTCCGCTCACACGGATGCTGCATCCTTTCCGTCCCTTCCCGCAGCGCGCCATTGCGTGGCTCAGCTCAGCGTTGGCTTTCGTGGGGCTCACTGCACTGTTGGTGCAGGCGGACGGCCAGGATTTAGGAACAGGCACCTGTTCCGCGTTCTACTTTGCGCTCATCCTGCTTGTCAGTTTGGTGGCAGGCCTGTGGCCGGCCGTCGTGGTAGCGGTGGCTTCCGGCCTAGCGGTCAACTGGTTCTTCACCGAGCCGATCCACACCTTCGATATAGCTGATCCCGCTAACGCCGTCATCGCCGTGGTTATGGTGGCTATTGCACTGGCGGTCGGCATCCTCGTGCGCCGCGCCAAAATTGAGCGTGCGAACGCAGCTATTGCTGCGCGCGATGCCGAGTTGCTCACAGTGTTTTCTCGTGCCGCCTTGAATCGCCGCGCGGATTCTTCCCCGAAAGATGCCGTGATGCGCAAGGTGGGGGAGGCATTTGGTTGCCGTAGAGCAGAGCTACTTGATGAAAACGGTGACGTTCTTGCCACCTGGCGTGCAGCGAGCCCCGAACGCACCTCGAAACACCTTCATATTCCCGAAAAGGTGCGCCATGAACGGGCGGTGGACACCGTTGTTGCGAGCGCAGATGGCACGGTTCAGCTGCGTCTCGAAGGCCCCACATTGTCTGCTCGTGACCGAGGGCTGGTCACCGTGGTAGCGGGCTATCTGGCAGGTATTGTTCGCCGCGAAAAGCTCTCTGCTGAAGCCGCGCGCGCAGATGCGATAGCCGCTGCTGATGAGTTGCGCCGAGCGCTGTTGTCGAGTGTCAGCCACGACCTGCGTACCCCGCTGGCGACGGCCAAGTTGGCGGTATCCTCGTTACGCAATGCTGACATTGAATTCACTCCCGAAGACCAGGACATGCTGTTGGCAGAAACTGCGGCGAGCATTGAGGAACTTACCGGGTTGGTAACCAATTTGCTGGATTACTCCCGGCTTACAGCCGGCGCCATAACCGCCCGTCGAGACATCGTCGAGGTGGCCGACGTGGCTAATCGCGCCATTGCTTCCTGTGCCTTTGGGCATTCCCGAGAGCAAATTGGGCGCATTCACCTAGACCCTAGCGTGCGCGGAGTTACGTGCTGCGCGGATACGGCGCTCATGGAGCGCGTCTTGGCCAATCTCTTCGATAACTCCTTGCGCTATGCGCCAACCGGCGACGTTACCTTGAGCGCCCACACCACCACCGAACAGGTAGAACTGATCGTTGTCGATGAAGGCCCGGGCATCCCACCGGAGAAGCAGAAGGAACTGTTCCAAGCGTTTCAGCGTTTGGGTGATACCAGCAACGACAACGGTGTAGGCCTTGGCCTTTCAGTTGTTCAAGGTTTTGTAGAGGCCATGGGCGGTAGCATCGAGCTGGCTGCCACCCCGGGCGCAACCTTTATTTTGCGGTTTCCCGTCGCGGGAGGAGAACAGAAATGACGACGAAGAAAACCAGCATCGCCATAGTGGACGATGACCCCCGCCTGCTTAACACTCTAAGCATAAACTTCAAGGCTCGTGGCTACGAGGTTTACCAGGCGCGTACAGGTGCAGAGGGACTGCAAGTGGTTTCGAAGCAGCAGCCAGACGTTGTGATTTTGGACATGGGGTTGCCGGATATGGATGGCACCGTCGTGTTGGAAGGAATCCGCGGGTGGTCGGCGGTACCGGTCATCATCCTGACGGCGCGCTCCGATCCGCTGTTTAGCGCCGCAGCTCTAGATCGCGGCGCGGACGACTATGTGACCAAGCCCTTCTCTATGGAGGAGCTTTTGGCCCGTGTGCGAGTGGCGCTGCGGCATGGCAGCCCGCAGAGTCCCGTGAGGCGCGCCGAGACCGCTGTGGTCCGCGCCGGGGACGTCGTGATTGACGTTCCACGCCATTCCATCACCAAAGGCGGCGAGCCGCTGCATCTGACACCCACCGAGTGGGGCGTGTTGACCACATTACTTCGCGCACACGGCGGTTTGGTGCGCAAGGAGGACCTGCTTTCTGAGATCTGGGGTCCTGGCTTCGAGGGGCAGGGGCACTATCTCCGCATTTACACCTCCCAGTTGAGGCGCAAGCTGGAGGATGACCCCGCCCACCCACGGTACCTGCTCACAGAATCTGGGTTGGGTTATCGTTTCGTAATCCCAGAGACGGGACAGGAGAGCGACCTAACTTAAAGGTGGCGAAAAATGAGACACAATTCTCAAAAAAGGGTACCTATTGGTCGGCAGGTAGTATAAACTCCTCGCTAATACTCGTCCGCATGTGGATGCTGAAGGTTCCTCTTTCAGGTTCATGCGGACGGGATGTGCTCTACAAGAAGGTGCTCTCATGTCTTCAACAACCACGACAAAGACCAAGTCGACGCGCGATACATTCAACACGCGTTTTGTCTTCCTCATGGCCGCCATCGGTTCCGCCGTCGGCCTCGGTAATATTTGGCGCTTTCCGTACGTTGCCTATGACAACGGCGGTGGCGCCTTCCTCATCCCGTACATGGTGGCACTGCTCACTGCGGGTATCCCGATTCTCTGGTTCGACCTGGCCATCGGCCACCGCTTCCGTGGCTCGGCGCCGCTGGCTTTCCGCCGAATCAGCAAAGCGTGGGAAGGCGTGGGGTGGTTCAAGGTGGGCGTGAACTTCTTCATTGCCATCTACTACGCGGCGATCATCGCCTGGGCCGCCCTGTACACCGTCAAGTCGGTGAACCAGGCGTGGGGAGAGGACACGGCGACCTACTTCATGAGTGACTTCCTCCAGTCGGACCCGGAGAAGACGTACTCGGGCAACGTGGTCCCGTCCATTCTCGGCGTCATGATCGTCGTGTGGATCATTTGTATCGCGACCCTCGCCACGAGCATCAACGAGGGTATCGGCAAGCTGACCTCCATCTTCCTACCTGTGCTGGCGGTCATGTTCATTGTCTTGGTCGTCCGCGCCTTCTTCCTCGACGGCGCGGCTGAGGGTCTCAACGCTTTCTTCACCCCGGATTGGTCGGTGTTGAGTAACCCCTCCGTGTGGATTGCGGCCTACGGTCAGATCTTCTTCTCCCTGTCCATCGGCTTCGGCATCATGATCACCTACGCGTCCTATCTGAAACCGCGCACTAACCTGACTAACACTGGCCTGGTGACCGCGTTCGCGAACTCCTCCTTTGAGGTTCTCGCAGGTATTGGAGTCTTTGCCACCCTGGGCTACATGGCTGCCCAGCAGGGCGTGGCCGTGGATGAGGTGGCTTCCTCCGGTATCGGCCTGGCGTTTATCGCCTTCCCGACCATCATCAATCTCATGCCGCTTGGCGGTCTCTTCGGCATCCTCTTCTTCGGCTCACTCTTCCTCGCTGGCGTGACCTCGCTGATTTCCATCATGGAGGTTGTGGTCTCCGCAGTGGCTGATAAGTTCGATGTGTCCCGTCGAGTGTCTGCCATCAGCGTCGGCAGCATCATGGCAGTCGTGTCCTGCTTCCTCTTTTCCACATCGTCCGGCCTAGTCACGCTGGACATCATGGATAAGTTCACCAACAACCTGGGTATCGTCTTCGGCTCCATCTGCGCACTGGTGGTCGTGGGCTGGATTACCGGCCGCCGCAACGAGATCCAGCAGCACCTCAATGCAGTCTCTCACCTTAAGGTCGGCGGATTCTGGCAGGTCCTGGCCTTCATCGCTACCCCGCTATTGCTGGTCTACTTCCTGGTCAACGAGATCATCACCATCGCGAGGGAAGGATACGAGGGATACTCCTCCAGCCAGATTGGGCTCTTTGGGTGGGCTGTGCTGGGCATCATCCTCCTGGGCAGCTTCCTCATGCCGCTCGTGGCCTTCCGCGGCAACAAGTACCTAGACGGCATGGAGACCTCGGACTACGGTGTGCCGGTCGGCGGCCGCCCGGCCGGCACCCCGAACCCGCTTTCTGCAGGTCAGACGGCAGACACCGCCACTGCACGTGTCAGCCACAATGCTGTGCCTGTCTCGGGCGAGAAATAACCACTACTAAGAAAGGACAACGACAATGACTACAAGCGCAATCCTGCTCTTCATCCTCTTCGTCGTCGTCATCTGGGGCGGGTTGGTGGTCTCCTCCATCTGGCTGGCCCGCAGCGACGATGACACGACGGGCGAGCTCGGCACAGCTCCCGGTACTGATGACGAGGCCTTGTCCCACCGCGTCCACTAAAGCGGACTAGATCTCAACGACAGTGCGCCCGTGACGGGATCCGGCGCGCAGCTCTTCGGCGGCTGCAGCAACATCCTTCAGCTGCACCGTTTCCGTGATGGAGCGCAGCAGGTCGAGGTCTAGGTGATCGTCGAGAAGCTGCCACGCGGCCTCACGTACCGCACGCGGCGCATCCACGGAATTGCCACCGGCCAGGACGATTCCGCGCAAGATAAAGGGCAGCACCGAAGCCGGCAGGTCCGGGCCTGCAGCCATGCCGGTGGCGGCAACCACGCCGCCCCACCGCACCTGCGCAAGAACGTTGGCCAGGACGGTGGACCCGGCGGTGTCCACGGCGCCGTCGTACAGCGCCTTCTGCAGCGGACGGCCGGTCTCGGAGAGCGCTGCGCGGTCGAGGACGTGGTCCGCGCCCAGCGTGGTGAGGTACTCCGACTGGGAATCAACGCGGCCAGTCACCGCGGTTACCTCGTAGCCTGCGGATTTGAGAAGTTGCACCGCGATGGAGCCCACGCCACCCGTGGCGCCCGTGACGAGGATGTGGCCCTCGGTCGTGCCGTGGGTGCGCAGCTGATTCACGCAGATGGCCGCGGTGTAACCGGCCGTGCCAATCGCGGCGGCGTCGCTAGCGCTGAAACGCTCCGGCACGGGGATGGTGGCCTCACCGTTGACGCGCTGCTGGGTGGTGTAGCCGCCGTGGCGGAATTCCCCCAAGCCGTCACCAAACGCGGCGACGAGTTGGCCTTGCTTCAGACGCTCATCCGTGGTCTCTTCCACGGTGCCCACGACGTCAATGCCGGGAACCAGCGGGTCAATGCGCATAACGCCCTTATTGCCCTCCAAGGCCATGGCGTCCTTGTAGTTGAGGGACGAGTACTGCACGGTAACGAGCGTATCGCCCTCTGCCAGTAGCGGTTCGTCTTGGAAGGAGTGGGATACTCCGGAATCAGTGCGTGTGACAATCAGTGTGCTCATGCGCACTATCCTACCTGTGCTGTGAAGCAGCATTTTGGCAGAAAATGATCCAGGAACTTGGCAGCAAGTGCCTTTACAGTGAGCACCATGAGCACGACAGAGCTTCGTCATCCCCGTAACCGGCTCGCGCCCGTGCCGGATCTGAACCGGCACATGCTTCGCGACGCCCTCCTCATCACCCTCCTTGCCCTCCTCACCGTGGGCCTCGCCACCCTCGGCAAACCCTTCATGGATATCCCCGGTGTCGTGAACGGTTCTGCCCATGCCGTGCGCAGGGTGAACCTGCACCTCTTCGGCGGTTTCACTACCTCCTCGGTGTGGTACGGCGCCTGGAGCGACCTCTTTGGCAACATCCTTCTCTTCATGCCTTTCGGCGCGGCCGTGTACGTCATGGGGCGTTCCCTTCGTCGGGTGCGCTGGGGCCTAGGTGGTGCCCTGCTCCTCGGTGTGGCAGTGAGCGTGGGAATCGAGAGCGCCCAGTACGTCTTCCGCCTAGGTTTTAGCGATATCGATGATCTCCTCTACAACACGGTGGGAAGTGTTCTTGGCGCGCTGCTTATGGCGCGGCTGAGCCGTGAGAAACAGAAGCAGATTCTGCACCGCTTAGGTTTTGTCCTTGCGCTGGCGGTGGTGGGACTCATCGGAGCGATACTGCTCTAAGCCGCTAGGCAGACTGGTCTCGAACGAGTTCTGCGATATCGGCCGCGACCTGCCGCGCATACGGCGAGACACCGGCAATGGTGGCTGAGCCCGGTCCGGTCCACGTTCCATAGCCCACGGGGAAGAATCCTTCCACCGTGGGCTTTCCTTCTGCCAGCAGCCCGGTGAAGGGGCGCAGAGCGGGGCGGAAACCGGTGGCCCAGATGAGATCGCTAAATCCCTGCTCGGTGAGCTCATCGAGCGAGGTAAACATCGGCGTGGAGCTCAGCAGGCCGCTATCCCGAGCCTTGAGCACCGGCGGGACCATGACGATGTCCCCCAGCTCTGATTCCGGTCCGGGATCGGGTTCGCCCTTGGCCAGCGCAAGCATGCGCTGGCGGTTGCGGCTAAAGAGCACGCGGCCATCGACGTCATCCGGCATCCACCGCGGCGGATGCGTGGTAAACCACGTGGTGTCTACGCCCTTCAAGGCAAGCTCGGCGGCGATTTGGGCGCCCGAGTTACCCGCACCGACGACGGCGACGCGCTTCGCATCGGGCTGTGCGCCAGGGAGAAACGGTGCGGGGCCGGGGTAGTTCGTGGTGTGCCACTGGCGGCCAGCAAACGCGCCGGGGTAGAAGGGGATAAACGGTGCGGACCACGTGCCCGTGGCGGCGACAACGGTGCGGGCGAGAAACTCCCCGCGGTTCGTGGTGAGGCGGAAGGAGGCGGTGTCATGAAACACAGCGGTGACCTCAACGCCATGCTGAACGGGCAGTCCGTAGCGCTCTTCGTAGCGCGTGAGGTAGTCCACCACATGGGTAGCCGGCGGGAAACCGTCATAGTGCGGCATGGGCCAGCCGGGCAAGGTGGAGGACTCGGAATCGCTGAAGAGCGTGAGAGAGTCCCACGCGTGCTGCCAGGCGCCGCCGGGGGAGTCGTTAGCATCGAGGATGAGGAAGTCGAGCTTCTTGCGGCGCAGGTAATAGCCGGTGGCCAGGCCGGATTGGCCACCACCGACGACCACGCAATCGTAGATGTGCATTTTACTTAAATGAGTTTGCGCTCGCGGGCGGCGGAGACGGCCCCAGTGCGGGTGTCCACCCCGAGCTTCTGATAGACGTGAATGAGGTGAGTCTTGACGGTGGCCTCAGAAATGAAGAGCTGCTGCGCAATCTGTTTATTGGAACGGCCCGTCGCCAGGGATTGAAGAATCTCCAGTTCACGGGCGGACAGGGCGGTCTCCGGCTGGGCAAGACGCTCTGCCAGGAGGTTGGTCACCTCGGGCGCTAGGGTGCGCTTGCCCGCAGCGGTATCGAGCACGGCATTGTGAAGGGCTTCCTCAGGAGCATCCTTAAGGAGGTAGCCCATCGCGCCGGCTTCTACGGCGGCGAGGATATCGGCCTGGGTGTCATACGTCGTCAGGATGAGCACCGGTGGTCCATCGAGCTCACGCACGCGCCGGGTAGCGGCGATGCCATCGACATCCGGCATCTGAATATCGCAGACGACGACGTCGACCGGGGGGACGTCGTCAAGCGCCAGCTGCTCCACCGCTGAGCCATCCGAGCCTTCCAGCACCACCTCGATGTCGTGAAAGGTGTTGAGGATTGAGCGCAGCCCGGCGCGGACCACGGGGTGATCATCGATGAGCATCACGTTAACCATTGCGCTTGCTTCCTGTTGGGATTCGCACCGCGAGCGCGGTGCCGGCAGGTGAGGATTCTACCTGGACGGTGCCGCCAACGCTGCGAACACGCTGCTCTAGGCCGGTAAGCCCAAAGCCCCGGGGGCCGTCGATGCCGTGGCCATCGTCGACGACATCTAAGGTGACCTCATCCGCAAATGCACCCAGCGTGACCACCGCACGGTCGGCGTCGGCATGTTTCATCACATTGGTCAGGCCCTCGCGCGCACAGCGCAGAATGACATGGTGAAGCTCGGTGGGAACCTCACCGCGGCCGGTGAGTTTGAGGCTGAACTGCGTGCGCAGCCCCAGTCCCTTCGCTTGTGCTTGGAGTTCGTCCACGAGGGCGCGCAGGCCTTCATCGATGGAGGAGGCGGGGGAGGCGAGCTCTTTAACAAAACGGCGGGCTTCCGCGAGGTTGTCCTGGGCCACCTTCTCAATGAGGCGCAGCTGCTCCGTCTTTTCTTCTGCATCCGGGGTGTTCTTGGCGGCGCGGCTGAGCAGCACGATGGAGGAGAGGCCCTGAGCTACGGTGTCGTGAATCTCGCGGGAGAGGCGCTCGCGTTCCTCCAGGCGGCCGGCCTGATGCTCGGTGGCGGCGAGTTCCTCCTGGGTTTCGCGCAGCTGCTTGGCGACGGCCGCGTGGTGCACCGCCTCCGCTTGAATCTTGCGGGCGGCATGGTAGACGAGCACGGCGAAACACGTGCCGATGAAGGGGCCGATGGCGGCAGCCGCCGTCCATGCTTGGGGATGTAGCCAGGCGGGGATGAAAGCGGCGATAGCCCACAAAATGGCGCTGGCGAGGATACCGGGCCAGAACGGAAGAGCATGGACAAAGACGAAGACCAGTGGGAATTCCATCCACATGAAGTCTTGGGCATGCACCATGAGACCTATCCACAGCAGGCACAGTGCGGCGAGCCACAGCGTGGTGGGCACGGGCTTGGCGGGCTTGCGGGCGGCGTAGAGCACGAAACCGGCGTAGACCACCGCGAGGGCAATCGCGAGGCCGAAAACCCGGGCATCGAGGCGATCATCGGCCCAGGCGCGGAGCACGCCGAAGACCAGCAGGAATCCGAACATGGCATGGAGGCCAAAGGTCCACAAGCTGTTTCGCATCATCACGCCGATCCAGCCTATCGCCTCAGCGGTTGAGGCCGAATCAACCAACTGGTTGATTGGAGGTTCAACTAGGTGCCCGATTACTTTCACTGAGCGCATGAGCAGTATGAATACTATGTTCCTTGCATTGAGAGAGATAGTCACCGCCCGCGGTCGTTTCTTCCTGATCGGCGGCGTCGTGGCTCTAATTACGTTGTTGCTCGTTATGTTGTCCGGCCTCACCCAAGGCCTGTCTAAGCAAAATACTTCCGCCTTGGAGGCGCTCGGAGAATCCACTCCGAACGTGACCTTCTCCACGGAGGACCCGTCCTTTACTGAATCGGAAATCTACGCCGAGGATGTCACCGCTGGTGCTATCCCGCTGGGCGCTACCCAGACCAAGCTTGATGGACAGGGCGGCGTAGCTGTCTTCGGCCTGCCGGCTGGCACTGAGATCCCCGGTACGGACACCCTCATCCCGGACCGCGGCATGGTCCTCAGCGAATCCATCGATGAGGAGATGAATGCTCCGTCCCAGGCCACCCTCGGCGGAGTCGACCTAGAGGTGCGCGGAGCGGTGCCGGATGAGTACTACTCCCACTCCCCGGTCGTATGGGTCGACACCGCCACTTGGCAGAAGGTCTCCCATATGCCGGAGGACATGGTGGGCGTAGCCCTACTCACTACTGAGCCAACTGATACATCCGTCCCCATGAAGAAGGCTCTGGCAGGTCTGCCGGCCTACCAATCGGAGCGCGGCTCCCTGTTGACCATGCAGGCCTTCCTCTACGGAATCTCCGCCCTGGTGACCATCGCCTTCCTCAGCATCTGGACCATCCAGCGCACCCGTGATCTGTCCATTCTCCGCGCTCTCGGCGCCAGCGTGACGTACCTGCTCAAGGACGCTATTGCACAGGCCGCCATCATTCTGGCCGCCGGTGTCGGCGCGGGCGCTCTCGTCGGCTGGCTACTCGGCCTGGCCGCCCAGGGCACCGTGCCCTTCGAGGTCTCCGTCATGACCGTTATCGTTCCGGCCCTCGGCATCTGGCTGCTCGGTATCGCCGGTGCCTTCCTCGCCACCCGCCGCGTGGCCAAGATCAACCCGCTCGACGCCCTAGGAGGCAACGCCTAATGACTACCACCGCTACTCCCGCACTGTCCCTTCGTGATGTCGTGGTCACCTACCCCGACGGCGAGTCCCGCGTCACCGCCCTCGATGGCGTGAGCCTCGACGTGAAACCCGGTGAGCTATGCGCCGTCATCGGCGAGTCCGGTTCCGGCAAGTCCACGCTACTTTCCGTAGCCGCCGGCCTTATCGAGCCGGATTCCGGCACCGTGGAGCACACCGGTTCCCGCGGCCTCATTTTCCAGCAGGCCAACCTTCTGGCTTCCCTCACCGCACGTGAGCAGCTGCTCATCATCGACCACATGGAAGGCCGCAAGCCCCGCCAGGACCGTGCTGATGAGCTGCTCAGCTTCGTGGGTTTGAAGGACTTTGGTAACCGCCGCATGAACCAACTGTCTGGTGGTCAGCGCCAGCGCGTCAACATCGCCCGCGCTCTGATGGGCCAGCCTTCCGTGTTGCTGGCTGACGAGCCCACCTCCGCCCTGGACTCCAAGCTCTCGCGGGACATCGCCAAGCTGCTGCGCGGAGTCACCGAGGACTTTGACACCGCAACACTCTTCATCACCCATGACCGCAGCTTGCTGGACTACGCCGACCGCGTCGTCGAGGTCAAAGACGGCAAGGTTTCCGCCTACTCGGAGGTTGCGGCCTAGCTCCGTCATTAATTCAAGGAACTAATTTTCCTCCTTGGCGCACGAAATAGGCGAATGCGGAGTACATTAATACTTCGATATGCTTCGACCTCGCCGCCCCCGGGTAACCCCCACCGATTATGAGCGCATGCAGCAATGGACCCCGCTGCATGCGCTCATGCTGACGATAACCGTCGCTGCCTGCGGCGTCTTTATCGTTGGCGCTCGCCGCGTCAAAGGCACAAGCCGCGAAAAGTTTGTCCGGCAGATGGTGGGCTGGGCCCTGCTGGTCCTCGGTACTGCCTGGACCGTTATATCCCTGGACCCTCAGCAATTCGACATCCGTGAATCCCTCCCGCTGCACCTGTGCGACGTGCTGCGCCCCATCTTGGCGCTGGGACTTATCACCGGCAACGAGCACGCGCTGACCCTGACGTACTTCTGGGGCATCATCCTTAACCCGCAGGCCATCATCACCCCGGACGTCATCTACTACTTCTCTCCGCGCTGGCTGCGCTTTGCCACCTATTGGTTCTTCCACATCGTGGCCCTGGCCGTGCCGCTAGGCCTTACCTTTGGCCTGGGTTATCGCCCCACCTGGAAGGGATACCGCTTCGCCGTCAAGGTCACGCCCGTGTGGATGGCCATCGCGATGGCGGTCAACGCGAAGACCGACGGCAACTACGGCTTCCTCAACCACGCGCCGGGAAGCCCCTCCATCATCAACCTGTTCGGGCCCTGGCCCGGATACATCGCGGTGGAAACCTTCGCCGTCATGGCTGCTTGGGCCGCAATGACATGGCCGTGGGAAAACACCTCGCTGCGCCGCGGCACCACGGCCGTGGGCACTCGGGGACTGCTGCGCAAGTCCGTCGGCACCGCGTCCGGGATTCTGCGCCGAGTAACGGTACGTTTTCGTAAATAGTCTCCCAAAAACCGCGAATTTTTAGCCCTTGTGTGCGAGAACGTACCGCCGTGAAGGCTTCGGACTACGGATCGATCAAATAGGGGCTTAGATCTCTAAGGCGGTTTCAAGTGGTGGATGCATCACTTGAATAGTTCTTGGATTTTCTCTTCTGGTGTGTACCAGTTAAGGACTTTTCTGGGGCGCCCGTTGAGTAGGTCTTGAATCTGCTGAACGCCCTTGTCTGTCAGGGTACTAAACTCGCTTCCTTTGGGGAGAAAGTCTCGGACTAGCCCGTTGGTGTTTTCGTTGGTAGGGCGCTGCCACGGTGAGTGTGGATCGCAGAAGTAGACTGCTAGTCCACGTGCGATGCTCAGCTTGTCTACTTGGGCTAATTCAACGCCTTGGTCCCAGGTCAGCGTTTTGGTGATGTTGCGTATTTTGCCGGTAAACATCTCGATTAACTTATCGACAGTCGTGGCGGAATCATGCACATCAAGTTTGCGGATCATGGTGTAGCGGGTACTGCGCTCTACACAGGTTACGAGTGCAGTGGTTCCTCCTTGTCCGATGATGAGATCGCCTTCCCAGTGTCCTGGAACAGCGCGGTCTTCAACGCTGGCAGGGCGCTTGCTGATGCGGTAGTCTTCACCAATCCAGCTTCGATTACCGCGGGCTGGCAGGCGTGATTGTGGTTTTCGGCCGGTACGCCCAGAACGCAGGGCTTTTTCTACCTTCAACTCCTGGCGCAAAGCACCTTTAGCTTGGATGTAGAGAGCTTGGTAGATGGTTTCATGGCTAATCGACATATCCCCACCTTTACCGAAGCAGCGGGCAAGATAGTTCGAAATCTGCTCCGGCGACCACTTCTTGTTCAACCCTTCAATGACCAAGGCACGCAACTGCGGGTTGGTATCGAGTTTGCGGGGTTTAGGCCTGGCTAAACGGTCCACAGCCCGCTTTTGCGCCACGAGGGCATCGTAGCCATGCTCAGTCATCCCACGGGCGATTTCCCTGCTAATCGTCGACTGATTCCGGCCCAGCTGGGCTGCAATCTCACGGTGAGTATGGCGCTGTTTCAGCAGGTAGGCTATCGCTATTCGGTCATGGCGGATAAGACGCTTTCCGCGTCCTACCTTCGATTCGGATTCAGTGGGATGATCATTGAGTATCAAACGCCCAGACATGTGATCATGATGCCACGCTTTGACCGTGTCAGCGCTGCGATCAACTACCTGGCCGGCCTGCTTATAGCTTTTGCCAGCTTCAACCAGCTTTAGAGCTTGGGCGATGCGATCCCGGTCATGTTGTGCCGTTCCACCGCGATTTCCTCGGACGAGCTCCAACCCGTCCTGAGCAAGGTAGCGATAAGCCAGCCTTTGAGGAAACCCGACCTCTTCAATTGCGCTGAGCACAGATCGGCCACTTTCAACCAGAGCGACAACTTGTTGATACTGCTGGTCAACCAAACTCCGCTGACGCCGAGCACGGTTAAGCCCCTCGCTTTGACGCCATACCCTCGCCTGAACCTTCGAGACGCCCAACTCCTTCAGTATCACTGGCACCGGACGCGCATCATGCAGATACGCCTCCACAAACCGCTCACGTAGCTTCTCATCACCTGACATCTACACAACCTCCTAGCTGTATAGATGCATTCACCACCTGAGCCCGCCTAAGTTTTTCGGACTCTATTTGATCGAAACGTACCTTCCCGTGTCGCTAGCGTTCCGCATTGAGGAGCCGCGCAATGGCTTGCGGGATGGCTGCGGCGATCTGGGAGGCCGAACAGGGGGCGAGGCCGTCGGGGGTCTCAGCCGCGATGGCCGCCGCGTGTGCGTGGATGGCCCCGGCGTGGAGGACCTCGGTGATGACCTCGACAGGAGTGTCGGCAGACAGCTGGGCGATGACCGCGCCGAGGATGCCGGAGAGCACGTCGCCGGAGCCAGGGGTCGCGGCAAAAGAATGGCCGGCGTTGCAGGAATAGATCGGCTGGCCCGGAGCGGTGACGCGGGTCAGGCGGCCTTTGAGCAGGATGATGCTGTTCAATTCCTCAGCAAGCCGGTGCAGGGCGTCACCCCACGCGGCGGACGGCGCAGCTGAGAAGGCGGCCTCGTACAGGCGGGTGAACTCGCCTTCATGCGGGGTGAGGATGGTGAGCGGGTGCGCGGCCACGAGCTGGCGCAGTGAGGTGTTTGTGGCCAGGAGCGTGAGGGCGTCGGCATCGATAACGGTGGGCAGGCCTTGTGCCAGTACCTTTCGCAGTTCGGTGGCCGCCGCCGAATCGGTGCCGCGGCCGGGACCCACGACCCACGCCTGGGCGCGCCCGGAGGAGGGGACGTCTGGGTGGCAGACCAGCTCGGGGAGAAGCGAGGTAATGGTGTTGTCACCGATGAAGCGCACCATCGACGGCGTGGCACGCACCGCCGCGGTGGCGCAGAGGACGCCCGCGCCGGGATAGGTGTCGCTGCCGGCGGCCAGGGCGACGACTCCGCCGGAATACTTATCGGAGCGCGCGCCGGGCGTGGGATCTGTAATGGGACCGGTGCAGCCGACCGGCCAGGGGCGGGTAGCACGCCCACCAGGAAGATCGAGTTCACCCGGTTGCCACTCCCAGGGGGAGGAAAGGGTGGGCTCGTGGGCGATGTAGCCTGCGGGTTCGTCGAGTTCCGCGAGGGTTTCTGCGAAGGAAGGCGCGCCGGGCAGGAAGAGATCGGAGACCACGACCTGTCCGCACTCAGTGGCCAGCGCGTGGCCCAGGCGGGGAAAACCGAAGGTGACGGTGACATCTGTCTCGACGGCATCCGTGGCAGCAACGCCGCTTTCGGCGTCGATGCCGGTGGGCATGTCAATGGCCAAGACCGCGGCTCCAGAAGCGGTGGCCTGGTGGTAGAAGGACAAGGCTGCACCAGAGAGGCCGCGGGCGGAGCCGAGGCCGGCGATGGCGTCGATAAGCAGTGCGGTGCCTGTCGGCAGAGCGGCATCGGAAGGAAGGACCGTGCCACCCGCAGTGAGGAACGCATCCAGTGCAGCGTCGTGGTGCTCTTGGGGGACTAGGGCGTGAACGTCCACGCCGCGCTCAGCCAAGAGTGCGCCGGCGTAGAGCCCATCGCCGCCGTTGCCGCCCGAGCCGGCCAGGATAAGCACCGCGCCGGGGCGGGCGGCCAGCATGGTGTCGGCTGCCTCCGCCACGGCTGCGGCGGCGAGCCGCATGAGCTGATCCGACTCCGATTGCTGGGCTAGAAGCCGCTCTTCAGCGGCACGAACAGTGGCAACGGTGTAGGCAGGGCGCATAACTGACCACCCTAGCGCGCGGGTTGGCAGGTGGGGCACCAGAAGAGGTTGCGGCCCTGCATGACCTTCTCCTGGATTTCCGTACCGCACACGTGGCAGGGCTGCCCGGCGCGGCGGTAGACGTAGACCTCGCCGCCGTGATCATCCTTGCGCGGCTCGCGGCCCATGGCCTCCGGGGTGTGGGCATCCCGGACGGTGTCGATGCGTCCGTGCTCCACGCCGTACTCCATGAGTCCCACCAAGTCAGACCAGATGGCGTCGAACTCCGCGCGGTCCAGCTGGTTGCCGGGGATAAAGGGAGAGAGCTCCTGACGGAAGAGCGCCTCCGCGCGATAGATATTTCCCACACCGGCGAACAGTCCTTGGTCCATAAGCTGAGCGCCGATGCTGCGTCGTGAGGCATGGACACGCGCCCACAGAGCATTCGAGTCGGCATCCTCACGCAGAGGATCCTGCCCCACTTTCGCCACCTTGGCCTGGTACTCCTCTTCCGTGATGAGCGTGCAGAACTGCGGGCCGCGCAGGTTGGCAGCGGTGCTCCCGTTATCCAGGCGAAGCCGAATCTGGCCCCACACATCCGCCGAGGGTTCGAAGCGCAGCGAGCCAATGAGGCCCAAGTGGATGTAGATGACGTGGCGGGGATCTTCGGCATCGAAGTGGAGAAAGAGGTGCTTGCCAAAGGCTTCGGCGAGGGCGAGAGGGGAGTCGTTGACAAGCGCTGCTTCCGTAGCAAACCTGCCCTGGGGGCTGCTGACGGTGAGTGGTGCGCCGCGGAAGTCGGCGTTGAGTGTCCGAGCAAGGCGGTGAATGACATGTCCCTCAGGCATGTCTCGAAGTCTACGCGGAGGCCGTGCTGCTGTAGACTTTCCGGGTACTACCCGTTGAACGGAAGGGCCTAATTATGGGGCGCGCACTCGGTTTTGACCGTGAAAAATACATTGAGCTGCAGTCGGAGCACATTAACGCTCGACGCAAGGACATCGGCGGGAAGCTCTACCTGGAAATGGGTGGCAAGCTTTTTGATGATATGCATGCCTCCCGCGTGCTCCCCGGCTTCACCCCGGATAACAAGATTGCGATGCTGGAGCGCATCAAGGATGACGTGGAAATCCTCGTGTGCATCAACGCGAAGGACATCGAGCGCCAAAAGATCCGCGGTGACCTGGGAATTCTCTATGAAGACGACGTGCTCAGGCTTGTCGATGTCTTCCGGGACCGCGGCTTCCTTGTCAACAACATCGTCATGACCCAGCTGGAGGACGGTAACAGCCAAGCGGAGGCCTTCATTGAGCGCCTGGAGCGCCTCGGCCTCACAGTAGCTCGCCACCGCATCATTCCTGGCTACCCCTCCAACATTGACCTCATCGTCTCCGAGGACGGACTGGGCAAGAACGACTACGTGGAGACCTCCCGTGATCTCGTTGTGGTCACCGCTCCGGGGCCGGGCTCGGGCAAGCTGGCCACGGCATTGTCGCAGGTCTACCACGAAAACCTGCGTGGTGTGCAGGCGGGCTACGCCAAGTTTGAGACCTTCCCCATTTGGAATTTGCCGCTGAACCACCCGGTCAATCTGGCCTACGAGGCCGCCACGGTGGACCTCAATGATGCGAATGTCATCGACCACTTCCACCTCTCCGCCCATGACGAGTCCACGGTGAATTACAACCGCGACGTCGAGGCTTTCCCGCTGCTCAAGTCCCTGTTGGAGCGCCTCACCGGCACGGTGCCGTACCAGTCCCCGACGGACATGGGCGTCAATATGGCGGGCTTCTGCATCACCGATGACGAGGTCTGCCGCGAGGCCTCCCGCCAGGAGATCATCCGCCGCTACTTCAAGACATTGGTGGAGGAGGCGCGCAATGGCCTGGACAACACGCAGTCCGAGCGCGCGGCAGTGATCATGGCAAAGGCCGGCATCAAGGCCACCGACCGTCCGGTCGTGGAACCGGCGCGTGCCAAGGCTGAGGAGACTGAGGGGCCGGCCTCAGCTCTGCAGCTTCACGACGGCACCATCATCACCGGCCGCACCTCACCTCTGCTGGGCTGCTCGGCTGCGACCTTGCTCAACGCGCTGAAGCACCTGGCCGGCATCGACGATGAGCTGCACCTGCTCTCGCCGGAGTCCATCGAACCGATTCAGACGCTCAAGACCAAGCACCTGGGCTCGAAGAACCCGCGCCTGCACACCGACGAGGTGCTCATCGCGCTGTCGGTGTCCGCAGCCAAGGACGAGAATGCGCGCCGGGCCCTCGATGCGCTCAAGGAGCTTGAGGGCTGCGACGTGCACACCACCACCATCCTGGGCTCGGTGGATGAGGGCATCTTCCGCAACCTCGGCGTGCTCGTAACCTCCGACCCGGTCTTCGCCCGCAAGAGCGCGCTGTACCAGAAGCGCTAAGCCCCTTGGGGCCCAGCCCCGCGAGGCTCTGCCGCTCCCAGCTCTGCTGCACACAGCCCTGCCCCGCATAGCCTTGCCCCGCGAGGCTATGCTGCGCATTTCCCCAGACCTGGAGCCCCATACTTGCAGGTGGGCGTCGCCAAGCGCTTGCCGACGCCCCACCGCCCACCAGGGAGTTGCGGGTCCCAGGTCTGGGGATCTGGGTTGAATCGGCGTGGAAGTGGCTCCGAGAACTGCCGCTCAGCCGCCGCGTCAAGCCCGGAAGATTGTGGCTTTGCTCTTAGCGGGGCCTAAACTTGCGGGCGTGACTATTGGCAAGATTCTCCTCTATTACTGCTTCACTCCCATCGAGGACCCCACCGCGATCATGCTGTGGCAGCGCTCCCTGTGCGAGAAGTTGGGGCTTAAAGGCCGCATCCTCATCTCGGAGCACGGCATCAACGGCACTGTGGGCGGCGACATGGACGCCTGCAAGCGCTACGTGCGCGAGACCCGCGAGTACCCGGGCTTTAAGAAGATGGAGTTCAAGTGGTCCGAGGGTGGGGCGGAGGACTTCCCGCGCCTCTCGGTCAAGGTGCGCGAGGAGATCGTGGCCTTCGGCGCGCCGGGCGAGCTCAAGGTGGATGAGAACGGTGTCGTCGGGGGCGGGGTGCACCTGAAGCCCGAAGAGGTCAACAAGCTCGTCGAGGAACGCGGCGGTGAGGTCGTCTTCTTCGACGGACGCAACGCCATGGAGGCGGAAATCGGCAAGTTCAAAAATGCCGTCGTCCCAGACGTGAAGACCACGCACGATTTCATCGCGGAGCTGGAGTCCGGCAAGTACGACTGGATGAAGGACAAGCCGGTGGTGTCCTACTGCACCGGCGGTATTCGCTGCGAGATCCTGTCTTCGTTGATGAAGAACCGCGGCTTTAGTGAGGTCTACCAGATTGATGGTGGCATCGTGCGCTACGGCGAGAAGTACGGCAACGACGGGCTGTGGGAAGGCTCCATGTACGTCTTTGACAAGCGCATGCACCACGAGTTTGGCCAGGGCCTGGAGGATCCGGGCTTCATTCAGCTGGGTCACTGCGTGCACTGCGGGAAGGGGACGAACACCTTCCACAACTGCATCAACGAGGACACCTGCCGGCAGCAGGTGCTCATCTGTGATGACTGCATCCAGCACGTAGAAACCCAGCACTGCGGGCGCGAGGACTGCGCCGAGGTAGCGCGGGCTAGAGCTCAGGAGCCAGAAGGATCTGAATATCGTTGATGCCCCACAGCATGAAGTTGCCGGCCATCACCCAGAAGATGGCCATCCAGCCGCGCCAGCGCACATAAGACTTGAGCTTGCGCACCATAATGAGCGCGCAGCCGATTAAGCCCGCGAAGGGGATGATCATTGTGGTGGTGGCGAAGATGGTGCGCTGAGTCTTCGTGCACAGCCACGTGGCATAGACCGCGGGATGGCAGTCAGTAGTGCTGCCGGTGAACTTAAAGATGCCGGCAAGGATCAACGCATAAAGCGCGGAACCGGCGAGGATGACCACCATGAACCACACGGCTTGGCGGGTGGAGCGGCGGTTGGCTTCGGCAACGGCGAGGGGATCGGGGGCGTCGGCAAGCTCGTCGAAGCTCTGGGGTTCGGGGCGGCGCAGGTTAGCGTAGTCCGCGTCCGAGGTCAGATCGTTTTCAGGATGCTCAGCTGCCATGGTGTGCAGTCTAACGCGTGGATCAGGCGGCAGTCTCCGGATCCGTGGGGCACACGAGAACCGGCACGCGCACATGGGGAAGAAGTTCGGTGGCGGTGCTGCCGATGAAGACGCGGGCGATGGGGCCCATCGGGGCAGAACCTAGGCAGAGGAGATCGCCCTTCTTCCACTTGAGTGAATCCACTGCGCCGGCCCAGCCATTGCCGTTGCCAATCGCTGTGGTGACCTCAAGGTCGGGGTAGTGCTTCGCAACGAGGTCATGGGCGCGGTCCAACAAGGACAAGGAATGCTCGTGCCAATTGGGGGCGTCGGTGGGGAAGGTAGGGGAGTAGTCCAGGGGGACGTCGAGAAGCCCCTCGGGTGAAAACGCCAGCACGCGCAGAGGCAAGCCGCCGCGCTGCGCCATGCAGGCGGCGTGGAGGAGTGCGGAGTCTTCGTGGCAGCCGCGGTCTGTAAAGGCAAAGTTGATGCGGGTCACGCCATGCTTGGACAGTTTGACGCTGCGGGGGCTCAACCCCAGGGGAAGCGGAGAGTAATGGAGGAGGGCATCCGCAGTGGAGCCGGAGAAGAAACGGCCCTTCGGTGCGGACTGATTCGCGCCGAGCAAGATGACATGGGCACCAAAATCTTGCGCCATCTCCTCCAGAAGCTGCGGGCGGGAGGGCCCAGCTACGAGAACGGAGATGTTCTTATCCAATTGAGATTTGTGGACGCCCGCGGCAACCAGTACGTCGCGGACAGCTTCCTCGCAGACGGCGCGCTCCTTTTTAAACCACTTCTTGTAGGAGCCGTTGAGTTTGCTCAAGGAGGTGACGGTCAGCGGCTGCGAAATGGTTGAGACAACGCGAATCTGTACCGGTGTGGACCGTGCGATCCACGCGGCAAAATCGATAGCCTCGGTGCCTGCAGAGCTAGGGCTCCACGACACGAGGATGCGGATCGGATCGAGAGGATCCTCTGAGGTTGTCTGCCCCTCCGCGGGGCGTGAAGATTTCTTAGCCATTCAGTACAAGTTTCGGGGTAGTTTTATCCATTATCGACCCCGGCGGCCATAAAAAGAAAATCTGAATATGGCCATAATCTATGGTCTATTTGCCTTCCATGATAGGGCGGTACACATCGGCCAGTTTGGATATGAGATTCACCAGGGAGTCAGCGTCCTGGATGTCCTCGGGTTCGAGCCAGCGCAGAATCTCCGCCAAAGCGGCTGCACGCTGGCGGGAGACTATGGTCAACTCGGCCTCACCGAGTTGCGTCAGAGCAACGAGGACACCACGGCGGTCCTTTTCATCGCGGTGGCGCTCCACAAAACCGTGTCGCTCCAATTGGTACAGAGCATTGGAGGCGGTGGGCATGCGAATCAACTCAGCTTGCGCGATGGTGCTCACACGGGAGGGGCCGCGCATGCGGAGCTGGTTCATGATGGACACTTGGGACGTGGTTAGGGATGTGCCCTCAGTGGTGCGCTGGAAAATCAGCATGAGCTTGTTGAGCGCGGGCTGAATTTGGCGGGCGACCTCAAGGGCATCCTCGTAAGAAACGGGGGACTCACTATTTTCTTCACTCATGGAAAATAAGTTTAGCGAGTTGCGCGTCACAATGGTAGTTAGCTTGCTGAAAAATTTAGTTTTTGCAGCGTGAACTGCCCACCGTGGGGATGGAGCCCGTAGAACAGTGAGATCGAGGGGCATAGATCGTTGTCACAGCCCCTACTAAAGTAGGTCGGGTACATTCTGCGTCGATAACAGCAAAGGAGGCAGGACAGGTGGCAGCGAATTCACCGGTGGCGTATCGCAACGAGGTCTCCTATGAATGGGAGCGCGCGCAGCATCTGCGTGACCTCCGCGCGGGACGGATGAGCCGTGAGGAGTTGTGCGACGCCGATTTCCTCCTCCGCGCCGCTGCAGAGCATCACGGCGTCGATATGCACAAGCCCTGCCCCATCTGCGAGAGCCAGATGCGGCTTACTCGCTGGGTATACGGGGAGTCCTTGGGCCGCCGCGCCGGGAGCGCGCGAAGCGAGTCGGAGATAGCTGAACTCGCGGGCGAGGGGTTGGAATTTACCGTCCATACGGTGGAAGTGTGCCCGGCGTGCCGCTGGAATCATCTTCTACGAGCAGCCACGGTCTATGCTTTAGAGTAGTTTTGGCTTCCCAGTTCACGCCGGTAAGCTGCATGTATTTACAGTTTCTGTACAGGATTGATGAGGACACGGATCAGTGACCGAAAAGGAAACGTCTCGGAGCAAGCACGGCAGTCAAAAGACACGCAAGCCGGCGAGGAAAAAGCATACTAAGCGCCGCTGGCCATGGATTGTGCTGGTTGTTCTGCTTATTGTCGTGGTTATCCCCGCCGCACTTTTTGGCTATGCCTATACGCAGTATGACGTCCCCGACTCCGAGGAGTTGCAGCCCAGCCAGATTTCCACCATCGTCGCCCGCGATGGTGAATCACAGCTGGCCAAGCTCGTGCCGCCGGAGGGTAACCGCCGTCAGGTCACCTTGGAGGAGATCCCCGACTATGTCGAGGATTCGGTTCTGGCTGCGGAGGATCGTGAGTTCTGGACGAACTCCGGCTTCTCCTTCACGGGTCTCGGCCGCGCTGTATTGGGCAAGCTCACCGGTGATGCCAGCGCTGGCGGTGGTTCCACCATCACTCAGCAGTATGTGAAGAACACCCTGGTGGGTGACGAGTACTCCTATGTTCGTAAGATTCGCGAGCTCATCTACTCGATCAAGATGACAAATGAATGGTCCAAGGAGGAAATCCTCAACGCCTACCTCAACACCGTTTACTTTGGCCGTAACGCTTATGGCATTGAAGCAGCCTCCAACGCGTACTTCAATAAGGACGCCAAGGATCTCACCATGGAGGAAGGCGCCCTGCTGGCCGGAGTCATCCAGTCGCCGTCTGTTCTCGATCCATGGGTGGATGAGGGCCGCTCCCAGGCACGGTGGGATTATGTCATGGATGGCCTGGTTGAGATGGGGGATCTGGACGCAGCAGAGCGTGAGCAGCTAAGTTTCCCGGAGACCCGTGACCCGTCCGAGTACTCCGCCTACACCGAAGCGCCGGGTGCTTACGGCCACATCAAGAACCAAGTGATTGATGAGCTGTCCCGTGTCGGCATCACCGAGGATCAGCTGGCTACCGGCGGTCTCAAGGTGACGACCACCATCGACATGACCGTTCAGAATGCATCGACGGATGCTGCCCACGCAGAACTGGCTCAGCTGCAGGATGATGCCCGCGCGGCTGCCGTCACAATTGATCCAGCAACGGGTGCGGTGCGCGGCTACTACGGCGGTGATGACTCCAGCGGTTGGGATTATGCCAACTCCCCACTGCAGACCGGTTCTACCTTCAAGATCATGACCTTGGCCGCAGCTCTCCAGCAGGGCATTAGCCTCGATACTTACTACTCCTCGGCGCCCTACCAGCTGCCTGGATCGCAGCTCGTGACCAACGACGTGGGTGCCGGCTGCGGTAGCTGCTCCATCGCTGAGGCAATGAAGAATTCTTATAACACGTCCTTCCTGCGCCTCCAGGATGACTTGGAAAACAAGACGCAGGACACCGCGGATATGGCGCATGCGTTGGGCGTGCCGCGCAGTCTTCCGGGGATTGAAAAGACCCTCACTGAAAATGGTGGAACGCCGTACGAGGGCATCGTGCTGGGCCAGTACCAGTCGCGTCCGCTCGATATGGCGACGGCAATGGCCACCTTGACCAACCAAGGCATATGGCATCAGCCGCACTTCGTGGAAAAGGTAGAAAACGATGCCGGCGAAGTCCTCTACGAGAACCCGACCGACGGCGGTGAACGCCGTGTCTCCGCCAACGTGGCCAACAACGTGATCTCCGCGATGCAGCCAATTGCCGCATGGTCCAATGGTGCGCTAGCTGGCGGACGCCCGTCTGCCTCCAAGACTGGTACGACGCAGCTGGGCGATACGGGCCAGAACAAGGATGCGTGGATGGTCGGTTCCACGCCGCAGCTGGCTACAGCAGTGTGGGTAGGCACGGCCGACAACACCTCCGCAATCTTTAATCAGTGGGGCGGCATCATGTACGGCTCCAACTCGCCGACGAAGATCTGGAAGTCCATCTTGGACACCTCGCTTGCTGACGTCGAGCAGCAGGCCTTCCCGCAGGCGTACCCCATTAATTACGGCGTGGGCAGCTGGGGTTCCGGCTACAGCTACGACCCGAGCCAGACTCAGACCTGGCAGCAGACTCCGGTCACTCCGGGAGGGGAGACTGCGGAAGGCGGCGAGGGCAACGAGGGCGAAGTCCATGAGGGCGAGGGGCAGGACGGCGGCCCCGATAATGTTCCGGCGCAGCCGGAGCAGCCGGACCAACCCGAGATGCCGGCACAGCCGGAGCAGCCGAATTCCCCGTCGATCGATCAGTTGATTGATGATGGCCTTAACCAACTTCTCGGCCAATAGGAGACAGATTCCCCAGTGAGTCAGCAGACAACTCAACAGCTTGTTCCCCTCTCCTCCGAGTCGGTGACGCGCGGCGCGGTCAACGCTCTGGGCGGCCGTACGGGCCGTTTTGCCCGGTCCGGAAACGCTGGCTGGTGGACGCCGCTGCGCGTCATCATCACCTTGGCATGGACATTCTTGGCCTTCGGTTTCATGAGCAAGGCCACCTGTGCGGGAAGTCGTCGTGGTGACGACGGCGTCATCAGCCTCAACTGGGACGGCAACCGCCAGTACACTTCCTTTTGCTACAACGACATTGTGCCGCTCTACGGTGGGCGTGGCTTGGATGAGCCGGGCTTTCCCTATGCCTACTCATGGGTGGAAGGTGATCTGACGCGCTACATGGAGTATCCCGTGCTCGCGGGCCTGTTCCAGGGGGCCATGGGGTGGCTAGCGCGCAACACCTATGCTGCTGTTGAGTGGATTGGCATAGCGGATGTCAGCTGGTACTTCGGATTGACCGCGTTCTTCATGGCCCTCATGTGGGTCGGCGTCGTCGTCATGGTCTTTCAGCTCACCGGCAACCGCGCGTGGGATACCATCCTCGTGGCTGCGAGCCCCCTCGTTGTTATCCATGCGTTCACCAACTGGGACATTCCTTCCGTGGCGTTCATGGTGGGTGCGCTTCTTGCGGTGACCAAGCGCAAGAATCTTCTTGCCGGCGTCCTCATTGGTTTGGGTACGGCGTTCAAGCTGTGGCCCCTCTTCATTCTCGGGGCTTTCTTGGTCCTTGCCATGCGGAACAAGCGGTGGGCACCGTTTGTCACGATGTTTATCTCCACGATTGTCACGTGGGTCGTCGTCAACCTTCCGGTGGCGCTCACGTACCCGGAGGCGTGGCGCGAGTTCTTCCGCCTCAATCAGGAACGCGGTGCGGAGTGGACCACGATTTATGCGGTCATCAACCGAATCACGGGTGTGGACTTCTCTCCCGAATTCCTCAACACGTTCTCGTTGGTGGCATTCCTGTCGTCCTGTGCAGCCATCGCGATTCTGGGGCTGAAGGCGCCGCGCACTCCTCGCGTGGCGGAGCTGGTGTACCTCATCATCATGGCCTTCCTTATCTTCAATAAGGTGTGGTCGCCGCAGTACTCGCTGTGGCTGGTGGTGCCGGCGGTGCTGGCCCTGCCTCGTTGGCGTCTCATCCTGAGCTGGGCGCTTGCCGACGCCCTCGTCTGGCCCATCCTCATGTGGCACATGCTCGGATCCGAGAATAAGGCCCTGCCGCATGAGATGCTCGACATTGCCGTCATAACGCGTGATGCTTTCATCATCGCCATGGGCGTTCTCATCATCCGTCAGATGTGGGGCAAGGCTGAGGACAAGGTGCGTGAGGCGCACGGCGGCCGTGATCCGCTTGCTGGAGGGTTCACACGATGATCATCACGATTGTCGGCATTGTGTCCATCGCTCTGGGATTCGTGTGCGTGAGCACGGCCTACTATCTTTTCCAGCGATCTGAGAACCGCACCTGGCCTCTCGTGCTTGGATTGCTGGCTCTCCTTTTTCTCACAGTCATTCCGGCGAGCACCGCTATTTTCTTCGCGGCGACGACCAACGGCATGTGACAGCCGGGGAGTGATTTCTTTTCCGCCGGTCAGTGCGGTACTGTGTGGGGGTTGCTTGACGCAACAGACCCTCCTGCCATATCCGCAAAGGTGATATGGCCGATACCAATTACTAGACCATAGGAGGTGATGAGGTCCGTGCGTCACTACGAAGTCATGATCATTCTGGATCCGAATCAGGATGAGCGCACCGTAACCCCGTCCCTGGATAAGTTCCTCGAAGCAATCCGCAAGGATGGCGGCAAAGTCGACAAGGTTGACGTGTGGGGCAAGCGCCGTCTTGCCTACCCGATCAACAAGAAGGAAGAGGGCATCTACGTCGTCGTAGACCTGGAGTGCGAGTCCCACTCGGTTCTCGAGCTCGATCGTCGTCTGAACCTGAACGACTCCATTCTGCGTACCAAGGTTCTGCGCACCGACAGCAAATAACGGATACTGGGTTTCGAGCATTTCTACACGAATCCACGTAACCGATATTAAGGAGTAAAGACATGGCTCAGGGAGATACCAACATTACGGTTGTCGGCAACATCGTTGCTGACCCGGAACTGCGCTTCACCCCGTCGGGTGCCGCAGTAGCAAACTTCCGCGTTGCCTCCACCCCGCGTCGCTATAACCAGCAGACTTCTCAGTGGGAGGACGGCGAGGCCATGTTCCTCACCTGCAACGTGTGGCGTCAAGCCGCAGAGAACGTTGCGGAAACCCTGACCAAGGGCATGCGCGTTATCGTCACTGGCCGTTTGCGCCAGCGGTCGTATCAGACCCGTGAGGGCGAGAACCGCACTGTCTTTGAGATTGAGGTTGATGAGGTAGGTCCGTCCCTGCGCTACGCTTCCGCACAGGTCACCCGCAAGTCCGGCAACGGCGGCAATGGTGGCAACTACGGCGGCGGTCAGCAGCAAGGTGGCGGTAATTTCGGCGGCGGCAACAACTACGGCGGCGGCAGCAACCAGGGCGGTTTCTCCGGAAACCAATCCCAGTCTTCTGCCTCGCAGCAGTCCCAGCAGCAGTCGGCTCCGAGCAACGATCCGTGGAATTCGGCACCCCAAGCAGGAAGCTATGGCGGTGCGGATGCAGAACCCCCGTTCTAAGACTGTCACGCAAGTATTCATTTAACTCAATTGAAAGGCAGGGATCATGAAGCTGATCCTCACCGCTGCCGTTGAGAACCTCGGCGCCCCCGGCGAAATTGTTGAGGTTAAGGACGGCTACGGACGTAACTACCTGCTTCCGCGCGGCCTGGCTATTGTTGCCACCCGCGGCGCTGAGAAGCAGATCGAGGGCATCAAGCGTGCTCAGGAAGCTCGCGAAATCCGCGACCTCGACCACGCACGCGAGATCCGCACCCAGCTGGAGGAACTCAAGGACGTTAACGTCCCCGTGAAGACCTCCGAGTCCGGCAAGCTCTTCGGCTCCGTGTCCGCTGAGGACATCGTCAACGCCGTTGCCGCCGCTGGCGGCCCGAAGCTGGACAAGCGCATCGTTGTGCTGCCCAAGGGCCTGGTCAAGAAGACCGGCAACTACCAAGTCGAGCTCAAGCTGCACGCTGACGTTCTCGGCAAGGTGAACTTCTCGGTCGTTGCTGCCTAAGAACTAAGGCGCACGACGGTCAACTCCGTCCTTCCCACGTGTGAGGCGTGGCAGTAGGACGCAGGCATGACCCACTGACAACAGCAAGGCGTAAAGGCCGTGTTTCTCCCACTATGTGAGGTGGTGGAGAGGGCACGGCCTTTCGCTGTTTTCCCAGTCCAGCAGCCGAGCCACCGGTACTGTGCAGAGATGTGGATAACTGTGAAATTCTGTGGATAACTCTTCGGCTAGTTTACGATGAGTTTACTCACACGGGTCGTTGTTAACCTGCTGGTAGCTGCGATTTAGCGCGAATAGTCGTACTTTTCCACCGAATCTGTGCACTTTTTCACACCGCAAGAAACTAGCTTTGACCTGCGGTTATTATCTATGCAGGTCACGGCGGGTATAAGTTATCCACAGCCCTGACCTTGGCCTTCCGGAGACCCAAGTCGCCTGAGCTGGTAATTCCACAACCTCCTGTGGATAAATCTGGAAGTTATGCCCAAGGGGGAGTGTCCGAGGCCTCGGCTAGACTGTTGTGTACTTCGCTGCTACGCCTTCTCTCCGGATCCAGCCAACGTGCCACAAGGTTTCGGGAGGGAGATAGCGGGCGGGACACGTGTAGGCAAATACGAGCACCCCGGGGGTTGATGAGAAATGACTAACGCCAGTTTCGACGATGACTCTGTACCACTGCCGCCGGAGCCCTCCGAGGATGAATCGCGCCGCTCCTATCGCGGCGGCCACTCACGTCCCGAGGAACCGAAGCGCTATGGAGAATTCCGCCAGCCACCAGCAGACCGTGAGGCAGAGCAGGGCGTCTTGGGCGCGATGCTGCTCAGCCCGAATACGGTGATGGAGGTTATTGAGGAGCTTGAGCCCGAGGACTTCTACTACCCAGCCCACACGCTCATCTATCAGGCGATGATTGACCTGTATGCCGGCGGTACGGATATTGACGCGGTTATCGTGGCCTCCCGCCTGGACCGCTACAACAACTTGGAGCGCGTCGGCGGCGCGCCCTATCTTCATACTCTGCTGGCCACAGTTCCCACGGCGGCTAATGCGCGCTACTACGCTGAGATCGTCGCGGAGAAGGCTGTGTTGCGCAAGCTGGTTGACGCCGGTACGCGAGTGGTCCAGTTGGGCTTCGAGGGCTCTGAAGACCTCGAGATTGAATCAGTGCTGGACCGCGCTCAGCAGGAAGTCTTCGCGGTAGCGCAGAAGAAGACTACTGAGGACTATCGCTCGCTGACTGATCTTATTGACCCCACGATCGATGAGCTTGCTGCCCTCCAACAAAATGGCGTAGAAGCCGGCGTTCCCACCGGGTTCATTGACTTGGATAACCTCACTAACGGTCTGCGCGCGGGCCAGATGATCATTGTGGCGGCGCGTCCGGGTGTGGGTAAGTCCACCCTAGCCATGGACTTTATGCGTTCGGCGTCCTTGCAACATAACAAAACCTCCGTCGTGTTCTCCCTTGAGATGTCCGCCTCGGAGATCGTTATGCGCCTGCTCTCGGCGGAGGCGGAGGTCAAACTTTCCGATATGCGTGGTGGGCGTGTCTCTACGGAGGATTGGGCCAAGATTGATGACACCCTCAACCGCATCCAAGACGCGCCTCTGTTCATTGATGATTCCCCGAACCTCACCATGATGGAGATTCGTTCCAAGGCGCGCCGCCTGAAGCAGCAGCATGGCCTCGACCTCATCGTTTTGGACTATATGCAGCTGATGTCCTCGGGCAAGAAGGTGGAGTCCCGTCAGCAGGAGGTTTCGGAATTTTCGCGCCAGCTTAAGCTGCTGGCCAAGGAGCTGGAAGTTCCGCTGATTGCTATCTCGCAGCTGAACCGTGGTCCGGAATCTCGTACAGATAAGAAACCGCAGCTGGCGGATCTACGTGAGTCTGGTTCGCTGGAGCAGGACGCCGATATGGTTATGCTGCTCTACCGCCCAGACTCACAGGACCGCGATGATCCCCGCGCTGGCGAAGCGGACATTATTTTGGCCAAGCACCGTGGTGGTCCGATCGACACGGTCAAGGTGGCCCACCAGCTGCATTACTCCAAGTTCGTCAACATGGCGCACGGCTAGGGAGAGAACGGGAAAACCGGCTCCGGTTTAGAGGTCCACCACCGCGTTGGGGTCACCCAACCGTGGGCCAAGAATCACCAGCACCAAGAAAACCGCAGCTGCGGCCAGCGCCAGCCATCGCCACAGCGGGAAGAAACGCTCGCCACTAAGGCGCGCAAAGACTGCTCCGATGAGTGCGCCCAGGGTATTGAAGATGAGATCATCAATATCCGTGCGCCCGAGCGCGAAGGCATACTGCGTAGTTTCGAGCGCTAGGCTCAGAGCGAAGCCCCACGCGGCCGTCTTAGGCAACGACCGGCACAGGGCAAAGACCAGCATGCCGAAGGGAATGAAGAAGGCGGTATTGCCCGCGTACTCAAAGAGCGGGCCAAACCAGGTGCCGCCTGAAAACTCGTCGAGCGGTACCAGCCGCAGGTCCCTTACACGCTGGTTTTCCGGCTTCCACAGGTAGCCGATCTGATAGAAGGGCTTGAGCGTGGTGAGAGCGACCATCACCGCTATCCATGCGGCGAGGGATACTCTATTGAGCAAGGGCCTTGCCTCGAAGTTCGGGGAGGCTGAGCGCTGCGATTGCCGCTATGGCGAAGGCCGCGGCGAAGAGTACGAAGAGCCAGCCCGCGCCTGCCGCAGCAATAAGAGGAGGGACAATGAGTGGCGCGAGGATGGAGGCGAGCCGGCCGAAACCGGCGGCCGCACCGGTGCCGCGTCCGCGAAGTGCCGTGGGGTAGAGCTCCGGGCCGATGGCATAGAGCGCGCCCCATGCGCCCAAGTTGAAGAAGGACAGCAGGCAGCCGGCCAGAATGATCATGGCCTCGCTGCCGGCAAAGCCGTAGAGACCCGCGGACAAGGCGGAGCCCACGAGGAAGGTAGCCAAGGTGCTGCGGCGCCCCCATACCTCAATGAGCCAGGCAGCCGCGGCGTAGCCGGGCAGCTGGGCCAGGGTGATGATGAGCGTGAAGCTGAAGGACTTCACGAGGGAGAAGCCATCGGCAACAAGCAGGGACGGAATCCAAATGAAGGCACCGTAGTAGGACAAGTTGACGCAGAACCAGATGGTCCATAGCGCCAGGGTGCGTCCGCGCAGGCTTCTAGACCAGATGCTGGTGGAGGTGACGTCTTCCTCCGAGTAGGTCGGCGCAGGCGTTGCGCGGTCGATGTCGGCGTCATCTACCTCGGCTTCAAAGGAGGCGACGATCTCCTCGGCCTCCTCGTGGCGGCCTTGTGACTCGAGGAAGCGCACGGACTCAGGTAGCTTCAAGCGCACGAAGAGGGCGTAGACTGCGGGCACCATGCCGAAGGCGAGAGCCCAGCGCCAGCCGCTTTCCGACGCCCCCACGACAAACGTTCCGAGAACAGCCGCAAGAATCCAGCCCAAGGCCCAGAAGGCTTCGAGTAGGACCACCATGCGGCCGCGCACCTTCAGAGGCGCAAACTCGGAGATGAGGGTGGAGGCTACAGGGAGCTCGGCGCCGAGGCCCAGCCCGATGAAGAAACGCAGGATAATGAGGAGGGTCAGGCTCGTCGCTAGGGCAGACGCACCCGTGGCGAGGCCGTACACCAGCAACGTCAGGGCAAAGATGTGGCGGCGGCCAAATTTATCGGCTAAGAGTCCGCCGAAGGTCGCTCCCAGTGCCATGCCGATGAAGCCGACGGAGGCAAGCCACGAGGACTCGGTGGGCGTGATACCCCAGTGCACGGCGAGGGCCGCCATGATGAAGGAGATAAGGCCCACATCCATGGCGTCGAGTGCCCAGCCAATGCCGGAACCGAAGAGGAGACGTTTGTGCTTAGCGGTGACCGGAAGCCGGTCAAGGCGTTCCGTGCGCGAGACAGCGCGATGATCAAGGCGATTCATGCACTGTGAGCTTACTCCGCGGATCGAAAGTTTCTCAGGCGAAGAGAGTTAGTGACGACGAAAACAGAGCTGAGGGCCATGGCCAGGCCGGCGAGAAGCGGGTTGAGCAGGCCGAACGCGGCAACGGGGATAAGAATAATATTGTAGGCAAAGGCCCAGAAAAGGTTGCCCTTGATGATGCGCAACGTGCGGCGAGCGAGCCGTACGGAATCGGCCACCGAGCGCAGGTCATTATTCATCACGGTGATATCGGAGGCCTCGATGGCCACGTCCGCGCCCGCTCCCATGGCGATGCCGAGGTCCGCCTGGGCAAGTGCTGCGGCGTCGTTGACGCCGTCGCCGACCATCGCCACGACTTTGCCCTCGGATTGAAGGCGCTTGACGGCAGCCACCTTGTCCTCTGGCATGACCTCTGCCTGTACGTCTGACGGGTCGATACCAACCTCGCTGGCTACGGCACGCGCTGCGCCAGCATTATCTCCGGTGAGCAGGTAGGGCTCGAGTCCCAGTTCCTTCAGGCGCGCAATGGCCGTGGTGGAGGAGTCCTTGATGCGGTCGTGGAGCTCGATGGTGCCGGCTAGGTCACCGTCGACGTACACACCGACCTGTGTTCCCGTGCCCTGGTAACCCGCAGGCGGGCGGCCGACGCGAATCCGGGAGCCGTCGATAGTCGCCTCGATGCCTTGGCCGGGCAGTTCTTCAAAAGCGTCCGTGGCGGGCAGCTCGCCCTCGTAGGCGCCGACGATGGCGCGGGCGATGGGGTGCTTGGAGCCCTTCTCTACGGCTGCGGCGAGGCGCAGGAGTTCCTCTTCGGTGCGGGGCGTGGCGGTCGATACTGAAGAAGGGGTTACCTCCGTGACAGACATACGGCCTTCGGTGATGGTGCCGGTCTTGTCTAGCACGATGGTGTCGATCTGCCGGGTCGATTCCAGGATTTCTGGACCCTTGATGAGGATGCCCATCTCGGCGCCGCGGCCGGTGCCGACGAGGATTGCGGTGGGCGTCGCCAAGCCCATGGCGCAGGGGCAGGCAATAATGAGCACGGCAACGGCGGCGACGAATGCTGGGGCCACGCCACCGACGACGAGGTGCGCAATGAGGGTCAGCAGCGCGATGCCAATGACGATGGGGACGAAGACACCGGCGATGCGGTCAGCAAGGCGCTGGATAGGGGCCTTTGAGGCCTGGGCGTCGGTGACGAGCTTGCCCATCTGGGACAGCACCGTATCGGACCCCACACGGGTGGCGCGCACTTCCAAGCGGCCTGACGTGTTGATGGTGGCACCGGTGACGTTACTGCCGGGGGAGACCTCAACGGGGAGAGATTCTCCCGTCAGGAGTGACTCATCAACGGCGGAGTGCCCAGCGGTGACGACGCCATCGGTGGCGATCTTTTCGCCGGGCCGGACAACGATGGTGTCTCCTACGCGCAAGTCGGAGACGGAAATACGCTGTTCTGTCTCGCCTCGCAGAACGGTCGCGTCCTTCGCGCCCATGGTGAGCAGAGTCGTGAGCGCTTCCGAGGAGCGGCCCTTGGCCTTGACTTCAAACCAGCGCCCCAACAGCAGGAACGTGATCACCATGCCGACGGATTCCAGATAGATGTAGTCCATCTGGGCGTCGTTAGAGCGCAGCGTCATGTGCATGGTCATGCCGGGCATGCCGGCATTGCCTAGGAAAAGGGCGTAGAGCGACCAAGCGTAGGCCGCACCGGTGCCCAAGGTGATGAGCGTGTCCATTGTGGCCGCACCGTGTTTGAGGTTGGCCCAGGTGGCGCGGTGGAAAGGTGCGCCACCGAAGATAAACACAATGGTGGCCAAGACCAAGCTAGCCCACTGCCAGTGTTGGAACTGCAAGGCAGGGACCATAGACAGCACCATGAGTGGCAGTGACAGCGCACCGGAGACGAGTGTGCGGTGCAGCAGGTCGGCGGCTTCGGCATCACGCGCGGATTCCGTCGTAGTGGGCGCCGAATCCTCCTCGTCCTCACCACCCATGGTGAAGGCACCATAGCCTGCGCCTTCGACAACCTCGATGAGGTCGCCGGGCGTGGTTGTGGCGGGGTCATAGCTCACGGAGGCGGACTCCGTGGCGAAATTGACGGTGGCCTCAACGCCCTCGACCTTGTTGAGCTTGCGCTCGACGCGGGAGGAGCATGAAGTGCATGTCATCCCGGTAACGCCGAGGTCGAGGTGGGCTAGGGGGCCGGCGGGCTGGAGGACGTTAGTCATGATGCTTAGGCCAGCTCGTAGCCTGCTTCGGCGATAGCGGCAGCGACCTGCTCGTCAGTGAAGCCCTCGCCACTGACGCTGACAGCGCCGGTAGCGTGGTCAGCGGTGACCTCGGTGACGCCGGCAATCTCGCCGACTTCTTCCTTGACGGACATTTCGCAGTGACCGCAAGTCATGCCGGTAACGGTGTAGTTCTTGGTGGCCATGATGTTTTCCTTTCTGTTGCGGATGTTCTTAAGCCGAGGATATACCCCCCTAGGGTATGTCCGCAAGGAATAGAACGGTGTTGTGTACCGTTGTGGGGAGAAGAACCTAAGAATGAATCCGAACTGATAGGGAGATTGACCAATGGCAACGATCGACATTACTGAGGACAAGTTCAAGGAGCTCATTGAAGGCGAAGGCATCACGCTTGTTGATGCGTGGGCTGAATGGTGCGGTCCCTGCAAGCGCTTCGGCCCGATCTTTGAGAAGGCCTCCGAAGAGCACCCGGACGCCACCTTTGCCAAGCTCGATACTGAGGCCAACCAGGAATTCGCCGCTAAGCTGCAGATCCAGTCCATCCCGACCCTGATGGTCTTCCGCGATGGCATCATGGTCTTCCGTGAGGCAGGCGCACTGCCGCCGGCAGCACTGGAGGACCTCATCACCCAGGTCAAGGCCCTCGATATGGATGAGGTTCGCGCCCAGGTGGAAAACCAGCAGGGCGAGCAGGCTGAATAAGCCCTAGCCCGCATCACGCGCGCTTTTCTGTGAGTATCGCTACACTCGCAGGAAAGCGCCTTTTTTTATTGAGCGTGACATCAAAGATTAAGAAGACTGCATTCAACAACCGCGGCAGCACACCTGGCCGCAGCAAGCATGAAGGAGTAAGCGCGATGGCTAATCCATTCAGCAAGGGCTGGAAGTATGTGATGGCATCTTTCGATCAGAAGATTGATGAGAATGCCGACCCGAAGGTCCAAATCCAGCAGGCGGTGGAAGGTGCCAAGGAGCAGCACCGCCAGATCTCCGAGCATGCTGCGGAGATCATCGGCCGTAAGTCCCAGCTGGAGATGCAGCTCAACCGCCTGGTGAAGAGCCAGAAGGACTACCAGGATCAGACGCGCCGGGCATTGGAGCTGGCGGAGAAGGCCGAGGACCCGCAAGTCGCGTCCGAGTACAACCAGGCAGCCGAGGTTGTTGCGAGCCAGCTCGTCGCCGTGGAGCAGGAGCTCGAGGGCGTGAAGGCCCAGCACGAGGCTGCCACCCAGGCGGCCGAGCAGGCCAAGGCTCAGCAGCAGCAGTCAGAGGCACGCCTCAAGGAGCAGCTGGCACAGGTAGACCAACTGCTGGCTCAGGCTGACCAGGCTGCGATGCAGGAGAAAAACGCTGAGGCTCTCGACTCCATGAATGAGTTGAAGCCTGACGATTCCACGCCGACGTTGGATGGCGTGCGCGCCAAGATTGAAAAGCGCTACGCTGACGCTCTCGGCGCCCAGGAGCTGCACCAAGCCTCAGGCGGGGATCGCATTCAGGAGATTACTGCCGCAGGCCACGATATGGCCGCGACCTCTCGCCTCGATGAGATTCGTGCCGAGATGGCCAAGGACAAGGAGCTAGAGTCCGGTGCTGGCGATAAGCCCGCGGACGCTATTGAAGCTGGTTCCGATGGCGAAACCGACGCCACCGAGGACGTAGAAGGGGCAGAGGGTCCCGACAGGAAGTAGCAGAGGGACCACACTACAGGGACCTTCCAGGGCGCGGGATTAAGATAATCCCAGGTCGCGGATAGCGACAAGCCTTAGAAGGTCCCTTTAGTGTGCTCCTCGTGAGGTGTCAGGCAGCAGCGTGCCGGTGTGGCTTCTCGGCACGCTGCGGGTACTGGCGCGCGTTAGCCGTCTTGGCGGCGGATGTTAATGAGCACGCCACGGATGCCGGAGTGGAAACCATCACGAAGATTCACGCGCTGGGTCTCGGTCAGGGTGTACTCATGAAGCGTTTCGCAGGCGAACTGCAACAGTGGGCGGTCGATCTCTGGGGGCAGGCCGCCGCCGGAGAGGAGGTGGGCTTGGTCGCGCTGATCGGCGCTGGCCGCGTTATCGAACCACCAGGAGGCGTACTGCTGACCAACGTCGAAGGGCGATTGGAAGCCGGCGGAGCTCCAGACCTCTTCAGGTAGCGGGACATACTTTGAGCGCAGCTTACGGCGCGGGGCCATCATGGAGGGCTTTGGCGCAGAGGGCTTCGGCCCCGGCTTCGGCGCCGTATTCATATCTGAGGCCTGCGCGTTCGCGGACTTGGCCTCGGAAGAATCCTTGTTGGTGACGTCGTCCGCGTCGCTGGAGTCCTCCGTGGACGCCGCGGCGGCGGGCAAGCGACGGCCGGAAAGAATGGGCTCATCCTCGTCGATGGGCGCCTCGGCGGTCGCAGCGTCTGGTGCGGCGGGGGCCGCAGCGGAAGGAGTGGAGGGACCAGGCTTCGGCGCCGAAGGGAAGGCGGCTTGGGCTTCCGTCGGCTCTTCGGGTTCGAGGTCCTCACTATCCGCGGTGGTGTCGGTAGGGGCGGAGGGTTGGTCGGCGGGGACGTCGCCAAGCGCTGCGTCAGAATCGGACTCCTCATCGGACTCGCGCGGCTCACGGATTGTCGGCGGCAGTGGCCCCTCGAGGACTTCGAGTTCCATGGCGTCGGCGAAGTCCTCGCGCGGGTCGAGGATGGTCGTGGAGTCACAGGCGTGGCGAAGGGCCGAGGACATGGAATCCCATCCGAAGCCGTAGAGGTGCACGCGCACTCCGTTGTTGACGGCTTCCTGGACGCCGGGAATCATGTCAGCGTCACCGGAGACCAGCACAAAGTCGGTGACCTGGCCCTTCATTGCGGAGACAATCATATCCGCGACGAGGCGGGTATCCACGGCCTTCTGCGTGCGGCGCTCACCCCATTCGATGAGCTGGCCGGTGCGCAGTTGCACACCATCGCACACGCGTAGCGCGCGCTGGTAGCGGTGGGGGCCGGTATCGGGGATTCCGTCGTACCAGTACTGACGGTGAATACGGTTGCCCACCTGGTTTTCAATCATGCAGCCGAGGGAACTAACAACCTCGGGCAAATCAATCTCTAGCTGGGCCCGAGCGCCGGTCTCCCAGGAGTTATAAAAACTAGCGAGTAGGTATGACGTGTCAACGAAAACAAGTGTTCGTTCAAGCATGGCTCCTAAATTCCGTTCTATTGTTTCTAACTAATTTTTCTATGGTCACATTCGTGTGGTCCCCAGCCTAAGGCTAGTGGGTTCCAGTGTGCCCCATTGGTCACAAAACGTCGATAACCTTAAGGAAATTCGCAGGTCAAGAGGGTGTTAAGAGGAACTCTTGCGGGCGGTATAGGGTCGGTTATATGGTTAGTTACATGAGTAACCAACCAACTAGGAGGCGTGCATGGACAATTCCGCGCAGCCCCTCTTTCGCCAGATAGCGGTGCTTATCGAGGACGCCATCATTGACGGCACTCTCGCTGAAGGTGCCCAGGCGCCGTCCACGAATGAGCTCGCCGCTTTCCACAGCATCAACCCAGCCACCGCCCGCAAGGGCCTCACCCTCCTCGCGGATCTCGGGATCCTCGAAAAACGCCGAGGCATCGGAATGTTCGTCACCTTTGGCGCGGCCGAACTTATTCGTGCACGCCGCCGCCAGGACTTTGCGGCCGAATACGCCGCCCCGCTTATCGACGAAGCCGTGCACCTGGGCTATACCCGCCAGCAACTCCATGACCTCATCGACTTAGTCGCAGAAAGCCGAGGACTCTACTCATGATTAAGACCCCAGATTTCACATTCAGCGACGGCCTCACCCACGGGCTTGTCGGCCCCAATGGCATTGGTAAGACCACTCTGTTGCGCAAAATTGCCGGTCAACTGGGTGGTTCCGGTATCACGGTTAACGGTGAGAAGCCCTTCGACAATGAGAAGGTGCTCAACCACATTGTGCTCATGGGCATTGATAACCCCCTGCCCGAAGGCTGGAACATGAAGAAGGTCTTCACTGTATCCAGTCTGCGTTGGTCCACCTGGAATAAAGAGCGCGCCGAAGAGCTGGTCGAGCGCTTTGAGCTGCCCATGAAGAACTACTCGGGCCTGTCCCGGGGGCAGAAGTCGGCGGCTAGCTTCATCGTTGCGGTGGCATCGGGGGTGCCTATCATGCTTCTTGATGAACCCTACCTCGGCCTCGATGCCGCTAAACGGGAAGTCTTCTACGACGTGCTGCGCGAAGAGCACGGGCGCACCATTATTGTCTCCACCCACCACCTCAACGAATTGTCCGGTCTGCTCGACACGGTGGCCCTGATGGGGGAGAGCCCTTTGTCTGGTCCGATTGATGAGTTCATCGAGGGCGTCGTCCAGCTCACCGGCCCCGCCGAGAACCTCGATCGCGCCTTGGGGCGCCTGCAACTCCCGGTGCTCGAGCGCGAAAGCTCTGCGGTAGCGGACCGCGCGCTTGTCGACGCCCGACCCAACCACTCCGCCAACGTCTTCGACATGGCACAGGAGATGGGCCTGCGTGCTTCTGAGGTTTCCCTTGAACAGGCAGTACTGGCATTGGGGGAGACGCGATGAAGCTCTATAGACACATGGCGCTCTCGACATTCAGTGCAATCTACGCAATATGGATTATCGTCTTGCCGTTTCTGGGGCAGGACCGCGGAACTGGCTGGGCCATCGGCTATTCACTCTTTATGCCCCTCATGCTTTACCTTTCCCAACCTGACTTCTCGCGTTACCTCACTTTTGGTCTCAGTACACGCGTGTGGAATGGGCATCGGAGAATCAATGCTTCTTTAGCGCTTGTGCTCATTCTTGTCAGTGCACCTTTTGCGTTTCCCTGGTGGGTACTCATTGCCCCGGTGTTGGCATGGATAGTCTGCATGGTGAAGCAGTTTGAACCATCGCGTTTGACGGCGAAATCACTCATCGCTGGCAGCGATGGTGATTCTTCAACCGGCTTATTTGCCGCTTCCCCGGTCTCTCAGATCATTCTGCGCCCGCAAGCCCGCGCATGGATGTGGGTGGCGTTCGGCGCCTTCCTCGCTATTGCGGCGACTGTTGCGATTATCCAACTGTGGGGCAAAAACGTGGGAATCGTGGGTACCATCGTCACCTTGATTGTCGTACCGATCCTAATGGACTCAGTGCGAAGTTCCTTGAAAGATGCAGTGACCTTCGGGCTGCCCCGCGCTGCCTGGGCGAAAACCACCCTGCTCTGCACTGTGATTCCAGTGGGCTTAGCGGCGGTGGCTGACCTGATAACCGCTGTAGTGACTGGAAATCTTGCAGGATTCACCGTCGTGCTTCTCGCGACAACCTCACTCCTCCTGAGTCTTGCCATTACCGATAAACAGACCTGGCACTACACGGTTGTCCTTGCAGCACTCATTGCGGGCATATTTCTCACCTTGCTCATCAATTCCACGATTCCAATGGAGTGGGCGGTCGCCGGAATGGTGATCATCTACCTTGCGTGGGCACTGACCTATCCCCGAATGGCAAAGCGTGCCAACGTCTTCAGCTCGGGTGTCATGGGATGGTTTGGGGCGAGCTAGAAGCTGCTCGTAGACAAGCACTATAGAGCCAATGACGTGCACTTCTTGAGGGGTTAAAAACCTCCAATGAAGTGCATGTTTGTGTTTTATTGAGGCCGTGTGTATCTTTATATGAGTCAGCGCGACCGACAGCGCCCCACAGGAACGAAAGTTCTTGAAGAGTGGCGGTAGGAAAACAGGCCCTGACAAACAAAAATTTTCTTTACTCGCAGTACTGCGTTTCATCGAAAGATGTTCCGTATGGCTGTGTGGTGATGATGTGTGAGAACTCAATAGTGTGCCAATGTACTTTTTTGTGTTGGTTGGTTTTTATTGTTCTGGCTGTGTTGTGCTGTGTGTGCGGCATGGTTGGTGTATGCCGGATGGCGCTTTTTCAAGCGGCGTCATTGTAAATAACAGTAAGTTGTTTGGGCGTATTGATTTAAATCTTCTAACGTGGCCAGCCTCCTGTATCCCCGTCGGGTTGGGGGTTGGTTGTTGATT
>NZ_KV788216.1:0-667 GCF_001807225.1 Corynebacterium sp. HMSC05E07
TTTCGCATAAGCGTGGGGCCTATGTCACTGACTATGAGCACATTCCATCTGGAATGGACTCCACCCGTGGTCTGTGGACAAGCGACTACTTTTATCGCGAAGCCAGCAAAACCGGCCCGGCAACACGCAAAGTCATCGAAGAACTTATCGCGGCGAAAGCCATCCCGGCCCAGGCATACCAGTCCTGCAGAAACGTGCTGTCAATGGGCAAACACGGCAACAAACCAATCCTGGAAGAGGCATGCCAGCGCCTGACCGCCAGCGACGACAGCCGACGGGCGGTGTCCTATACCGCGGTCAAAAACATGATGGCCGCCGTACGCAAAGAACACGCCACACGGCCTAGCGGGTTAGACCAGCCCCCGCGCAGCACCACAACCAATCAGCACACCGGCCCAGCACCCTGCGACCGGGATACCACCGGCGCGTTTCTCGGCGGTGCAGAACAGTTCAGCATGGACAACCTCACTCAGAAAGGAAACTAAAGCCCATGTCATCACCAACCCCGCCAACAGATCGCTTCCTTGATGAATCCGTTTTGGCCGACTTCACCGCGCTGCGGATGACTGCCTTCGGCAGAAGCGTCATCGACATCGCCAACGATCCCGCATTCGACGCATGGACGTTTTCCCAAAAAGTGCTCTACGCACTCGATAAAGAAGTCGCG
>NZ_KV788217.1:0-964 GCF_001807225.1 Corynebacterium sp. HMSC05E07
GACTTGGAGAGTGACCTTGTTTCGGCCGGTACGTGCTTTGGTCACTGCGTCGAAGTCGATGGGAACGAAGTCGCCTTGTGCAAGGCTTCGACCATCAACAAACCATGTGGCCAATTCTTCGTCGGTGACACCGGCGAGTTGTGCACGGGTTGTGATCTGGTGTGCCGCCATTGCCTGGCGGGCCTTTTGGACTGTGGTATGCGAGCAACGCACAGTCGAGCAGATTTGACGGACGGACCAGCCTTGTAAGACAAGATCCATCACGGCCCGGTAATCAGTCACGATCGGACTCCTCTGATTATGCCGCGAGCCCTTTTGTCACGCGGTCAGAAGAATCTTCTCCCAAAGTGTTACTCGATACTCACCATCCCGTTACTGGATAGTCACCACGGTGTTACTAGATACCCCCGCGCAACAGAAGAATCCCTGGACTACTCCAAGCACAACAGCCTCCAGGACTACAGAGAACCAAAGAGCCTTTAAAAAGAAACCACATAAAGGAAAGCCCAGTAATTGCATCCTCACTGCCAATGCTCACTGGAGTGAACAAGCCCTTGTTACTTTTGTCGAAGCTCCGCAGAATAGTTTGTAGGCCGCTCCCCCGAACGGCCACTATGTATAGCTCAAGCCCTGCCTATCGCCCCTCAGGCAGGGCTTGAGCTATTTAATGCTTTTTAGTTGATTGAGAACGAATGCTTCAGCTTCTTCGGTGGCCTGTGTGGACGTTTCCAGCGCTGTAATAAGCGCACGTTGCTGTTGACCATCGAGTCCGTCCCAGTCTTCCCGTAGAGCACTGGCAATACGGGCGATGGCCACTTCCCCACCACTGAGTGTGGCGTCGTTAGGGTCAAATACCGGCACACCAGTTTGGCGTAACAGTTCATCAATTGGGCGAGTCATGACGTTATTGTTGCACACTGCTTCGACATAATCTCCTTGCTGAGAGCGGCTTGTTGGTAGGGGT
>NZ_KV788218.1:0-1604 GCF_001807225.1 Corynebacterium sp. HMSC05E07
GACACTGCTACCAAATAGCCGGTCGCAACAGAGACGGAATCATCAACATCGATGACCTGCAATGGACGTATCTGAAGGGTGACGGGGATTTCCGAAGTGAAGAAGTAACGCGGCTACGCGATGAGGCGGACGTTGTGGTGACCAATCCTCCGTTTAGTTTGTTTCGGGAGTTTGTTTCTTGGCTCGTTGACGGGGATGCCAAGTTCTCCATTGTCGGTACCGAGAACGTGATCACGTACAAAGAGTTCTTCCCACTGAATCACATATACTTAAAGTGAGCAGGAGCAAAAGTTCCCTAGCTCAACACTCAGGTACTCTATGCCTAATCACCGCCCATAGGAGATTCGAAATACATACTGCTCACTCATTGCTGAAAAGAACCTGCCCCAAACGCGTCATGATAGCTTGCGTGGCGCTTAGCATGGTTGGAGGAAATACATACGCTACAGCAGCCGAGACAAATTCCCCCGATTTTACCGCTGTCGAAGTAAATTCAGAACCGACTTCTGCACAGGAAGCACAACTGGCTGATGACCTAGAAGTACTTTTTACGGAATATATTTCCCAAAAAGATGGTGTCTTCACCGTCAATGAACAAGCCGTAATAAGAGATGGTTACGCAGACAGCATGGGCGACTTTCATGCAGTGGCCCGAGCCTTCAACAGTCCCAACCCTGGACATCCTCAGACAGGTTCAAAAACCCCAGTTATGGTACAAACTTACGATGCAAATTCATACGCAAAGTGCGTATTATGGAGTGCGCTAGGAATTCCAGCCACGGCTTTCACTAGCGGCACGTGGTCAGCCATCGTAACTGGTATTAAAGCCTTCAATTGGAAGCTGGCCGCTTCCACCATCGTACGAGCTCTTGGCCCTGCATTCGTAAACGGTGCTGGAAAGGCTATCGGTGGTCCAGCGACGATCGCAGCCTTTTTGGCCGCTTCCGCAGGATTGTGTGCCTTTCAACAGTAATGGTTTCTAGAAAAAAGTATCTTGTTCGCCTGATTGGCACCAGCATTATTTTCTTTGCACTTGTTGCCGTTATCTTCGCTTTCTTTTTTTCAATGGGCCGAGGACACACGCTAAATTTTGATGACGCGATTCCTTGGCTTATCGGAACCCTAGTCTCTGGACTGCTGACTGTAATGTGGGTCAAAAGAAAAGCGAAGGACTTCCGAGAAAGAGAGAATCTCTGGGGACCATCGACGAAATAAAAGCACCTAATTCACCAGGATGGTAATGCTCAGATGTTGCGACGAGGGCCGAAGCTTTTTAAAGTTTCGGCCCTCGTCGTCTGGGGTGTACTCAATTGAGTATTTTATTCATCGCAATGGTTATTGCTTATATTTAATCTCGATTACAGTTCTGAAGCCACAAGGAATAGCCCACCACCCCTTTCTGGTAGGCGGGTGTGGCCGACGTTGACGCGGTGTAAGTGTGCGAACCGGTCGGGTGTGCTGGTTGCGCGTTTCACGAGCGCAATCCCCGAATTGCGGTAGTGGACGTAGGTTTCAATTGGCCCACCCGCAACCGGAACGAGAAAAGCCCCTCATGATGAGGGGCTTAACCTAGGTTGCTGAGAGCGGCTTGTTGGTAGGGGTGT
>NZ_KV788219.1:0-23303 GCF_001807225.1 Corynebacterium sp. HMSC05E07
TCCATGTCCAAAAACCCTATGGACATAACAGAATTAGGGAGGTTAAGCCACATAGCCTTCCATACAATAAGCCGCGAAGTACGCGATGGTCTTGCTTAGCACACACTTGCGAAACCATTCTAGAAATAAGCGAAGCTGACTTTTGCACATTTCTCCTTATCCCTTGACGTGCGCGGAAAGAACAAATAGCTTTAATTCAAGGCCCCTCAAAACGCTCATTTTATGAATTGTTCACGATCAATAACACGGGTTACCGGGGGCAGTTTAGGAGCAAATAAAATGTATGTCCCAATGTCTCGATCCCTGATTCCCCTCGGAATCGTAGTAATCGCAGCAGGGTTCCTCGCGTTCGGTGTTATCAACCTAACGAATTTTCTATGGGTAACGGGAACCCAGGTGACGGCATCTGCCATTCTTTTCATGGTTGCATTAGTAGGATCCAAAAATGATAAGAGGAAGCAGCACGAAGATACTTCTCGTTAGTGCGTACAGTTAACAGCACAGTGTGATCGATCGAAGCTTATTGCAGCTTTTGACGTCGCCAAGCGCCCAGCTCCCTGCCTTCTTCTTTGTAAATCCCCTCCCGCACACCTAGCCCGAAACGCCAGCAACCCCCACCTCCTCACATGGTCTCCCATGTGTTTGGAGGTGGGGGTTGTTGCGGCAGTACAGAAACTTAGGCGTTCAACGTCCTAGGAGGTGCCTAGTTGATGCGGCCGGTTTCCTTGCGGTACTGGCGGTAGTAGCGGCGGCCGAAGTGGATGGTGCCGAAAGCCAGAACAGCGATAACAACGAGGGAGATAGCACCCACGATGATGTTCGGCTGGTAGTCAGCACCGGCGACGCCCTGGGGGAACTGCCACGTGCCGAGGCCCCAGATAAGGATGCCGGCGGCCGGAAGAAGGGAAAGAATCAGGCCCATGCCGATCCAGGTGGAGGCGCGCAGCAGGGAGGAGTGCGGTGCACTGTAGGACACGGGGTCGTAACCCTCAATGTAGGAATCCTGAATCTTGCCGGAGAACTCCGGGTAGGTCTCGCTGTGGTGATCAGCAACTGCCGGGTTAAGGTCGCTCATGGCTGAAACTTTCTCTCGTTCCTGTTAATCCTGTGAATGACTATAGCTTAGTCGTCCTTGCCGCGGAAAGCAGCCCGTGCACGTTCGCGGGTAACTGCAGACACAGCGGTCAGCGGGACGCCAGCCGGGCAGACGTCGGCACACTCACCGTACAGCGAGCAGTGGCCGAAGTTCTGCTCCAGATTGTCCACCATGTTGCGGGCGCGGCGGCCACGCTCTTCCTTGCCCAGCGGCATGAGGGAAAGGTGAACCAGCTTGGCACCCGTGAACAGGTGGGCAGCGCCGTTCGGGCAGGATGCCACGCAGGCACCACAGCCGATGCAGGCGGCGTGATCCAGTGCGTACTCGGAGGTCTCATGGTTGACGTGCAGGGTATCGGCATCCGGAGCGGTACCGGCATCCATGGATACGTAGCCACCCTGCTCCATGACGTGGTCCAGCTTGGAGCGGTCCACGATCATGTCCTTGATAACCGGGTACGCGGCGGAGCGGAACGGTTCCAGCTTGATCTTGTCGCCGTCCTTGAACTGGAAGAGACGCTGCTGGCAGGCCGGGGTGTTCTGACCCGGGCCGTGCGGGCGGCCGTTAACCAGGAGGCCACAGGTACCGCAGATACCCTCACGGCAGTCGGATGCGAATGCAAACGGCTCAGCGCCGGCCTCGACGAGGCCTTCATTGACGTGGTCCAGCAGCTCCAGGATGGACATCTGCTCGGCAGCATCGGAGACCTCAACGGTCTCGAACTTGCCTTCTTGCGTCGGTCCGGCTTGACGCCAGATCTCAAGTGTCAGTTTCATTACTTGTAGTTCCTTGTCATCAGCGGGATCGAATCAAAGTACAGCGGCTCAGCGTGGCGAATGAATTCGCCCTCAGCTGCGCCTGGCTCCCATGCGGACACGAAGCACCAGTTGTCGTCGTCACGCTCGGCCTCGCCGTCTTCAGTGAGGTGGTCCTCACGGAAGTGAGCACCACAGGACTCGTCGCGGTCGAGAGCGTCGATACACATGAGCTCACCCAGGTCGATGTAGTCGGCAACGCGCAGGCCGTACTCGAGAACCTGGTTCATATCGTTAGCATCACCAGTGATGCGGACGTTAGCCCAGAAGTCCTTGCGCAGGTAGCGGATCTTATCGATGGCAACCTTGAGGTCCTCAATGTTACGAGCCACACCGCAGCCCCAGTAGAGGATGTCACCGAGCTGGCGGTGGTAGTGGGCCGGACCGTGGGGGTTCTCGCCGCGAACAGACATGAGGCGGTCGATGCGTGCCTGTGCACGAGCGATGGTCTCAGCTGCCTCAGCAGAATCCTCAGCCAGCTTCTCCTCACCAAGGTGACCGGCCAGGTAGTTCGGGATGGTGAACGGGAGGGTGAACCAGCCGTCGACAGAAGCGGACAGCAGCGAGTTAGCACCCAGGCGGTTTGCGCCGTGGTAGGTCCAGGAGCACTCACCGGCGGCGAAGAGGCCATCGATGGCGGTCATCTCGTTGAAGTCGGTCCACAGGCCACCCATGGTGAAGTGGCAGGTCGGCGCAATACGCATCGGGGTCTCGTAGGCGGACTCACCAATGGCCTCTTCGTACATTTCGATGAGGTTGGAGTAACGCTCACGGATCTTGTCCTTGCCCAGACGCTCGATAGCGTCGCGGAAGTCCAGGTACACCGAGTTGTGCAGCGGTCCAACGCCCAGCCCCTTGTTGATCTGCTGGGAGATGGCACGGGATGCCACGTCACGCGGGACGAGGTTACCGAAGGCCGGGTAGCGACGCTCCAGGAAGTAGTCACGCTCCTCTTCCGGAATCTCATTGGCAGGACGGTCATCCTTCTCCTTGATCGGAGACCAGATGCGGCCGTCGTTACGCAGCGACTCGGACATGAGGATGGTCTTGGACTGCCACTCGGAGTTGACCGGCAGGCCCGTCGGGTGGAACTGGATGAATGCCGGGGAGGCCAGGTAAGCACCGTTCTCGTAGGCACGCATCATGGCGCCAGCGTTAGAGTTCTTAGCCAGCGTGGACATGTGGTACACGTTGCCGTAACCACCGGTACCGAGGATGACTGCGTGGCCGGTGAAGGCCTTGAGCTCGCCGGTGATGAGGTTGCGGGTCACGATACCGCCAGCACGCTTCTTGCCACCGTCGTTAAAGGTGATGATGTCCTGCAGGTCGTGGTGAGCGAAGAGCTCAACGTTGCCCAGGCCAATCTGACGGTAGAGCGCCGAGGTGGTGGACAGCTGCAGCTGCTGACCCGTTTGGCCACGGGTGTAGTAGGTACGGGAGACCTGGACACCACCGAAGGAACGGGTGGCCAAGGTGCCGCCGTACTCACGAGCGAACGGAGCGCCAATAGCGTTCATGTGGTCGATGACGCGGATGGACTCAGTAGCCAGACGCCAGCAATCGGACTCGCGGCAGCGGTAGTCGCCGCCCTTCACAGTGTCCTTGGTGTGGCGGTATGCACCGTCGTTATCCACTTTCTTGTGGCGGGAGGAGTTCACACCACCCTGCGCGGCAATGGAGTGCGCACGGCGCGGAGAATCGTGGTAGGTGAATACCTTCACCTTGTAGCCCAGCTCGCCGAGTGCAGCGGCAGCGGCGCCAGCGGCAAGGCCGGTACCGACGACGATGATCTCGAACTTACGGCGGTTCAGTGGGGAGACGAGCTCCATGTGGTCCTTCTGGTAGGTCCACATGTCCTTCATCGGGACGCCATGCGGCTCGTGGGACTCCAGGATTCGGCCCGGCTTCACGCCCGGGACGATGGACTGCGGGTGCGAGAAGTCAGGGTGCTCGCGCTTCAGATCGGTGTTCGCGTTCGCATTTTGGTTAGCGTTCGCGGCAGACACGGGATTCGCGTTAGTCATGGGTTCAAAACTCCTTTAGCTGACCCAGCCCAGGGCGACGGACAACGGCATAACGATGTTCGCCAGGCACACAACGGCCGGGACGATGTACGCCAGGACGACAAAGACCTCACGCCACTTGGCACCGGTGATGCCCAGGTCAGACGCAGCGAGACGAATGCCGTGGGTAAGGTGCAGGAAGAGGCAGAGCATGGCGATGACGTAAATGATGGTCACCGGCCAGCGCGAGAAGGTAGCGATCATGTTGGCCTTGACCGCACCGTGGACGAAGGCCTCCGAGGCAACCGGCTGCACACCCATGGTCAGGTCCAGGATGTGGAACACGATGAACAGAAGCAGCACAATGCCGGTGACCAGCATGGTCTTGGTGGCAAAGGAGTCCAGTCCGCCCATGAGGTTGGTGCGCTTAAACTTGCCGCGGGCCGCGTTGGAGCGAGCGGTCAGCGCAAAAGCACCGTAGATGTGAGCAATGACGCAGGCAAGCAGCACGATGCGGATAATCCACAGCATGTGACCGTGCGGAATCAGCGGAGCGCCGAGATCACGCAGGAACGCACCATATTCGTCGAGGTGCACCGTACCGTTCTCATCCGGCAGGTACAGCTTCAGGTTGCCGGCCATGTGCCCCACCACAAACAGTGCGAAGAACAGGCCAGTGATTGCCATCGTCAGTTTCAAAGCCCAGGACGGAATTCCTGGCTTAGGACGAATCGATTCATTAGTAAGACGGCCGTGAGCGAGGGCTTCACGGTCAGGATTTTTTACAGACATGACACCTCCATAGTCGTCCTTACCTTACGCAGGCCTTCGCGCTGGCCACTACTTAAATCCACTCTTCATGCCCGCACCTACCCGCGCTGACTACACCCGTAGAAACTCCATAAGGTTAGGATCTCCTAAGTTACGGATGTGGTTACACCGCTCTACCTTGACCACTTCCCTTTACGCAATATTGTCCTTGCGTAAACATTTGCGGGGTGAGACTTTAGTCACAGCATGTGGCGCGAGTGACGACTCCACCCCTTTAGGTGTCAAACTTTCGCATGAGAGGGGTGCCGCAGATAGACGCCCGACACCCCAGCGTCACCCCCACTTCGCAGCGGAGTTAAAATGCTTCACACATTATTTGCAAAACTATTGTTACAACCGAAAGGTGATAGGTAACCTAGCTCACATGAGCAAGACATACGTAGGTTCGCGCCTTCGCCAGCTGCGCCGCGAACGCGATCTCAGCCAGGCCTCCCTTGCCGCCACGCTGGGACTTTCCGCTAGCTATGTAAATCAGATCGAGCACGACGTGCGCCCACTTACCGTGCCGGTCCTGCTTCGCATCACTGAAGTCTTTGGCGTTGACGCCACATTCTTCTCCCGCGACGATGACTCACGTCTGCTCGCAGAAATCCAGGATGTTGTTCAGGATCAAGAGATCTGCCCCTCCCCCGTTGAACTTCAGGAACTCTCTGAGTTGGTCTACAACCACCCCACTGTGGCACGCACTCTCGTGGATATTCATCGGCGCTACCGCAACATTCGCGACAAGCTCTCCCTAGCCACCGATTCCCGCCGCTCCGACGGCAGCCAAGCCCTCTCCATGCCTCACGATGAGGTTCGAGACTTTTTCTATGCTCGCCAGAATTACCTCGACGAGCTGGACAAACATGCAGAGGGCCTCGCCACAGAACTAGGCGTAGCTCCCTTCCATATCCGCGACATCGAAAAGGCACTGGGAGAAAGGCTCGTCTCCCAGCACAGCGTCGAGCTCATCACCACCGACCGCATGGACGGCACCCTTCACCGATTCGACAACAGCAGCGGTACATTCCGCCTTGCTAGCCGCCTGAGCGTGGGACAGCGCGCCTTCCGCATGGCCGCCGAATTGGGTTTCCTGGAAGCGGGCAAGCTCATCGATGAACTCGTGGATGAAGAGCCTTTCACATCAGACGCGTCCATCAACTTGGCTAAACGCGGCATCGCTAACTATTTTGCCGCTGCAACGCTTCTGCCCTATGGCCTTATCCATGGCGAATCCGAGAAGTCTGGCTATGACGTGGAATACCTCTGCAATGTGTTCGGCGTCGGCTACGAAACGGTTGCGTCGCGGCTCTCCACGCTTCAGCGCCCCAACGAGCGTGGCATCCCATTTACTTTTGTACGGGTGGACCGCGCCGGCAATATGTCCAAGCGGCAGTCCGCCACGGGCGTACACTTTTCCAATTCTGGCGGCACGTGCCCACTGTGGAATGTGTATGAGTCCTTCTCCCGCCCCAACACCATTTCGCGCCAGCTCGCACAGATGCCGGACGGCCGCAACTACCTATGGATCTCCCGTACGGTGAGCTACCCGCAAGGTCGTTTTGGAGATACCAACAAGCTTTTTGCCATCGGCCTAGGCTGCGAGGCTCGTCACGCTGACCGCACCGTGTACGCAGAGGGGCTCAACCTTGAGGATTTATCGGCGGCAACGCCCATCGGTGCCGGCTGCCGCACCTGCCCGCGGCAGAACTGCGCCCAGCGCGCATTCCCAGCAATCAATGAGGAGCTAGATATTGACGCCCACCGTTCAGCCGTTGCCCCCTATTAACCAGACAGGAGCAATTCCGCACTTCCCATGCCCGTCCACTAATTAAAATGGTAGTACTTTACACCGTAAACGAGCAAGAATTAAATAGGCTGGGGAGGACTCTCCACTAGGCTATTTTTGGGCGGTGCACGCCGACCGGCAGGAGAGCGCGACAACTTACCGGATTGACCTGCATAAACATCTATCCCCATTCACTTTATTTCAGCTCAATCACATTCTTTTAACGATTTTCACAGCGAAAACGTGTCGATCTTGACACCGTAAAGCATCTATAGTGGTGTGCGAACCGATAAACACATCCAGAAAGGATTTTAATTATGAGCAGCACCGGAAACAACGTCTTCGGTCAGGTTTGGAAACTCGTTCTCACCATCGTGAACGCGCCGTTCCAGCTGTCCTCCAACCTTTTCAAGTAAGAAGGACACGTTGAGGTGCTTCGGCACCACAGCGGCAAAACGACAAACTCCCCCTCACCTCCGATTTCTATCGGGATGAGGGGGAGTTTGTGCGTTGCTAGCGGTTCTGCCCGCGCCTCTCAGTACGGTCAGCGCCGCCTTGCCCGAGTCGAATATCCCGGCTCAGGCTAGGTCGCGCTCTGTTAGAGGTTGATCATGTGGCCGCCGATACCCTCGGCTGCTTCCTTCATAGCCTCAGACAGCGTCGGGTGCGTGTGGACGTTGCGTCCGATTTCCTCCGTAGTGAGGTCGAAGCGCTGCGCCAAAGTCAGCTCCGGCAGCAACTCAGACACGTTGGAGCCCACCATGTGGCCGCCAATGAGCTCACCGAACTCACCGTCAGCGATGAGCTTGACAAAGCCAGCGGTCTCGTTGAGACCGGCAGCCTTACCGTTCGCGGAGAACGGGAAGGTAGCGACCTTGATGTCGCGGTCAGCAAACTTCTCACGGGCCTGCTCTTCGGTGTAACCAAAGGAGGCAACCTGCGGGTTGCAGAAGGTAGCGCGCGGCATGTTCATGTAGTCACCGAGTAGCTGGGTTTCAGCGCCGGCGATAACCTCGGCGGCGACGACGCCCTGGGCCTCAGCGACGTGAGCGAGCTGCAGCTTAGCGGTGACGTCACCGATAGCGTAGATGCCGTCAACGTTGGTGCGCATGTAGTCATCGATTGCGATAGCGCCGCGTTCAGTCAGCTCAACACCGGTGTTTTCCAGGCCGAAGCCCTCGGTGCGCGGAGCGAAACCAATGGAGACCATGCAGCGATCCACGGTGAGGGTGTCGGTCTTCGAGCCGTCCTTGGACTCGACCTCAACGGTGACGTCAGAGCCGTTGTCCTTGATAGCGGTGGTCTTGTAACCGGTCAGCAGCTTGACGCCGAGCTTCTTGTATTCCTTGGCGATGGCCTTGGACACATCCTTGTCCTCGTTCGGCAGGACGCGATCCATGAACTCCACGATGGTGACGTCCACACCGTAGTTAGCCAGAACGTAGGCGAACTCCATACCGATGGCGCCGGCGCCAACGATAACCATGGAGTTCGGGGCCTCATCCTTGAGGATCTGCTCTTCGTACGACACGACATTACCGCCGATCTCCACCCCCGGCAGGGAGCGGACGACGGAACCAGTGGCGATGATGCAGTTATCGAAGGTAACGGTCTTACCCTGATCATCACCCTCGGTGATTTCGATGGTCTTGGCATCCTTGAAGGAACCGAGGCCGTTAATCTCCGTAATCTTGTTCTTCTTCATCAGGTAGTGCACGCCCTTGACGATGCCCTCAGACACCTTGCGGGAGCGCTTGTGCGCTACGCCGAAGTCGAAGGAGACATCGCCGGAGATACCGAAGGCCTTAGCCTCGTGGTTAAAGGTGTGCGCAACCTCTGCGTTCTTGAGCAGAGCCTTGGAGGGGATGCAGCCCACGTTGAGGCAAACACCGCCCCAGTACTGCTTCTCAATAACAGCAACCTTCTTGCCCAGTTGGGCAGCGCGGATGGCGGACACGTAGCCGCCGGGGCCCGCGCCGAGTACTACAACGTCAAAATGTTCATTAGTCACGCCCTACAGAATACGGAAGTTTGTGCCTGATGTCTCACCACCCCCATGGTGTGTGGGGAGGCGTCGGAAAGCGCACGCTCCCTCGCCCCAGATCGGACCGTATTCAGATCGCCACAGCCCCCACCCGCGCGAGATGTGAGTGGGGGCTAAAAACTAGCGAGGCCTTTGGGGTTTAGTACAGACCCCACTCAAGGCCGGCCTTCGAGGACGTGGAGGAACCGGAGTGGACGAACTGGCCTAGGACCTGGTTGATAGCAACGAGGATGGTGTCAAAGAAGTTCATTATTCTGCTTTCTGTTGGCGTGTAGGAACGTCTGGCGCGGCGAGATTCCGCAGCTTGGCGACGCCGCGATAACAGTCACGGTATCTAGCTCCTCTAGCGAACGAGAGGCCCGCTGCGTTACATGCGCGACAATGCGCTTGAAGATTATGACACGGTTTTCACTTCAATACCACCATTAACTCTAATAACTTGGTATGTTTAGACTCATTGCCCTTGCCTTGAGGGTGTAGATACCCCTTCCCACCTGCACCGTTACGTAGTGCGTGGGGGGATGTCCATAGCGTCTTTTAAACTTGCCCTACATTCCGCTCATCACCTAGAAAGCGAGATTCCATGAAGATTGCGCGCTCTCTCACGACGCTGGCAGCGGCTTCGGCCCTTGCCCTTGGCGCCGTGGCCACCCCTATCGCCAGCGCCTCCACCATCACCCCAGAGCAGATCCGTGGTGAGGCAACGCCCTCGACGATTTCTGAGCTCGATGTGTACGGCGAGATCGAGCAGTATCTCCCAACGGATGATGCCGGCCAGCACGTTCCTTCCCGCGCAGAGTTCGAAGACTCGATTGGGAAGAATGTTGCTTTCAAAGACGTCGATATAACCAAAATCCCCGACGAAAAGCAGTGGTTGGGCTACATTCTGAAGTACCCGGACTACCGTCAGTCCATCAAGACTCTCTACGCGTCCGCCCCGGCCATGGACCGTCAGGTGCCACTCGCTGTAATCACGCCGGATGGAACCTTTGATTCCTCGCGTCCTACCGTCTACCTGCTGAACGGTGCCGGCGGTGCAGAGCAAGGCATGGACTGGATCGTGTCCACCGCTGGCCAGGATCTTGACCCAGACAAGGAGGGAATCCAAGACCTCGACGATTACTACGGCGACCGCAACGTCAACGTCGTCATCCCGCAGGCAGGCGCGTTCTCCTACTACACCGACTGGGTTACCTCCCCGGAGCGCAGCTACCTTAAGGGCCCCCAGAAGTGGGAAACCTTCCTCACCAAGGAGCTCCCCGGACCGCTAGAAGAGCACATCAACGGTAACGGCAAGCGCGGCATCGCCGGTATGTCCATGTCCGCTACGTCGTCCCTCGTGCTGGCGCAGCACAACCCGAACTTCTACGATGCCATCGGTTCCTATTCCGGCTGTGCGGCCACCTCAACCCCGCTGCCAAATTTCTATGCGCAGTTGACGGTAAACCGCGGTGGCGGTAACACCACGCAGATGTGGGGACCACAGGGCGGCGAGTACAACCGCTACAACGATGGTCTGATTAACGCCACCAAGAACAACATGGGCAACTCTGAAATCTATGTGTCGGCCAACTCCGGGCTGGCTGGCGCAACGGACTTTGGGTCGTCCAAGATTGATCGTTTGGGTTCTGCTCGGGCCTTCAAGTCTTCTTCCACCCTCGTCATTGAGGGCGGCGTCATTGAGGCAGCGATGAACGCCTGCACGCACGACCTTGAGGCGAAGTTCAACCGCGAGGGCATCGACGCGGACTTCAACTTCCGCCAGACCGGTACCCACTCGTGGCCGGGCTGGATCGATGACATTAACTCCTCTTGGCCTACCTTCGCCCGTGCCTTCGACCTTCCGGTGGAGCCGGTAAGCGGCAACACGTCAGACAATGCGGCATCTACGCCAGCGGACAAGGACGCTGATAGCGAGGCAGATGCTGCCAACAATGCTGACGTTGAGTCCGTCGAGGATACTGGCGTTGAGCCGGACGCTAACGCCAAGGCTGACGATGCCGATAAGCAGGACATGGACAAGGCTAAAGCCGAGGCAGACCCTGCTGCCCCCGCTGACTCCTTGCCGGTCGACTCTGAAGCAGCCCCGAAGGTCGACCCCGAAATCACTGAGCAGTAAGCTCAACTCGCCATAACATTTGTCGAATAAGGATCCCCATGAAGCGTCTTAGCTCTCTTCTCGCCACCGGCGCGCTCACCGCAGCCGCGCTGGTAAGTCCCGTAGCGGGTGCCGCCACTCTTACACCGCAGGAGGTTGCGGGCAACACCGCACTGTCCACCGTGTCAGACTTGGAGCCCACCCCCGAGGTCGAGAGCCAAAAGTGGTATGGCCACTACAAGGACGATCCACGGCTGCTCAAACTGCAAGCCACCTCGCCGTCTATGAACGGCCGTGTCGTTCCGCTGGCCGTTATTCCGGCGAAAAACCCGGACCGCCCCACCATCTACCTGCTCAACGGCGCTGGCTCCGCCGAGCAAGATACAGACTGGCTCTACAACTCTGACGTCGTGGACTTTTATGCGGACAAGGACGTCAATGTCGTTATTCCGCAGTCAGGTGCGTTCTCCTACTACACCGACTGGCAGGAGGACCCGAACGGTAAGCACCTCAAGGGCCCACAGAAGTGGGAGACCTTCCTAACCAAGGAGCTTCCGGGACCACTAGAGGCCCGTCTCAACGCGAACAACAAGCGCGCCATCGCTGGCATGTCCATGTCCGCCACGTCTTCCCTGCTGCTGGCACAGCACAACCCGGGGTTCTATGACGCTGCGGGATCCTTTGCAGGTTGTGCCGCGACTGCCTACCCGCTGGAGTATGAGTTCCTGCGCGTCACCGTCAACCGTGGCGGTGCACAGCCGGAGCAAATGTGGGGCCCGATGGGATCGCCGTACAACCGCTACAACGATGCCCTCATGAACTCGGAGAAGCTGCGCGGAACTGACCTGTATATCTCTTCTGCCAGCGGCCTGGCCGGCGAGAAGGACACCCCGTCCTACTACATCAACAAGGGCTACAACCCGGCGGCAGCATTCCTTGGCTCCGCTCAGCTGCAGGTTGAGGGCGGCGTCATTGAGGCAGGCGTCAACCATTGCACCCACATGCTCAAGGCAAAGCTGGATAAGCAGAATATTCCGGCGACCTACAACTTCCGCAACGTGGGAACCCACTCCTGGCCGGGCTGGAGCGAGGATCTGGAGAAGTCCTGGCCCACGTTTGAGGCGGCCTTCACGGAGAGCGCCTAGCTTTTCGGCCTTGCAGGATAAGGGCGGTAGGATAGCGGCATTATGAAGCTGCTCTCCACCGCCCTTTCGCATATCGCCGCCGCTACGGGTTCTCCCGCACAGACCCGTGATAGTTATACGGGGGTGGATTTCAACGTCGGCTTTGAAATCACTCATTATGACTTGGACCTGACTTATCGTGTGGAGCCGAACATGCTCCACGGCGTTGCAGTACTTCACATCCGCGCACTCGAAGAGCTGGACAAGCTCACTCTCGATTTGGGCGGCGCCATGGTGGCTCGCCGCGTTACCTCAAAGAATGCTCCACGCGTGGCACGCCACCGCCTCTCCGGCGGAAAGCTGCGCCTGACCTTTGCTGAAACCATCGCAGAAGGCCAGGAGTTCGAGCTGCACATCCGTTATGGTGGCTCACCACGCCCGCTGCGCACGCCGTGGGGCGAAATCGGCTGGGAGGAAACCGAGTCCGGCTCTTTGGTTGCCAGCCAGCCCAACGGTGCACCGAGCTGGTTTCCATGTGATGATGCCCCTGGTGAAAAGGCAACCTACGATATCCGCATCACCGCGGACGACCCCTTCATTGTGATTTCTAACGGCGCACTCATCTCCCGGCGCCGCTCCGGTGGCTCGATGACGCGCTGGCACTACCGCGTTGAGAACCCTATGGCGACCTACCTTGCCACGGTGCAGGTGGGCGAGTTCATCGACATCACTCTGGGCCGCAACGTTCGAGCATGGGCCCCGGCTCACCTTAAGCAGTTGGTTCTCGATGAGTTTGCCCAGCAGCAGGAGATGCTGGACTTCTACGCCGGACTGTTTGGGGAGTATCCTTTCCCCGATTACCAGGTGGTCATCACCGATGATGAGCTGGAAATCCCCTTGGAGGCCCAAGGCCTGTCCATTTTCGGTTCCAACCACGTCAAGGGCGATCACCTCTTCGAGCGCCTCATTGCCCATGAGCTCTCCCACCAGTGGTTCGGCAACTCAGTCGGCCTGCGTGAGTGGAAGGATATCTGGCTCAACGAAGGTTTTGCGTGCTACTGCGAATGGCTGTGGCGTGAACATGCACATGGCCACCCGGCGCATGCCTCGGCACGTTCGCATTACCAGGTGCTTGCCCGCAAGAAGCAAGACATTGTCCTGAGTGACCCGGGCACGCGCGACATGTTTGATGACCGCGTGTACAAGCGCGGCGCGCTCACTGTGCATGCGCTGCGCCGTATGTTGGGGGACGAGCTCTTCTTCCTCACGATCCGTGAGTACCTTGCCTCCGCGCAGCATTCCACGGTGGTGCCGGAGGACCTCATCAGCCGGCTCCGTGCTGTGGCTGTGGATCCCTCCGCGGTGGATGCTCTTCTTGATGAGTGGCTCAATCACACAAAGCTGCCCAAGTTCCCCGCTTAATAATGTGCCCCCATGCCCTACACTTGAGCACCATGCGCAGATTGCTTGTGACCGGCGGTGCCGGCTTTATTGGGGCAAATTTCGTTCGTCTGGTGGCCCAGCAGCGGCCCGAGGTGGACATTACTGTCCTAGACAAGCTCACCTACGCGGGTAACCGCGCGAACCTGGATGGGGTTGAGGCCACTGTGGTGGTGGGGGATGTGGCGGATGAGGGGGTCGTCGATAAGCTCGTGGCCCAAGCGGATACCGTGGTGCACTTTGCCGCAGAGTCCCACAATGACAACTCGCTGCGGGATCCGTCGCCGTTCCTTCACACGAACGTGATGGGCACATTCGTGCTGCTGGAAGCGTGTCGGCGCTACGATGTACGCCTCCACCATGTCTCGACCGATGAGGTCTTCGGTGACTTGGACATTGGCGCAGACACTTACTTCACCGAAACCACGCCGTACAATCCGTCCTCGCCGTACTCCGCCACGAAGGCCGGCTCGGATCACTTGGTGCGCGCATGGGTGCGCAGTTTTGGACTGCGCGCAACAATTTCAAACTGTTCCAATAATTACGGTCCCTACCAGCACATTGAGAAGTTCATTCCGCGCCAAATCACCAATCTTCTCAGCGGCCACCGCGCCAAGCTCTACGGCACGGGCGAGCAGGTGCGCGACTGGATTCATGTGGATGACCACAACGAGGCTGTGCTGGCCATCCTGGACCGTGGGCAGGTCGGTGAGACCTATAACATCGGCGCCGATCAAGAGGACATCAATAACCGCCAGGTCATCGAGATGATTTGTGAGCTGATGGGCGCCACCGACAACGGCGAGCCGCGCTATGAGCACGTGGCGGACCGTCCCGGCCATGACCAGCGCTACGCCATGGATGCCAGCAAGCTGCGGCGTGAGCTGGGGTGGGCGCCGCGCTACACGGATCTGCGCGAGGGTCTTGCCGCGACCATCGAGTGGTACCGCACACACGAAGACTGGTGGCGCCCAGACAAGGACGCCGTGGAAGCCAACTATGCCAAGCAAGGACAGTAAATGAAGGTTCAGACAACGGCCATTGAGGGCCTGCTCATCGTGGAGCTCGATGTCCATGGCGACAACCGCGGCTGGTTCAAGGAAAACTGGCAGCGCGAGAAGATGCGCGCAGCCGGACTTCCAGATTTTTGCCCAGTGCAGAACAACGTTTCCTTCAACGCGGACAAGGGCGTCACCCGCGGCCTGCATGCAGAACCGTGGGACAAGTTTGTTTCTGTGGCCTCGGGCCGGGCCTTCGGCGCGTGGTGCGATGTGCGCGAGGGCTCGGACACCTATGGCGAGCTGGTTACCCAGGAGCTGCGCCCGGACGTCGCGGTTTTCGTGCCACGCGGCGTGGCTAACGGTTTTCAGGCGCTCGAGGCTTGTTCCTACTCTTACCTGGTCAATGACCACTGGTCCCCGGACGCGGAATACACCTGCGTAAACCTCGGTATGGTGGACTGGCCGTTGGAGCCGACGGAAATCTCCGACAAGGATAAGGAACACCCCGCGCTTGGCGACGTCTCCCCAATGCCCCCTCGCCGCATCCTCGTCACCGGTGCCAACGGACAGTTGGGCCGCGCACTGCAGAAGTTTCTCCCTCAGGCTGGCCTCGGCCCGGTGGAGTTCTGTGGGCACGAGGACTTCGATATCACCGCTCCACCCGAGCGTCCGTGGCGGCAGTATTCCGCCATCATCAACTGCGCGGCATATAACGACGTCAATGGCGCCGAGGAGGACCGCGCTGGTGCATGGGCGGTCAACGCAGCGGCACCGGCGAAGCTCGCGCTCATTGCGGCAGAGAATAACCTCACCCTGGTGCACGTCTCCAGCGACTACATCTTCGATGGCCATCATGAAACGCACTCCGAAGAGGAGCTGCCCTCCCCTCTCTCCGCTTATGGCGCTTCCAAGGCGGCGGGAGATACTGCTGCGCAGACTGCACCGCGACACTATGTGGTCCGCACCTCGTGGGTCTTCGGCGATGGTTCCAATTTCATGGCCACCATGCGCTCCCTGGCGAATAAGGGCGTCAAACCCGCGGTCATTCACGATCAGCGCGGGCGCCCCACCTTTGCTGAGGACCTGGCTAAGGGCATCATTCACCTACTCAAGACCGGCGCGGAATACGGCGTGTACAACATCTCCAATTCCGGTGATGCGGTGGGCCGCGATGAGATTGCCATGGCTGTCTTCACGGGCGTGGGCCACGACCCGGCGGATGTCACTCCGGTGAGCACCGAGCAGTACCGCGCGATTGCCGGCCCGGAGGCTCCGCGCCCGAAGGAGTCCACCTTCGACCTGTCCAAGATTGAAGCCACCGGCTTTAAACCTATGAATTGGCGGGCCGCTTTAGCCCTCTACCTGGGCCTTTACCCTGCATAACACTCAACATAACACGTAACTTCCCACGTGTTATGTTAAGTGGGAAGTTAAGTGTTATGTTCTCCAATCCCGTCACCGCACGCCAGTGCGGTGACCTCCGTTAAGCTTAAACACCATGAAGGGCATTATTCTTGCTGGCGGTTCCGGCACGCGCCTCTACCCCATTACTAAGGGCATCTCGAAGCAGCTCATGCCCATTTATGACAAGCCGATGGTGTACTACCCGCTAAGCACGCTCATCCAAGCGGGCATCCGCGAAATTCTCATCATCACCACCCCGGAAGATTCAGACGCCTTCCAACGCCTGCTGGGTGATGGCTCCCAGCTCGGCATCATGCTGCACTACGCGGTGCAACCGCGGCCAGAAGGGCTGGCACAGGCTTTCCTCATCGCGGAAGACTTCATCGGCGAGGATGACGTAGCGCTCGTCTTGGGCGACAACATCTTTGAGGGCCACGGCTTCTCCACTGCTCTTAATGAATGTCGTAATCCGGAGGGCGGGATTATCTTTGCTTATGAGGTGTCTGATCCGCAGCGCTATGGCGTCGTCGAATTCGACGATAGCGGCCAGGCGCTCTCCATTGAGGAAAAGCCAGACAATCCGAAATCGAATTATGCGGTGGTAGGCCTGTACTTCTACGACAATTCCGTGGTGGAGATTGCCAAGTCCATTACCCCGAGCACGCGCGGTGAGCTGGAAATCACCGCGGTCAACGCGGAATACCTGCGCCGCGGACAGCTGGGAGTCAAGCGCATGCAGCGCGGTGATGTGTGGTTGGATACCGGCACGGTGGATTCCATGAGCGAGGCCTCAGCCTACGTGGAGGTACTGCAAAAACGCACCGGGGCAGTCATCGGCTCCCCTGAAGTGGCTGCTTTCACACAGGGTTTCATCGATGCCCCCGCGCTTATTGAGCTAGCACAGCCGCTGCTCAAATCCGGCTACGGGAGCTACCTTCTCGCCGCTGCCCAAGAGGGCTAAAAGCCCTGTAGTGGGACATGCTCCTCCGTCTGACGCGGCGAGGTGTGAGGTTATCGCACCACCAGTGCTGTATCAACAGAGCTGATGGAGACACGGCCGTTGTAGCAGTGCTTTTATCTGTCCAGAGGTGAAAGGCGACTCATGCAGGTCGTCGTCAAGCGCTGCGTTAGCGCGCGATGAAGCCCACCTGCGTGGTTCGGTTTTTAGGGTTGCACTTTTAAAAAACACCGGACTCAGCCTCACAGTCTTAACCACGCCGCGTTAAGGTAATCGCATGCCTAATCAATCCTCCCGGCCCACCAGTGGGCCGAAGAAGTCAGTGCTCGCCACCATCAGCCCCGTAGCGTGGGGATTGTTGGTGCTCGTTGTAATTCTGGCCGTCACCATTGGCTTCCTGCTGGCAGATCGCGCGTCCTCCAACACTGAAGGGAACGCAGCTGCTGGGGAGGCATCCAGCACTGCAGTCCAGTCCCCCACCGCCAGCCAGGACCTTGCGAAAGATGCTGACAAGGCCACGCCCGGCACGAAATTTTCCGACGGTACCGGGGATCCCATGATGTTCGGACCCGGCGGAGACACCATGTCCGGTGATATCACGGTGGTGCATCGCCGCAAGGACAATGATCCCTTTGCCGTCGGCGCGGTCGACGCTCCGGTAGTCATCTCGGAGTTCTCCGATTTTGAGTGCCCGTTCTGTTCTCGTCACGCCAACGTTACTGAGCCAACACTGCAGAAATACGTGGACAAAGGCCTCGTGCGCATCGAGTGGAATGACTACCCCGTCAACGGACCCGCGGCGATTGAAGCTGCGAAGGCCGGCCGCGCCGCCGCGGCGCAAGGCAAGTTCGCAGAGTTCAAGAACGAGCTCTATTCCGCCAGCAAAGACATCGAAGGTCACCCGGAGTTTGGCATCGATGACTTCATGACATTTGCCAAGAAGGCTGGCGTGCACGACCTGAAGAAGTTCCGCCAAGAGGCCACGGATGACACCTACTCAGAGGTCATCGAAACAGCCACGAGCTACGCCTCCCAGATTGGCATCTCGGGCACCCCAGCCTTCGTGGTGGGAGATCAGTTCATCGGTGGCGCCCAACCGGCTGAGGCCTTTGACCAAGTCATCCAGGAACAGCTAGGTAAAGCGGCCAATGCCTAAGACACCACCTATCGTCTGGCTTTTCATCGCCCTTGTTATTCTGACCGCTCTGTTGGGCGGGTACGCCGTGGGGGTGAGCTTATGAGCATCGGACTTGTAGGCGCCGTCATCGCCGGTGTTCTCACACTCATTAGCCCCTGTTCAGCTCTGCTGGTCCCCGCCTTTTTTGCCTACGCTTTCACCTCGCAGCGTGAACTGCTGGCCAAGACGGTGGTGTTCTTCCTGGGGCTGTGCACCACGCTGGTGCCCATCGGCATGGGCTTGGCAGCATTCTTGGCGCAGTACCGCAATCACGTCATCGCTGTAGCGGGGTGGATCATCATTGCCCTGGGACTGTACACGGCGCTGGGCGGCGGGTTCCGAATTCCCGGCATGGCTGCCTTGTCCGGTAAAGCCCGCGGACGAGTGTTCCTGCTGGGCGCGGTTTATGGGTTTGCCGGTTTCTGCGCGGGACCGTTGTTGGGAGCTGTGTTGACCACGGCGGCGGCATCCGGATCCGCACTGTATGGCGGGCTCATCATGGTGGCCTATGCGCTCGGAATGGCCGCGCCCCTGTTCGTGCTGGCGGCGCTCTGGGAGCGCTTCGATGTCGGCTCGTGGCGTTGGCTGCGCGGGCGGGAGATAACGCTCGGCCCGGTGCGCACGAACACGCTCTCCATCGTCTCAGGAGTGTTCTTCATCCTGATTGGTGCGCTGTTCATCCTCAGCTATGGCAGCGCCACCTTGCCCGCCGCGCTGAGCACTGACGCGCAGTTCGATATCCAGGAAAAGGCACGTCAATTCAGCGCAGGCATTGCGGATGCCTGGGTATGGTTCGGCCTATCACTAGCCGCCACGGTGGCAGTGGGCATAAAAGCAGCCCGCACGCCCCTCGAGGAGCATGCGGGCTAATAACTCAAGCGCTCTTATGAGCACTTAGTAGCCGCGGGCGACGTATTCATCGATACGCGCGGCCTCCGCACCCACGGTGGTCTCATCGCCGTGGCCCGGCAGGACGCGGGTCTCCGGCGGGAGGTTGAGCACGCGGTTGCGCAGGGACTCGATGATGACATCGAAGTCGGAGTACTTGCGCCCCGTGGCACCGGGGCCACCGTTAAAGAGGGTGTCACCGGAGAGCAGCGTGTTATCGGTGGCGTCGTACAGCACAACGCAGCCCGGGGAATGGCCCGGGGTGTGGAAGACCACGAGATCCTCGCCGCCGACCTTGATGACCTGGTTATCTTCCAAGGCCGTGTAGTCAGCCTCGGCATGGGTTTCGCGCCACAGCTGTTCATCGTCCGGGTGGAGGTAGAGCGGCACGCCGTAGTGCTCAGCAATCTCCGGTGCGAGCTCGCAGTGGTCATTGTGGGCGTGGGTAAGGAGCACGCCGGTTACAGAGCGCTCCCCCACCTCGCTGTAGATGCGCTCCGCATCGTGCGCTGGGTCCACGATGTAGAGTTCCTGGCCACCGGAAACGATGTAGACGTTGTTGTCCACGTCCCACTCGCCGCCGTCAAGACGGAACTTTCCAGAGGTCTCAAACTGTTCAATCTTCATGCTTAGGTCCTTTCCGGGCGGGCTTTCAGGCTCGCGTCTTTTAGAGTTCCACGACCGAGCGCAGAACCTTGCCGGACTTCATGGTCTCGAAGGCCTCCTCGACGTCGTCCAGCGCAATGCGCTCGGAAACAAACTTGTCTAGCGGGAACTGGCCGTTCTTGGACAGGGATACGTAGGCCGGGAAGCCACGCTCCGGCAGGCAGTCGCCGTACCAGGCCGGCTTGATGGAGCCGCCACGGCCGTAGAGGTCAATAGCCGGGATGTCGACGTGGTCGGTGAGGTTCGGAACGCCCACCATGACCATGCGGCCAGCGTGGTCACGGGAGTAGAAAGCCTGGCGCCAGGTGGGCTGAATGCCAACGGCGTCGATGGTGACGTCGGCACCGAAACCATCGGTGAGCTCGCGGACGGCGTCGATGACCTGGTCTTCCGACAGGTCCTTGGCGCAGACGGTGTCGGTGGCGCCGAACTCGCGGGCGGTCTCAAGCTTCTTCTCATCGAGATCGACAGCGATGATCTTTGCGGCACCGGCCAGCTGCGCGCCGGCAATGGCTGCGGTGCCCACGCCGCCGCAGCCGAAGACAGCCACGGACTCGCCCAGCTGGATATCGCCGGTGTTCACGGCTGCACCGAGGCCCGCCATAATGCCGCAGCCGAGCAGGCCAGCAGCAGCCGGGTCAGTGTCCTCTACCTTGGTGCACTGTCCCTCATGGACCAGGGTCTTATCGCTAAAGGAACCAATACCCAGCGCCGGGGTGAGCTCGGTGCCATCCTCAAGGGTCATCTTCTTGGACGCGTTGTGGGTGTTGAAGCAGTACTTCGGCTCGCCCTTGCGGCACGCACGGCACTCGCCGCAGACGGCGCGCCAGTTGAGGATGACGAAGTCACCCTCTTCCACGTGGGTCACGGCGGAGCCGACGCGCTCGACCACACCGGCGGCCTCGTGGCCCAGCAGGAACGGGAAGGCGTCCTCGATGTCACCATCGCGGTAGGCCAGATCCGTGTGGCACACGCCGCAGGCCTGCACCTTCACCACGACATCGTGCTCACCGGGCGCCGGCACGACGATGTTGACGGTTTCCACGGGAGCGCCCTTGGAGCGGGCAATCACACCACGGACGGTCTCCGCACCTTGCTGAGAGTTGTTTTCATTTACGTTTTCATTAACGGTCATGCACCCGAGGCTACGCGAACACCACAGTGCCCGCACCTACCCCCAACGAGGATCACACTTTAGGAGCGCGCAAGAATATTCGCTACATACTCGTGGCCGCGGGAATTCACATGCAACGGAAGGTTGCCTGGGCCAGCGGAAAAGTCGACGAGTCCTGCCCACAGACGCTTGTCGGAATTTGCACACATGCCGCGGTCCCACGTCGCCGGTTTAAGATCCACAAACTCCGCGCCGGTCGCGTGCGCGAGATCCACCTGCATCCACTGAGCAACATTCTCATAGCGCTGAACCATCGGCAGAGCGGTGGCATCCGCAGGTTGCGGACCAAAGTGCAGCAGGCAATAGCGGTCGCCAGAGCCGATGGTCGGGTATCCCACAATCTGAATGCGAGCATTCGGCGCAGCAGCGCGAATCTTGTGGATGATTGGCGCGTTGGCACCGACCCACCGCGCGCGCAAGTCACGGTCCGACAGGCCGGCATTGTTATAGGTGTCATTGAATCCACTGGCATAGATCACGCGCTGCGTATCGGCGGTGAGCTTGCCGCGGCGGATAGCATCATCCACCTGCGCATTCACCTGCGGACCTTGAGACATCGATACCGCACCGGAACAAGAGAAATCCGCCACTGGCATGCCCAGCTTGGCGGCGGTGCGCTTGGCAAAGTTGTTGCCGGACGGGCAATCCAAGCTGGGGTTGCGACCCGAGGAGCCCAGGCGCGAGGACATATAAGCATCCAGCTGTGGATCAGCCAAGACGGAATCACCAAAGGAGACAAGGTTGCGCTCCGCCGCTGCAGCTTGGGGCGCTTGGGACAGGCCAACCGCCACGAGGAGGGATGCACAGACGGCCGCGAGGCGCTGGGTAGACTTCATGTGACGATGTCCTTTCGGGAAAGGGTATGTTCTAGGCCAAAACCATAATAGACTAAACTGACTGTCGAAGCTTATGTAACAATAGCAACAGCTTTAACATTTCGCTCTTTTTATAGCCTGTAACTCCCCATCCCCCTCGCGCCGATAAGAAACCTATGAACCCTTCTGATATCGCCTTCCACGCCGCCGCTCTCGCACGTTTTGTTCCCGCCCTCTTTAAAGCCGGGCTCCTTAGCTCGGCTGGCGGCCCACGCGCATTGGCCGCAACCGTGCCAGTTCTGGCACGCTACCGCTTCACCACCGCCCGCGAGGTTGAACAGGCCTACCTGACCTGCCCGGAACGCCTTGCGCTTATCGACGATGACGGGGCCCTCACCTACCGCCACCTCCGCGAGCAGTCCCAGACCTTTGCCCGCTGGCTGCTCTCGCTTGGCCTCGATGACATTCGCCTTGGCGTCATGGCCCGCAACGGCCGCGGCATCATTACCCCGCTAGCCGCCAAAGGCTACGCCGGCGCGCACATCTTCCTGTTGAATATTGGTTCTTCGCCTGAGCAGCTCGCTGGCTGCATCGAAGAGAACCGCATCAACGTCCTCGTCATCGATGATGAATTCGCCGACCGCCTCGCCCCCGCCGACGGCGAGCTACCTGACAACCTCACTGTCGTCATCGGACACGAGTCTGGTGCAGAGCGTCCCGCCGCGCTTGCCACTGTGCCCTCGCTGCGTGAGATTGTGACGGATCGGAGGGGCGTCGAGAAGCACGAGCTCCCCACCTGGCCCAACCATGGGCATATCGTGCTCATGTCCTCCGGGACCACCGGAATCCCCAAGGGAATTATGCGCCCCGAACCCACGCTGCCGGTGGTGCTGGCATCCATCGTGGACTCCATACCGTGGCGTGCGGACCAGAAGGTTCAGATGACCGCATCGATGTTCCACACTTGGGGTTGGGCCTGCCTCAACATTGCCCTGGGCCTGCGCAACACCATTGTCACCCGCCGCGTCTTCGACCCATCCGCAGCGCTCGATGACATCCAGCGCTACAGCCTCGAGGGCCTTCTCTCCTCCCCCGTCTTCTTCCGTCAGATGGTGGCTGCCGACCCAGACTCGACATATGACACCTCAAGCCTGAAGTTCATCGCCTCCGCGGGCCATGCGCTGACCCCGGAAATCGTCAAGGAAACTCACGAGCGCTTCGGCCCGATTCTCTGCAATGTCTATGGCTCCACGGAGCTAGCCCTAGCCTCAACCGCCACCATGGAAGAGGTGGCCAAGGACCCCACCATCGGCGGCAAGATCGCCTCTGGTACCAAGCTGCGCATCCTCGATGAGGAAGGTCGAGAAGTTCCCCACGGCGAGGTCGGCGAGATTTACCTGACTAACTCCACCGCGCTCATTGGCTATACCAACCCGAAGATTCCGCTCAACAAGGTCGATGGCCTCATTTCCATCGGTGACTTGGGCTATATCGACGCCGACGGTTACCTGCATGTCGTGGGCCGCGCCGATGACATGATCATCGTCGGTGGCGAGAACGTGCACCCACAGTCCGTCACCGAGGTGCTCGAGACCATGCCGGGCATCGCCGAGGTCCATGCCGGTGGTGTCAAGGACGAAACCACCTTCCAGCGCATCGCCGTGTGGGCGGTAACCACGCGCGATGCTGTGGGCAAGGCCGTGACTGCCGACGCCATCCGCACCTGGGTCCGCGATAACCTCGCCGACCACTCGGTGCCGCGTGATGTTCACTTCCTGGACAAGCTGCCGCGCAACGCCACCGGCAAGGTGGTGCCGCGCCTGCTGCGCGACACCGACTAGCCCACACTCATTCTTCTCATGACATGGCACCCACCGGGGACATAACTGCCCTCGTTGCCAAAACCTTCGCTCCTCAGCGCATGGAGCACCGCTGGTTTTGGCAACGAGGGCAGTTTTATGTCTGGGCTTTTATGTCTGGGCTGAGCCGAATCAGGTT
>NZ_KV788220.1:0-521 GCF_001807225.1 Corynebacterium sp. HMSC05E07
GTCAGCGATGTACTTGTGGTGAAGGTACTTCCAAAGGGAGTAGAAGAGCCCGAACAGGATGAAAGATAAATAGAGTGCCCCGGCTAATGATAGCGAGACCATCATTGACAGCCCGGCGATTGCAAATTTTATCGACGAACCAAGAACTATCACATGAATGATCGAGCTGACCAGCGCGAATATAGCTGCAATTCCGAGGCTGACGCACATAAACAGAAATGGTAAACCTGCGAATCTGACAAGATAGATCACCGAGACAGGAAACCCAATTTTATTAAGTCGGTCAGTTGTAATCGTGACCTGATCTACAGCCATTAGAAATGATGCGATCGACAATATTCCTACAAAGAACAGGGGCAAACCAAGCATGACAAGAAAATCCCAGTTCTGGATTCCCCCACCCACTTGATTCAATGCGTCAGCCTCTGTGTGTGAAACTGAAAGGACAATAGCTGGAATGCCCAGCACGTAGGACAACGGCAAGACGATAGACTTCGTCATATTATGAAGCTCTGCAGAGA
>NZ_KV788221.1:0-817 GCF_001807225.1 Corynebacterium sp. HMSC05E07
AGCCGGGTGAGAAGAATGCGATTGTGTCGACGAATGCTGATTTTGATGGTGGCCTGCGTGTAGTTGTTGGCGGCGCGAAGATTGTGGATCAGGTTTCTTATGAGGGTCTGGTTCCGGGTAAGGAGTACTTCCTGGATGCGAAGTTGATTTCCAAGGCGGATGGTAAGTCTGTTCTTGGTGAGACGACTGGCCACAAGTTTGTGCCGACTGAGCCGAATGGCACTGAGGCTGTGACCATTGTTGTTGATGAGAAGGTTACTGAGCCGGTTGAGGCTGCGGTTGCTTTCGAGAAGCTGACTTCTAAGCAGGTCAATGACAAGGGTGAGGAGACTCCGGGTAATGAGACTCCGAATGAGATTGGCAAGCATGAGGACATCACTGATGATGATCAGACGGTGACTACTAAGGATGAGTTGCCGCGGATTTCTACTAATGCTGATTTCGCTAACGGTGCTACCGAGGTTGTTGCTGGTGCTGTAGTTGAGGACACGGTGTCGTTTAACAACCTTGTTCCGGGTAAGAACTACACCTTGAAGGCTGAGCTGATTTCTAAGGCTGATGGTGAGACTGTTGTGGGTGATGGTCAGCTGACCTTTGCTCCGGAGACTGCTAATGGTGAGGCCGTTGTTGAAATCACTGTTGATGAGAATCTTGAGGGGGTTGTTGAGGCTGCGGTTGCTTTTGAGGAGCTGACTTCTGTCGAGGTTGACAAGTTGGGTCAGGATACTCCGGATGCATCCGAGGATGAGCCGAACTTCATCGCTGACCACAAGGACATCAACGATAAGGATCAGACCGTTCCGAAGGAGACGGAGAC
>NZ_KV788222.1:0-10822 GCF_001807225.1 Corynebacterium sp. HMSC05E07
CGAATTGCGGTAGTGGAAGTAGGTTTCTAAAACCCCCATGCCACAGACACTAAAACAGGTTCAGCAACCTCGCAACAGTTAGGAGACACAGGAGCCGGTGGGGGTGGCGTCGACAAGCTGCGTGACGTCACCCACGTGGCCGCGCACTTCGTCGGCGGTGAGGGCATAGCCGGTATCGGAATCCTCCACGGACGCACCGAAGACCACGCCGAGGACCTGACCCTCCGGGGTAATCATGGGCCCACCAGAATTACCTTGGCGGATATTGCCGCGCACCGTGTAGGCATCACGCTCCACGCGGCCGGTGGAATAGATATCCGGGCCGGCGATGGTGAGGCGATCCCTAATACGCGCGGTCTCCGCACTAAACGGCCCGGACTGCGGGAAGCCCATAACGATGGCATCGTCCCCGGTCACAGCATCATTTTCCGCCCACGGCAGGGGATCTATTCCCAAGTCTGGGCTGTGTAGCACCGCGATATCCACGTCCGAGTTGTAGTAGACCACGTCAGCCTCCTTCAGCCCCAGGACCGTATCGAGGCGCACCTTATCCGTGCCGGCCACAACGTGCGCGTTCGTGATCACATAATCCGGTTCCGTCACAAATCCGGAACCCATAAGGCGCCGCGAACAAGCCTCCGCGTCACCCAAAACGTGGATGACAGACGGTCGGACGCGCTCCAGCAGGCCCGGATCCCCAATCTCGAGCTCCGGAGCTTCCACCTCAATATCCGCGCCCGAGCGCTCCCACGGCGAGACAAGAGGCGGCAAACCGGACTCGTTGAGCATGGCAGCGAGGCCATTGGGCAACGCCGCTAGACGGTCCGGAGCGGCAGCGTTAAGTTCGCTGAGGATGCGGGACTCGCGCAGTGCCTGGCCTGGCTGCCCGCCTAAATTGGAAGCCAGCGGCAGCGAGACCAGCCAGATCACCACGATGGCGGCGACGGCCTGAAACACCGCGCCGATGGAAGAATCCACGCGCTGGCCCGAACGGGTACGCATGCGGTCCCGCAACGCCGCCCCCAGGGACGCTCCGACCAGCTGCCCCAACCCCACCAGCAAAATCACCACGCCAACGGCCAGGAGGAAGCGCAGCGCGGGTTGGTCTGTCAACTGCATCGCCGCCGGCGCCACCGCCGTCCCCAAAACCAAGCCCGCAATAACGCCGACCGCCGCAAGAATCGCCGTCCACGCACCCTGACGCCAGCCCACCCACACGGCGAGGAGCACAGCAATCACAATGGCGATGTCAACAGCTAGGGACACGGAGAACACTTTCTCAGGAAAGACGGCACAAACTAACCCATCTTCTCATTATTCAGCGAGCGGGTCAGTGATTCACGCAGATCATGAACCTTATTTTTGTCCCACTCTACGGCCCACCCCGCGTGATCCATGAGTCCTGACAGCACACCGGCGGTAAATCCCCACACCACATAGCCGCGTGCCCGGAAGGCCGGCCCCTTCCACCGGCTGAAACCCACCATCATGCGGTTTGCTGGATCCGCGAGCTCGCGCAGGGGAACGGTAAAAACATCATCGGTTTCTTCGGGGCTGGCCGGCCACACAGTTCCCGGCTGGTGCCAATAGGCCAACACTGGACTCACGGTGTTCCCGGTGGCCCGGATGTCCAGCTTGCCCCACTGTTCCAGCGGAGTCACCGTGGAGCGATCGAGGCCGGTTTCTTCTTCGGCTTCGCGCAGGGCGGCGTCGACAAGCGAGGCGTCTCCATCGTCGCGCCGCCCACCGGGGAAGGCAATCTGGCCCGAGTGCGAACGCATCGACGGCGAACGGTGTGTGAGCAGAACCTCGCCATCCTCGAAGCTCTCCCCCTTAAAGAGCACCAACACCGCAGACTCTCGGCGGCGCTTGGCGGCAGGGACATGAGTAACCAGTCGCTCTTGAACTCTGCGGGTATCCACACCCAGCGCCGGGCGCAGCCATGCTGGGGCGTGGGCGGGCTTGAGCCGGCTCACTTGAGCACCTCATCGATAGCTTGCTCCAGCTCATCCGCCGAGGTAAACGGCTTAACAAACTTCTTCTCCACCTTGCCTTCACGCAGCACCAACGTGATAGGAATGACGTTGGGCAGCCCGAGCTCGCCCGCGAAGGTGCCATTTTCATCCTGGTAGCTAGGCAAATCAACACCAAGGTCGTCGAGGAGCGCGGCACCGTTCGCTGCATTGGCGTCTGCATGCACACCCACAACGTTCCACGTGGAGTGCGAACGCGCGATGTCCTGGAAGAACGGCAGCTCCGTGCGGCAAGGCTCGCACCACCACGCCCACACGGTGACGATCTGGATGTCCTTGGCCGCTGCTGTGCTCGCTGCACCAAGGCACGGCAGGTCCACCCCGGCGATGGGCCCTTCAGGGCACTTAGGGCGCTTGGCCACCTCTTGTTCTTGAGATTGAGGCACGGCGACTTCCGGCTCATCATCCTCAAGGAGATTAACCACGCCAACCAGCGCGAGGGCCGCCAACATGAGGACGGCTGCGATGCTGGCCTTCACGTATCCAGGCCACCGGGAGTATTGGCTCATTGTTCCATCCTAACCCCGTGACGGACACCACGAGGCAAGCACGCAGACGCCACACTGGGGCTTACGTGCGGTACACACGCGGCGGCCGTGGAGGATGAGTCGGTGTGAAAAGACTGTTTGTTCTTCTTCGGGCACGAGCTTGGCGACGTCCCTCTCAATCGCCCGTGGCGTCTTCGCTCCTGTCAGCCCGAGTCGCTGACTCAGACGGGTGACGTGGGTATCCACCGTGATGCCCGGCACACCAAAGGCATTGCCGCGGACAACGAGGGCGGTTTTACGCCCCACCCCCGGCAGGGAGGTGAGCTCCTCGATGCCGCGGGGAACCTCACCGCCAAAATCACCGACGAGCTTTTCGCCGATACCGATGAGATGGCCGGCTTTCGCGCGCTGGAATCCAAGGGGCCGCAGGATGGCCTCGAGCTCGGTGCGGTCAGCAGCGGCATAGTCGGGGGCGGAGGGGTAGGTAGCGAAGAGCCGCGGGGTGACCTGGTTGACGCGTTCATCGGTACACTGTGCGGAGAGCACCGTGGCGACGAGCAGCTCGAGAGCGGTAGAGTAGTTCAGTTCGCAGTCTGCGTCCGGATATTCCGCAGCGAGGGCCGCACGAATGTGGCCGATGCGAGAATGGTCGCTGTCAAGGTCAGACATATGGCCGATTCTATTGAACGAGCAGGTAGAGTGAAACCCATGATTTCGCTTGTTTTGCTTGTCCCGCTGGGCTTGGCACTCTTCGCCATTCTGATGGAGAAGCTCGAGGCAACTGCCTTCGAGAGCTAATACCCATCACATCCCCTGTGACTATTTTTCAGACGGCTGGAAAAAGTGACAAATTGCACTGTATGATGTGGGGCAGTGCCTCGTGGCGCACTGGAGAGTAGGTGCGTCATCAACAAACTAAACCTGCTTGCGTTTGTCTCACCTACCCTACTGCGCAGGCTTTAAGGAGTAACAGTGGAAGGCGTACAGGACATCCTCTCCCGCGCTGGAATTTTCCAGGGCGTTGACCCGGTGGCAGTCCAGAACCTGATCGAGCAGATGGAGACTGTACGTTTCCCGCGCGGCACCACCATTTTTGATGAGGGTGAGCCGGGTGACCGCCTCTACATCATCACGTCGGGCAAGATTAAGCTCGCCCGCCACGCCCCGGATGGCCGCGAGAACCTTCTGACCGTGATGGGCCCGTCCGATATGTTCGGTGAGCTGTCCATCTTCGATCCGGGCCCGCGTACCTCGTCCGCTGTGTGCGTTACCGAGGTCACCGCTGCAACGATGAACTCTGAAATGCTCAAGCAGTGGGTCGCTGACCACCCAGCCATTGCTCAGCAGCTGCTGCGCGTGCTGGCTCGCCGCCTGCGCCGCACCAACGCTAACCTGGCGGACCTCATCTTCACCGATGTGCCGGGCCGCGTTGCTAAGACCTTGCTGCAGCTGGCTAACCGCTTCGGTGTGCAGGAAGGCGGCGCACTGCGCGTCAACCACGACCTCACCCAGGAAGAGATTGCACAGCTCGTTGGTGCATCCCGCGAAACCGTCAACAAGGCCCTGGCTACCTTCGCGCACCGCGGCTGGATTCGCCTCGAAGGCAAGTCGGTACTCATCGTCGACACCGAGCACCTCGCCCGCCGCGCCCGCTAGGCGTCGCGTTTACTGCTGCACCGCCCCGGCAGCGCAGCAGGTCAGACGAAAAATCCCCCGAGGAAAACTCGGGGGATTGAGTCGTTTTCTTGAGCCCTTACTGCTGCGCCGCCAGGTACTTCAATGCGGTACGCGTGGACTGCTCAGCAGCGTGGCGCAGGACCGGGTCGACGTCGTCGTACATCTCATCAACGAGCGTCTTGACGTCCACATCCTCACCCAGGCGGGAGCGGATCTCCTTGATCTGGTTGAGGCGGTAGTGGCGGCGGTCAATGTACTTGCGCGCAAACGCGGAGGTGTCCTCAAGGTCAGGGCCGTGGCCCGGGAAGAGCGGAACGTCCTTGCCGCGCTCCTCTAGGAGGTCCAGGGTCTTGAGGTAGGCCCCCAAGTCGCCGTCAGTCTCAGAGAGAAGAACAGTGTGGCGGCCGGCGATGGTGTCACCGGTGAGGATGCCCTCCAGAGTGGAGTTCTTTGCCTCTGCGGACCACACGAAGAAACACGTGGAATCAGCGGTGTGGCCAGGGGTGTGAACAACCTCCAGCTGGGGGGTGACGCCGTCGATGTCGATAATTTCACCGTCGACAAGCGCGTCGGCGCCGTTGCAGTAGTTGGGGTCGAACGAGCGGATGGGGGCGCCAGTGAGCTGACGCAGGCGCTGGGCGCCCGACGCGTGATCATCGTGACGGTGGGTGAGGAGGATCAGCGCAACCTCGCCCGCCTTCGCGGTCACGACGTTGAGGTGGCCCTCATCTTCTGGGCCCGGATCAACGACGATGGCGCGGGAATCCTCCCCCGCACGGATGATCCAGGTGTTAGTACCTTCCAGGGCGGTGTAGCTGGGATTATCACACAGCACGACACCGACGGACTGGCTCACGGGACGCAATTGGCTATATGCAGGATGCTCCATGCTTCTTACCCTATCCGATTACTCAGCGATTTCTACGATAACTTCGATCTCAACGGGGGAGTCCTTCGGCAGCACTGCCACCCCCACCGCCGAACGGGCATGCACGCCGGCCTCACCGAAGACGTCACCCAAGAAGTCCGAAGCGCCATTAATAACTGCGGCTTGCTCCGTGAAAGAAGGATCTGAGGCGACAAAGCCGACGACTTTCACCACGCGGCTGACCTTATCGAGGCCCACGAGGGAGTCGATAGCCGCGAGTGCATTGAGTGCCGCGGTGCGCGCCAGCTCTTGGGCACGTTCCACTGACACCTCAGCCCCCACCTTTCCGGTAGCCGGCAGCTCGCCACCCACGACAGGCAGCTGACCCGAGGTCCATACCTGGCTGCCTACACGGGTAGCCGGAACATAGGACGCGAGCGGAGCTGCGACGGAAGGAAGTTCGACGCCGAGTTCCTCAAGGCGTTCCTGCACGCCCATTTAGGATTCCTCCAGCGGACGCTTGAAGTAGGCGACAACATTTTCCGGGTTCATGCCAGGGGTGATGGTGACGAGCTCCCAGCCGTCTTCACCCCAGGAATCCAGGATTTGCTTCGTCGCGTGAGTAAGAACCGGCGCAGTGGCATATTCCCATTTAGTCATGGGCTCCATGCTACTAAACTCCAGCGCTTAAATCCCGACGAGTTCGCCGCCTTCAGCAAGGTAGTGTGCCCAGCTGGTGATGTGCGGGTTCTTACGCAGCAGGGCTCGGCGCTGGCGCTCGGTCAGGCCTCCCCACACGCCGAACTCGACGCGGTTATCCAGGGCATCCGCGCGGCATTCATTGAGTACCGGGCAGTGGCGGCAGATCACTGCAGCCTTGCGCTGCTCAGCACCACGCACGAACAGGGCATCGGGATCGCCGTTGCGGCACTTAGCTTGGGTAACCCACTCACCACGCTCCGTGGTCGTCGAGGCATTCTTTACCATCGCGGACCGTCCTGCACCCTTCACATTGACTGTCATGGCTAGGTAACTCCTTCCAAGCTCCCATCCCGCCCCACGAAAAGTGAATAACCCTCTAGGCGGCGGAATATTATGTACTAACCGTAAGTCTATTCACAGACCGGTATCCCTGTCTAACACGTCACACTTTAGGGGGGTCTCCCGGATTTGGCCTCAAGCAACTAGTGTGTGGAGGGTGACTGTCATCAAATCCCTGGGAAAGCTCGTCCTCTCCACTGCGCTGGTCGGCCTCCTCATCGCCCTAGCACTAGCCCCCATCGCGGGTGTCAGCGGCGTCGCCGTGGCCAAAACCAACGAGACGATGCAATCGGACATCCAGGATCTCACCTCCGGAGATACCCCCGGCGTGAGCACCATCCTCGACGCTAAGGGCAACACCATGGCGTATATCTTTGAACAACGCCGCCACCCAGTGAAGCCGGATGAGATTTCAGATGCCATGAAGCAAGCCGTCGTCGCGATTGAGGATCGCCGCTTTTATGAGCATGAAGGCGTCGATCTCCAGGGCAATTTCCGCGCGCTGTGGACTAACTTGGCGGCCGGCGGCGTCTCCCAAGGCGCGTCCACCATTGACCAGCAGTACGTGAAGAACTACCTCCTGCTCGTCAATGCCACCACCGATGAGGAGCGCCAGGCCGCCACCGAGCAGTCCGTACCGCGCAAGCTGCGCGAGATGCGCATGGCTACCGATATCGACGCACAGCTCTCCAAGGATGAGATCCTCACGAATTACCTCAACCTCGTCCCCTTCGGTAACCACTCCTTTGGTGTTGAGGCTGCTGCCCGCACCTACTTCGGCACTGACGCCGCTCACCTCACCGTGCCGCAGGCAGCGATGCTCGCCGGCATGGTGCAATCATCTGAGTACCTCAACCCCTACACCAATGAGGAGGGCGTGCGGGAGCGCCGCAACGTGGTACTGCAGGCCATGGTGAACAACGGAACCCTGGCCCAAGAGGACGCCGATAATTTTGCCCAGCAGCCCCTGGGCGTGCTCGACAGCCCAGCCACCCTGCCCAATGGCTGCATCGGCGCGGGCGACCGCGGCTTCTTCTGCGATTATGCAGTGAGCTACCTCGCGGATAAGGGCATTGACCGCGAGCACCTCGCCCGCGGCGGCCTCACCATCAAAACAACGCTGGATCCGGATATCCAAGACCAGGCCCTCAACGCGGTGCGCAGTCACACAGCCCCGGATGCAGAGGGCGTGGCTGAAGTAATGAACGTCATCAAGCCCGGCGCCGACTCACGCAAGGTCCTAGCCATGGTGTCTTCCCGCACCTACGGACTCGACTTGGACAACCACGAAACCCTACTCCCCCAGCCCAATTCACTGGTGGGTAACGGCGCGGGTTCCGTGTTCAAGCTCTTTACCGCCGCAGCAGCGTTGGAGTCCGGTTACGGAATTAAAGACCGCCTCGCCGTGCCCAACCGCTACGAGGCCGAGGGCCTTGGCTTCGGTGGTGCGGAAAACTGCCCGCCGAATAAGTACTGCGTGGAAAATGCGGGCAACTATGCCGCCACCATGACGCTGCAGGACACCCTGGCTTATTCCCCTAACACCCCATTCATTGAGCTCATTGAGCAGCTCGGCGTCGAGCAGGTAGTGGATATGGCCGTCAAGCTAGGCCTGCGCTCCTACGAGGACCCGGGCAGCTACGACGGTGACGCATCCATCGCTGATCACATCAAGAATGCCAACCTGGGTTCCTTTACTTTGGGCCCAACGGCCGTGAATGCGCTGGAGCTGTCTAACGTGGGCGCGACGGTGGCCTCGGAAGGCATGTGGTGCGAGCCGAACCCGATTGAGGAGGTCACGGATGCGCACGGCAATGAGGTGTACCTCAAGCACACGCCGTGTGAACGCGCGGTGGGCAAGGAAGTAGCCAAGGCGCTGGAAAACAACATGACGGCCGATACCCAGAAGGGCACAGCGTCGGCGTCGGCCCGTGCAGCAGGGTTCACAGGCCAAGCGGCGGCCAAGACGGGAACGACTGAATCCAACCAGTCCTCGGCCTTCTTGGGCTTTAACTCAGCTGTGGCGGCCGCACCGTATATCTATAACGACGGCACCACAACGACTCCGCTGTGCACCGGCCCTGTGCGCCAGTGTCAGAACGGCAACCTCTTCGGCGGCAAGGAGCCGGCCTCGACGTTCTACACCATGGCGGCACGCATCCCAGAGGCCGCCAACGGCACGGTTCCGGACTACGACCACGCCTACGATTCGGGTACGGTCTCGCCGCTTATCGACGGCCTGAAGGGCAAGTCCGAAAAGCAAGCCCGAGAGGCCCTGGAGAAGGCGGGCTATACCGTCAAGACCACGGAAGTCGCAGCACCTGGTGTGGGTTATGGCAAGGTGGTGCGCGTCATCACGGGCGCGTCCGGCACCAAGAAGGGTGCGGAGGTAACGCTGCAGCTTTCCGACGGCTCCTCCACCCCAAGCAGTCCCAGCACCGGCACCGACACCGGCGCCGGCACCGACTACATCTACGCGCCGCCCGCCACCGGCGGTGGCGGCGACCAGTCACCTTCCCAGCCGGAGCCATTGTTCAACCAGGAGGATGTGGACCGCCTCACCAACGACGTGAGGGACTTCTTCGGGCTCTAACGCTGAGCGTTAGTTCAGGGCCGCCTTCACAGCACCCGACAGGCGCTTGCCGTCGGCACGGCCAGCGGCCTTAGCGTTGGCCACCTTCATGACGTTGCCCATCTGCTTGATGGTGACCGGCTCGCCAGATTCTTTCTCTACCTCGGCGATAGAATCGGCGACGAGGGCGTTCAGTGCGTCGTCGTCAAGCTGCTCAGGCTGGTAGGCCTCGAAGAAGGGGACGTCAACAAGCTCGGCCTCTGCCAACTCCGGGCGCCCGTTCGCCTCGTAGACCTCGGCGGATTCGCGGCGCTTCTTGATCTCACGGGCGATGACCTTGAGCACGTCCTCATCGGTGATCTCGTGGCGGGCACCGGTGGTCTCCTCCGCCTGGATGGCGGACAGGAGGGAACGGATCGCGGAGGTGCGGGCCTTGTCCTTAGCCTTCATCGAGGTCTTGAGGTCTGCGCGGATAGTTTCTTTCAACTCACTCATGCCCTTCAATCTACGCTAGCGAGCCAGGTAGGGTGGTGAGGGTGAAGATTTTTCCCATCCTTGGCGGACTCGCCGCCGCAGGCCTCGGCACTGCCGCGTGGGCGCACTCGGAACTCACCAAATTTGAGCTCAAGGAATACACGCTGCCCCTATTGCCGCCCGGTACGCTGCGCGATGAGTCTGAATTCCGCCTCCTGCACGTGTCCGACCTCCACATGATTCCGGGCCAACGCGCCAAAATCGAGTGGGTTTCCAGCCTCGACCGCCTCGACCCGCATCTCGTGGTCAATACCGGCGATAATCTCTCCGATGAGGCCGGCGTTCCCGATGTCCTCCGCGCTCTCGGCCCGCTACTGAGCCGCCCGGGTCTGTTCTGCTTCGGCACCAACGATTACTGGGCGCCGCGCATCCCGAACCCATTCAACTACCTTGTGGGCAAGAAGAACACCCCGTCCTACGTGAATCTGCCGTGGAAGGGCATGCGCGCAGCCTTCCTCGAACATGGCTGGCATGACGCCAACCAGGCCCGAGTGGAGTTCAAGGTCGGTGATGTCCGCCTGGCCGCCGCTGGTGTGGATGACCCGCACCACGACTTGGATGACTACGCTGAAATCGCCGGCGCCCCGAACGAGGACGCCGACTTGGCCTTAGCGCTGCTGCACTCCCCCGAGCCCCGCGTGCTGGAGAAGTTCGCCGCCGACGGCTACCAGCTCTCACTGTCCGGCCACACCCACGGCGGCCAGCTCTGTCTCCCGTTCAAGGTGGCGGGCTCGCGCTCCATCGTGACCAACTGCGGCATTGACCGCGCCCGCGCACAAGGCCTGCACACATTCGGCCCCATGTTCATGCACGTCTCCAACGGCCTGGGCACCTCCAAATTCGTCCCCTTCCGTGTCTTCTGCCGCCCGTCCGCCACGCTGCTGCGCATTACCGAGAAGAACACCTAGCCTTCGCACAGGAGGTCAAGCCCCGCCCCACGAAAGAGCCCCCACGCTGGCGTTTTGCCCTTTCGAACCAGGGTGCGTTAAAGTAATCCGGTACCGCTTAGAGCGGACACCGGGATATGGCGCAGCTTGGTAGCGCGCTTCGTTCGGGACGAAGAGGTCGCAGGTTCAAATCCTGTTATCCCGACCACTAAACCCGCAGGAAACTGCGGGTTTTCGTCGTTTTCACCTTCAAATCTCGGCGCTCACCCAAACCGGCCTAAACGACAAAATGTGTTGATTTGAAGCGTCCTGGGTTTAGTTCCGCTTCTTTTACGGCCCTGTGTTGATGGGCTGGGTGAGATAATACTCGGTGAGCTCGATACCGCGGGCTACTACGACCTCGACGAGATGAACAAGGTTGCTGAAGCCTACATGGCTGGCTTGAGCTCAGAGAAGCTACCTGGGGCCTCAGAAAGCTCCTAAGTCGCTGGCGCGCCGATAGAGCCTCTGCTGATAGGGACACCCGCGAGCGCGCCAAAGAGTTCAAGGCACACGTGCTGAAGTATCGCTATGCCTGGGAGTTCCTCTCACAGACCATTGCCTACGCCGACGCCGACGTTTCACGCCGCGCCATGCTGTGTAGCGTGTTGGCGCCGAATCTGCATATCACTGAGCTTGACGACGCCGAGAACTGTTAGGACCACGGATTTAGTAACGCTGTG
>NZ_KV788223.1:0-1813 GCF_001807225.1 Corynebacterium sp. HMSC05E07
TTGGGTAGGGGAGCGTCGTGCATGTGTTGAAGCGTTACCGTAAGGAGGCGTGGAGTGTGTGCGAGTGAGAATGCAGGCATGAGTAACGAATTGGAAGGTGAGAATCCTTCCCGCCGGATGACTAAGGGTTCCTGGGTCAAGTTCGTCTTCCCAGGGTGAGTCGGGACCTAAGGCGAGGCCGACAGGCGTAGTCGATGGATAACCAGTTGATATTCTGGTACCCGTATGTCCGCGCCCATGATAAAGCACTGATACTAACCACCGCGGATATGATTGATGTGTTCTTTGAGCACGTTGGTTGTTGATGTCGTGGGGCCTGATGTGTGGTTCAAGTGATGGGGTGACACAGAGTAGTAGCCATGCCGCTTAGTGGATTGTTGGTGTAAGCGTGTGAGGTGGTGTGTAGGTAAATCCGCACACCGTATAGCCTGAGGCGTGATGCGTAGCCCGATTGGGGTGAAGTTGGTGATCTAGTACTGTCGAGAAAAGCCTCTAGCGATGTGGATGTATGGCCCGTACCCTAAACCGACACAGGTGGTCAGGTTGAAAATACTAAGGCGTTCGGGTGAACTGTGGTTAAGGAACTCGGCAAAATGCCCCCGTAACTTCGGAAGAAGGGGGACCACACGACTTAAACCAGTCTGTGCGCTGGTGGTGGGTTGTGGGGTCGCAGAGAATAGAGGGAAGCGACTGTTTATCAAAAACACAGGTCCATGCGAAGACGTTAAGTTGATGTATATGGACTGACGCCTGCCCGGTGCTGGAAGGTTAAGAGGACCGGTTAGTCAACTTTGTTGGCGAAGCTGAGAATTTAAGCCCCAGTAAACGGCGGTGGTAACTATAACCATCCTAAGGTAGCGAAATTCCTTGTCGGGTAAGTTCCGACCTGCACGAATGGCGTAACGACTTCTCTGCTGTCTCAACCACAGGCCCGGTGAAATTGCACTACGAGTAAAGATGCTCGTTACGCGCGGCAGGACGAAAAGACCCCGGGACCTTCACTATAGCTTGGTATTGGTGTTTGGTTCGGTTTGTGTAGGATAGGTGGGAGACTATGATACGCGTGCGCCAGCACGTGTGGAGTCGTTGTTGAAATACCACTCTGATCGGATTGAGCATCTAACCTTGGCCCATGATCTGGGTTGGGGACAGTGCCTGGTGGGTAGTTTAACTGGGGCGGTTGCCTCCCAAAATGTAACGGAGGCGCCCAAAGGTTCCCTCAGCCTGGTTGGCAATCAGGTATCGAGTGTAAGTGCACAAGGGAGCTTGACTGTGAGACAGACATGTCGAACAGGGACGAAAGTCGGGACTAGTGATCCGGCACCTACTTGTGGATGTGGTGTCGCTCAACGGATAAAAGGTACCCCGGGGATAACAGGCTGATCTTCCCCAAGAGTCCATATCGACGGGATGGTTTGGCACCTCGATGTCGGCTCGTCGCATCCTGGGGCTGGAGTAGGTCCCAAGGGTTGGGCTGTTCGCCCATTAAAGCGGCACGCGAGCTGGGTTCAGAACGTCGTGAGACAGTTCGGTCTCTATCCGCCGCGCGCGTTGAAACTTGAAGAAGGCTGTCCCTAGTACGAGAGGACCGGGACGGACGTACCTCTAGTGTGCCAGTTGTTCCGCCAGGAGCATCGCTGGTTGGCTACGTACGGAAGGGATAACCGCTGAAAGCATCTAAGCGGGAAGCCTGTTTTAAGATGAGGTTTCATTTGAGGTCCCCTACAGACGATGGGGTTGATAGGCCAGACCTGGACACACCGCAAGGTGCGAAGGCTACTGGTACTAATAGACCAAAACAAACACACCAAAC
>NZ_KV788224.1:0-96328 GCF_001807225.1 Corynebacterium sp. HMSC05E07
CGCACTCTAAAACCGGAAGGGCCGCTTAAGTTTGTACTCAGGATTACTGGTAAAGGTGCTTAGATACTGGGCGGTCTGAGTTTTCAGGTTCAGACGATTTGTGTAGGGCCGCAAAGGAATCGGATGATCGCGGTTCCCGGCGGAGCTGCCCGTTGAACTTATGCTGTTAAAGCGTCTTTGACCTGCTTACAGCCCTGTAATTAGGTTACCCCCGTTGATTTTATTTTCGGCAGTCTTGGCTGAGCTTGCCGGTGATAAGCCCAGTTTCTTCACAGTTCATAACCAGCAGCTATTTGCAAAATTTCTAGCAGTATTCTTTGATATGTGTGATTTCTAGAAAAAGAGCTTAGAATTTCCTTCATTCTGACGAGACAGATGAGGAATTCTGGTGCATTCTTGTTTTCGAAGCCACTGGATGGAGTTCTTCTCCGGAAGGCGGTTTCGAACAGTCAGAGAGATTGGTCAAAGGAAAACCATGAAGCGAATCGGGGGCCTTGCGCTGATGGCGGCTTGTCTAGGGGTGCTAACGAGCTGCTCATTGGAGCTAGGTGAGTGCACTCATGGTGAAAATGCGGGGGTTTCCCGAGATTTCTCTGACATTAAGAGTGGCGGTGGCTCAGCGGTCTCGGGGGTCGCTGATGTCACCGCCACGGGGGTTGGGGGTGCTGGTGTTGCCGACGGAGCAGGAAATCGAAATCAAAGGTTTCTCCCGGATTTGGGACCGTTTGAACGGGCAAGTTCGAATTTTCAAGTCTTCGATCCATGCGAAAGCAATCGGAAAAAGTTCTTGGCGGGCCTAGGTCTAGAAGCTATTGGTGACGATAAGCGTGAATCTGGATTTAGGTCGTGCCGCTTTGTTCTAGAACGGAGCGATGGCAACAGCGCAAATATAACACTTGAGTCTAGGGATTATGCTCTGGCAGAAGTTAAGACTGCTTTTCCCTACGGAAGTCCGGGGGTCGGTGAGTATGCAGATTTAATCTATCTGGTTGAGGAATCGCTCGTTGTCGCAGCTACATGTACGGGATACATAGAAACGGTTGGGGGTACCTTCTCAGTTTCATGGACCGACATTTCACAAGGTGTATCAAATTCAGAGAATTGCAGGAATGCGGAAAGGCTTATCAGTTCCTTCATTTAAGATGGTGGGGACTCGGGGTGAAATCATGTTAGTTAATCAGGAAAATCTGAACCAGCAGGTTGAGTCGATCCACAATTTGGATCGAAGCTTGGCTCTAGTCAGGGCGAACGCCCACAGCCCCCTTGACGGCGGCTTCTCTCCGGTAACGGGGTTGAGCGAGGTCGGCGCGATTCATCAGCGGGTTCTGGCGACGGATCCGGGATCTGCACGAAACTCGCTGGAGGGGTTCCGAAGCCAGGTTGCGTGGCTTGGGGACACACTCCAATCTGAGCTAGCTGGCTTCGAATCGCAGGATGAGCTCAATAGTCGGGGGCTCGATGTGGCCGATGCTGGTGGCGGCGGTGGGGCAGAGGCGATGCCTATCGTGGACCAGCCGGATCCGGGGTATAGCCCATTTGGGTTCACCATGCCGATTGTGGATCCGGGTGCTTCGATTTTGGGGCTTGCGTCAGATTTGTTTACGACCAAGTTCTGGGATGTATCCGAAGCGAAGGCTCGCTGGAATGCTCTAAGCCGTGAGGTCGGTGACATCGTCGGGGGACTGCACGAGTCTGCATTGTCTCTCGAAACCGAGAATGACAGTGAGGCGACAACGCAGGCGGCGGCAAAGATTCGTGAGGTCGCTCAGGCTGGGACGCATTTCATTGCGAACTCTGCGGTGATGCAACAGAAACTTTCCGGGTTCCAGGCCCGGATTATAAGCACCCAAGCGGAGGCCGTAGCCCTAGCTTTTGAGGTCATGGCTATACCGGAGCCGACCATGCGCGAGGCTGCCGAAGCGGCAGCGTTGCGTTACATGCAGGGGCTTCTGCAGGAAGGCGTTGTCGCAGCGATGCCCTACCAACATGCGCTGATGGATGCGGCCCCACCCAGCGGTGGTGGTGACGTGAGCACGGAGTTTGACGCGGTAGCCGGTGATGGCACGCAGTACAACACCGAAGGTGTTACCTGGCCCAAGCAGATCACTGAGGCTGTTGAGAGCGGCAAGATGGGGCCGGGCTCCTTCGATGTCGCGAACGGAGAGATGCAGGGCCTTACAGAGCTGGGCATGGATGCGGCGGACGTTGCGAAGTTCCAAGCGGATTTGCGAAACCGGGGGCGAAGCATTCTGAGCGAGCTGGGATTCGGAGACGCGCTTGCGCCTATCGATGCCTCCCAGATGGGCACCTCAGCGGCTTCCGCAGGGGTTGGATCCGTCAACCCCATGGGTACAGCCTACGCGGGTATGGGGCAGACGATTCCCTCTGGGTTGGGCACTGCTCTGGGTGGCGGTGTGGGTTCAGGACCCCACGGCATCGGTGCCTTCGGGGTGCCAGGAGCGAATACTAATACGGCGGGATCCTCTGCGGGATCGATGGTCGGTGGAGCGCCGAAAGGAATCACTCGGGGCCTTGGTCGCATCCCAGAGAACCCACTGACCTCGGCGGCGGGCCTGGGCGGCGGACCAGCTTCGGTGTCGACGGCCCAGACGGGAACGCACCCTGTGATTGGTGGATTGCCGGGGGCGTCGGCGAATGGTGGGGTGAGGGACGGGAGGGCGTCGTCAAGCGCAGGCGGTGCCGGCGGATCCGTCGCGGCACCCATTGGTGGTGCAACGGGAAACGGTACAGGTGCTGTGCATTCCGCCGCAAAGCCGGGGACAGGAGCTACTAAGGGCACAGCGGGGATGCGCATGATGCCGATGATGGGCGGTACAGCACGCGGAGGCGAGGGTGAGAAGCGGATTAAATCCGTAACCACGCAGGTCGAACGCGACCCCAACAAGCGCGACCTTCTCGGCGAATCGCCTGCGGTTCTTCCTGGTGTGATCGGGGATTGGGCACGCGAAGAAAACTAAAACGCACAAAGCGGCACCACGCTGAATGTGGTGCCGCTTGGGTAGTGCGTTTAGTACGCAGTTTCCGTGGCGGTTTCCGTGACAGTCTCAGTAGCGACGGCCTCGGAAGCACCGGCGCCCGGAGCCTCGCCCTCGAAGGTAGCGGCGGTTTCAACCTTCTCGGAGGAATCCTGCTGGCTCGGCGGGTGGCAAGCAGCGAGAGTAAGACCAGCAGCTACGGCCATACCAGCGGCAGCGAAACGAGTGAACTTCTTCATGGGTGTAACTCTTTCTCAGAAATACAGTGACGTAGAGCAGTATAAATTAGGACTGGCGTGGCGTGGCGGCCTTTGCAGAATCATACGGTGCAGCAGAAACCACGGTCACTGAAATGGTCTTGCCATTCGGTGCGGTGTACTCGCGGGTCTCGCCTTCAGACGCGCCAAGCAGTGCAGCACCCAGCGGGGACTGCTCGGAGTAGGTCTCCAGATCCTTGTTGTCGGAAGCGGCGGCGCGGGTACCGATGAGGAAGGTCTCGCGGTCCTCTTCGTCGCCGTTGTAGTAGACGTGGACAACGGAGCCGATGTCAGCAACGCCCTCCTGCATAGCGGCACGCTCGGTGGTGGAGTTAGCCAGAACCTCGGAGATCTGCTTAATGCGGGCCTCTTCCTGGTCCTGCATCTCACGCGCGGCGTCGTAGCCGGCGTTCTCCTTGAGGTCGCCCTCCTCGCGACGCTCGTTAATTTCAGCGGCGACGACCGGGCGGTGGTCGATGAGGGCCTGCAGCTCGGCCTCGAGCTTGGCCTTGGTTTCCGGGGTAATATACTGCTTCTGCTGCTCAGCCATGGTGCAACCTTCCGTCTACGGGTAATTTTTTCAACGAATGGGCGCAAAAGCGCAGGTGGTGCAGCCCATTCAGAACGCTCAACATACTAGCATAGCTGGGCTTTTAGCTATGGGTTGCCGCACCCTCGAAAGTGACGTTGTCCATCGAATCGATGTCCAAGTACGAAGGAATATTGCCGGAGCAGCCGTAGGCGCCACCGGCGACGGCGCGATGGTTTGTGGGGATATCGATAGCGATGCGCTGTGCGTCGTCACCGCCGGCAGGGACCGCTATTTCGCGGCGGCCGACTTCAGCCTTGGAGTAATCGAAGGCCTGGACAATGCAGTAGGCAGGTTCTTCAACGCGGTTACGGGTGATATCAACCCAGACGCGGGCGGTATCGTCAGAGATGATTTCGTGCGAAACATAGGAAATGTGTGCGTTGACCTTCTGCTGTGTCTGGAAATACCGTATGCCGAAGACGATGAGAGCGATAAACGTCGCTGCAAAAATGAGGACGAGTGCTCGGTTTGTCCACGAGCCCTTGTTCTTTGGTGCGGAACCGTAGCGGGATTGGGAACGGGAGGCAGGGCGAGCAGAACCGGCAGAAGACATGAGTCTGATTCTAACCAACCTTCGTCAATAACAAACTATCCACTAGACTAGGCCCTTGTTTAAGACGAATATTGAGGGAGATGTATCACCCAGTGAGCACTAAGCGCCTGCTAGCTATTCACGCGCACCCGGACGATGAATCGTCGAAGGGCGCCGCCGCTACCGCAAAATATGCGGCAGAAGGTGCAGAGGTCCTCGTGGTCACCTGTACTGGTGGTGAGCGCGGAGACATCATTAACCCAGCGATGGATCGCCCTGGCGTGCTGGAAAACATCGGGAGCATTCGCCGAGAGGAGATGGCTGAGGCGGCCGCGGCGTTAGGTATTCAGCACCGCTGGCTTGGCCACGTCGATTCCGGTCTTCCGGGCAATCCGCTGGACCCCAACATCAAGAAGATGCTCCCGGAGGGCTGCTTCGCGCTCAAGGAGGATGATGAGGTGGCCCAGGAACTCGTGGAGATTATTCGCGAGTTCAAGCCCCAGGTCATCATCACCTATGACGAGAACGGTGGCTACCCGCACCCGGATCACCTCATGGTGTACCGCTCCTCCATCATCGCGTGGGACAAGGCTGGGGATGAGACCTACCACCCCGAACTCGGCCAGCCGTGGGAGCCCAAGAAGCTCTACTACAGCCACGGGTTTGTGTACCAGCGCATGAAGATCTTCCATGACCTCCTCATTGAGGAAGGCAAGACCAGCCCTTATGAGCCGATGCTCGCGCGGTGGGACACCACCTTCGGTGACATCATGGCGCGCGTCACCACGCAGGTGGAGTGCGCCGATTATTTCCAGAACCGTGAGGATGCATTGCGTGCTCACGCCACCCAGATCGATCCTGCAGGAGCCTTCCTGGCCACTCCTGTCGATATTCAGCAACAGTACTGGCCCACGGAGGAATTCGAGCTGGCTAAGACGCGTGTGTCCACAGAGCTGCCCGAAAATGATTTATTTGCGGGAATCCCGGAAGTAGGGGAGTCTTAAAGCATGAACGCTTTGTACTTCGCGGCACACGACGTCGCCCTGCTCGCCCAGGGAGCACAGAGCGGGCCTGTGGGCCCGGAGTTTGGTAAGGCCTCGCCCATCGGTCTGCTCATCCTTGCACTTATGGGCGTGGCAGTACTGTTTGCTGGTTGGAACTTCCACCGCCGCTATTCGCGCTTCCGCCGTCGCACCATGTTTGCACAGGACCACGGCATTGATCCCTTCGATGACGAGGCTGTTGATGCCGCCATGAAGGAAGCCGGCATCCTCGATACCAGTAAGAAGTCCATCTTCTAAAGCGGAGGGCGAGACCGTGAATATCCTTAACCAAGCGCTTTACCCTCTCTACGAGGCGCGCCTGACGCGCGAGATTAAGGGCAAGCCGCAACCGCGCCACGTAGCCATCATGGCGGATGGTAACCGCCGGTGGGCGCGCGAGGCCGGCTTCACGGACATTAGTCACGGCCACAGGCAAGGCGCGCGAAAGATTAGTGAGATGATTTCGTGGTGCCACGGCACCGACATCGAAGTCGTTACCATTTACTTGCTCTCCACCGAGAACCTGAAGCGTAGCCAGCAGGAAGTGCAGCTGCTTTTCGACATTATCTCTGATGTGGTTACTCACCTATCCCAGGGAGACCTGGACTGCCAGATTCGCCTCGTAGGCCACCTAGATCTGCTCCCCGAGAAGGTCACCGAGAAGATGCGCTGCGCCGCTGAGGCTACGGAGGACCATAAGGGCGTCATCGTTAACATCGCCGTGGGCTACGGCGGGCGTCAGGAGATTGTCGACGCCGTCCAAAACCTCATCCGCAGCGAAGCCCAGAAGGGGCTGAGCGCGGAGGAAATTGCGGATACGGTGACCGCGGAGGCCATTACCGGGAACCTCTACACCAAGGGGCTGCCAGATCCGGATCTGGTGATTCGCACGTCCGGTGAGCAGCGCCTATCAGGCTTCCTGTTGTGGCAGGCTGCCTACTCCGAAATCTGGTTCACTGATACGTACTGGCCTGCCTTCAGGCGCGTCGATTTCCTGCGCGCCCTACGCGATTATTCGCAGCGCTCGCGCCGCTTCGGACGCTAAAGCTTTCGCATTCGCACCCGGTCCACCAAGTGGTGGGAACCCTTGCATAGCACAAGCGACGCACGTACGCGGGTGGGCAGGATGTTTTCAATGAGGTTGGGCAGGTTAATGGACTGCCAAATTTCACGTGCCTGCTTATAAGCTTCGTCATCTGTCATGTCGGCGAAAGACGCGAAGTGTGCGCCGGGCTCGCGGAAGGCGGTATGGCGGAGCTTGAGGAAGCGCTCAATGTACCAGTGCTCAATATCGTCGACGCGGGCGTCAACGTAGACAGAAAAGTCAAAGAGATCGGAGACCATGAGTGTTGGCCCGGTCTGCAACACGTTAAGTCCTTCAAGAATGAGGATGTCCGGCTGATGAACCTCTTGATACTCATCCGGAACGATGTCATAGGACACGTGCGAGTACAGCGGTGCTTTCACCAGAGGCTTGCCGGACTTCACATCGGTGACAAAACGCATCAGCGCCCGTCGATCATAGGATTCCGGATATCCTTTGCGCTGCATCAGACCGTGCTCTTTGAGATAAGCAGTGGGGTAGAGGAAGCCATCCGTGGTGACGAGATCCACCTTGGGGTGGGAGTCCCAACGCTGCAGCAAGACTTGGAGAAGACGCGCCGTCGTGGACTTACCTACAGCGACAGAACCGGCCACCGCGATGACGAAGGGTACGTGCGTGGGCGGATTGCCTAAGAAGCCTTCGGTAGCGGCAGTGAGCTCCTGGCGGGCCTTGACCTGCATGTGGATGAGACGAGACAGGGGCAGATAAACCTCGGCCACCTCCGTGAGGTCGATGCGGTCACCGATGCCGCGTAGCTTCTCTACCTCAGTTTCCGTCAACACCTGCGGCATGGATTTTCGCAGGGCGCGCCACGTATCGCGGTCAAAATCGAGGTACGGGCTCGCATCGGTCATTCGCGCCATGCCGACCATTGTTCCACTCGCGTATCCCGGGTGTGCAAATTGGTGCGAATGAAAAGTCCCCCGCGCGGGGGAGGCGGGCATTAGGATGTAGGACAAGCTTCGGCGATGTTTCTCAGGACCATCTTTAAGAAGGGACTTTACGTTTCCATGACCACTCCGAATTCTGCTGACCTGCGCTACCAAGAGATGCGCGAGCTCGACCCCGAGGTCTTTGACGCCATCAACGGTGAGATTGCACGCCAGCGCGGCACCCTCGAGATGATCGCTTCCGAGAACTTCGTCCCGCGCGCGGTGTTGCAGGCGCAGGGCTCCGTCCTCACCAACAAGTACGCAGAGGGCTACCCGGGCCGTCGCTACTACGGTGGCTGCGAGCACGTGGACATCGTCGAAGACCTGGCCCGGGACCGCGCTAAGTCCCTTTTCGGCGCTGAATTCGCTAACGTTCAGCCGCACTCCGGAGCCCAGGCCAACGCCGCTGTTCTCGGTTCCTTGATCAATCCGGGCGACAAGATCATGGGCCTGTCCCTTGCCCACGGCGGACACCTTACCCACGGTATGAAGCTCAACTTCTCCGGCAAACTTTACGAGGTTGCAGCTTACGAGGTGGATCCGGAGACCATGCGTCTGGACATGGACAAGGTCCGTGAGCAGGCCCTGGCTGAGAAGCCGCAGGTCATCATCGCCGGCTGGTCAGCTTACCCGCGCACCATCGATTTCGAGGCTTTCCGGTCCATCGCCGATGAGGTGGGGGCCTACCTGTGGACGGACATGGCACACTTTGCCGGACTCGTCGCTGCGGGCTTGCACCCGTCCCCAGTCCCGCATTCCGACGTTGTGTCCTCCACCGTGCACAAGACCTTAGGCGGCCCGCGTTCCGGCCTCATCTTGGCCAAGCAGGATTTCGCGAAGAAGATCAACTCCAACGTCTTCCCAGGCCAGCAGGGCGGTCCGCTCATGCACGTTGTGGCAGCGAAGGCTATCGCGCTGAAGATTGCTGCTACCGAGGAGTTCAAGGAGCGCCAGGAACGCACCCTCGAAGGTGCACGGATTCTTGCTGAGCGCCTCACCGCTGAGGATTGCACCAAGGCTGGCGTGGACGTGCTCACCGGCGGCACCGATGTACACCTCGTCCTCGTTGACCTGCGCAACTCTGAGCTTGACGGCCAGCAGGCAGAGGACCTCCTCCACGAGGTCGGCATCACCGTCAACCGCAACGCAGTGCCGAATGACCCGCGTCCGCCGATGGTCACCTCGGGCCTGCGCATCGGTACTCCGGCCCTGGCTACCCGCGGCCTGGATGCCGCCGCGTTCACTGAGGTCGCCGACGTAATCGGTACAGCACTGGCTAACGGTAAGAACGCGGACGTCGCCAAGCTGCGCGCCCGCGTTGAGAAGGTCGCCGCGGACTTCCCGCTGTATGACGGCCTTGAGGAGTGGAAGCTGGTTTAGGCTTCGCTGTCATTCTCCGAGCGCTCCTCGGCGTGGGCTTTACGAGCGGCTTCAAGCCACTCGGGCATTGCGCCGAGGAGTTCTTTGATCTCTGCGGTGGTCAGCGGGCGGTCCATATCGTTCTTTTTCAGAGCGGTCACGGAGATGCCCAACTTTTGCGCCACGACGGGGCGTGGGTGCGGACCCTCACGACGCAAGGTGGCCAGCCACTCGGGCGGGTTCTCCTGGAGATCTCGCAGCTGCGCGTGGGTTACAGCGTTAGCCTGAAACTCTTCCGGGGTAGCGGGAAGGAAAATGCCCAGCTTCTTTGCGGCGGTCTGCGCGCGCATGGCGGTGCCGGAAGGTTCGGTCGCATTATCAATATTAGGGGTATCAGTCACGGTCACCACGGTAGCAGCACCGTAGGATGAGGTGCATGCTGCGCCTTGTCTTTTCCACTGGTACCGAACCTGGCAAATGGTTCCACCGCTACCGCGATTCGCATTCGCCAGAGTCTCTGGTGACGTTTGATGCAGACGATTCGATGGCGGCGTTGTTGGCAGGCGCGGCCGATCTGGCGCTGACTCGCTTACCGGACTCGCGCATTAATGACGGCTTCCATGTCGTGCGACTTTATGAGGAAGCGCTCGGCATCGCCGTGCCCAAGGACTCTGTCTATGCGGAGGTGGGGGAGGAGCTCACCGCGGAGGATATCGCCGACGAGATTCTTAATTACAAAATTGGAGCCGACGCGCTTGTCGACGTCCCCTCCGTCCGCACCGCCCTCCAGGTCGTCGCCGCTAACGTGGGTGTGGCCATTGCGCCACGTCCGCTTCTTAAAGTGCTGAGCAAGAAACAAGTAGTAGCCCTTGGGTTTTCGGACTCCACCATTCCTCTGACTGAGATCGCGCTGGTCTGGCGCAAAGAAGATGACTGCGATGAGATTCAGGACTTCGTCGGCGTGGCCAAAGGGCGGACGCGGAATACCTCTCGCAATAGCGCGCACAAGCGCAGCGCACGAGACAAAGCTAAGGCCAAGCAGGCGCGCAGAAAGTCACAAGGAACCTCACATTCAAAACCGTTATCGAAAAGATATAGGGCCTCTCATCAGCGCAAACGCCGTTAAGGTGTCCCTTTTGTTGTCAAATCACAGGGTCGCATAGTGGCCAAAAAAGATTTGGATATCTACGGTGGACTCCGTTCTCAACGAAAGTTACTGAGAAAGGAATAAACAATGAAGAAGATGACCCGTCGTTTCGCTGCTGGTTTCGCCGCTGCCACCCTGTCTCTGGGTGTTGTAGCCTGCTCCGATGCTGAGGATGCCGCTAAGGACGCTGGCGACGCTGCACAGTCCGCCGCTGCCGACGCTACCGATACTGCTGGTTCCGCAGTAAACGAGGCTAAGGACTCTGTCAACGGTTCCGACGAGGCTGAGGCTTCCGAGGGTGCTGAGGGCTCCGAGGACGCAGACGCTTCTACTTCTGCAGATTCCTCCGCTTCTGCTGATTCCTCCAACTCCGCAGACGCTTCCGAGTCCTCTGACTCCGAGGGCGGCATGGAAGGCGTCGAGACCGCCAACGGTGAGGTTCAGGTTGCTTCCGACTTTGCCAAGGCTATTAAGGACAAGGCTGCCGAGTGGGGCGACCCGGAGTCCATCGAGACCTCCGCTGATGGCAACGTCGCTACCTTCGCTAAGGACAAGCTGCTCGCCTTCAGCGAGGAAGCTGGTGCACAGCCGGTTATCGGTAAGATTGCTGAGACCTGGGCTGCAGAGGGCGGCGTGGACAGCGAGGTCGGGCTGCCGACTGGCCCGGAGAAGGCCGAGGGTAACGGCTGGATCCAGGAGTTCACCAACGGCACCATTTCCTGGATGAAGGGTGAGTCTGGCAAGTACGAGGCCACCATCAAGTAAATTCATTAAGTAAGACTTTTCCTCGTTCTTACTAGCTTTCCCCAGCGCCATGCCCCCCCACGTTGACTCGTGGGAAAGGTGTGGCGCCGGGGATTGTCGTTTTAATACTGTTCATCTTGCACCCATGTAATTTCAACCTTCGGCCTCTAGCTTGGGGAGTGTCCGGAGGCTCCCACAGGCTTCCTGGATAGTTCGAAAATCACCAGCTTCACAACGCCGTCCCAGGTCGATGAGTTGGGGCGGCGTCACAAGGGAGAACCCTGCCGTTATGACCAATCCTTCCGTCCTCACCGAGCAGCCGAACGAGGCCGCCGTGGCTACCAAGACCTACGTCATCGATACCTCCGTCCTTCTCTCCGATCCCTGGGCGTTGCGCAAGTTCGCCGAGCACGATGTGGTGCTGCCCATCGTTGTGATTTCTGAGTTGGAAGGAAAACGTCATCACCCAGAGCTTGGCTGGTTTGCCCGCCAAGCTCTTCGCTTTTTGGAGGATCTTCGCGGCACCTATGAGGCATTGGACCATCCAGTTCCGGTGAACGCGGAGGGCGGCACGCTGCGCGTGGAACTCAACCACCAGGATCAATCGCTGCTGCCGGCGGCTTTCCGCGGCCCTGAGGGGGACCACCGCATTCTGGCCTGCGCGCTCAACCTCCAGCATGAGGGCAAGGACACTGTCCTCGTGACCAAGGATGTGCCTCTGCGCGTGAAGGCCGGTGCGGTAGGCCTCCAGGCTGATGAATACCACGCCCAGGATGTCGTTCTCACCGGTTACACGGGTATGGCTACTATTCACACCGCCGCGGAAGTCATTGACGAGTTGTACAGCGAAGGCGAGGTGCTTATCGATGGCTCCGTGACCACCACTGGCACTCGCGTCGAGGATCTGCCTGTGCATTGTGGAGTCACACTTCAAGCCGGTGCGCAGTCAGCGCTTGGTCGTGTAACTCCGGAAGGCGCCGTGCGCCTTGTGCGTGGCGATGCCAACGTCTTTGGTCTCCAGGGCCGCTCAGCCGAGCAGCGCGTGGCACTAGAGCTGCTGCTAGATCCTTCCGTAGGCATCATGTCCATCGGTGGTCGCGCTGGTACTGGTAAATCCGCGCTGGCCCTCTGTGCAGGCCTCGAAGCCGTTCTTGAGCGCGGTGAGCACCGCCGTATCGTGGTCTTCCGTCCGATGTATGCGGTGGGTGGCCAGTCCCTGGGCTACCTTCCGGGCTCTGAGAGCGAAAAGATGAACCCGTGGGCACAGGCTGTGTATGACACGCTCGAAGGCCTTGTGTCCGAAAATGTCATGGATGAGGTGCAGGATCGCGGCCTGCTGGAGGTCCTCCCGCTTACCCACATTCGTGGGCGCAGCCTCCACGATTCTTTTGTCATCGTCGATGAGGCCCAGTCCCTTGAGCGCAACGTGCTGCTCACTGTTCTGTCCCGACTGGGGCGCGGCTCGCGTGTGGTACTAACCCACGATGTGGCGCAACGCGACAATCTTCGCGTTGGCCGCCACGACGGCGTCCAAGCGGTTATTGAGAAGCTCAAGGGTCACGAATTGTTTGCTCACGTCACCCTGCAGCGTTCGGAGCGCTCGGCAATTGCGGAGCTCGTCACCGATCTGCTCGAAGGTGAGAATTAGCGCGTTCGCACATGGCGATCGTCGTGCCCCTAACTTGGCATAGATGACCCTAGGTCAGTAATAATTGTGATCATGAGCGAAAACGCGAACGACAAGAAGAAGGATTTCCGCATCCGCCCCTTCACTGCAGCGGACTACCCGCAGATGCGTGAGATCTACGAGCAGGGCCTCAACACCGGTCACGCCACTTACGAGACCCGATCGTTGACCTTCGAGGAATTTAAGAACGTCAAAATCATGCCGTCAGTCTTCGTTGCTGTTGAGGCGGATGATGACTCGAAGGTTCTTGGCTGGGTCTGTGCTGCGCCAGCATCCTCCCGTACCGTGTTCCACGGTGTGGTCGAAGACTCCATTTATCTCAGCTCTGAGGCCCAAGGCCGTGGCATTGGCGGCGCGCTGCTGGATCGCCTCATTGAGGTGTGCCGAGACTTGCACAAGTGGGCCATTCACTCATGGATTTTCCCGGAGAATGCAGGGTCCGCAGGCCTCCACAAGTCCCGTGGCTTCGTTAAGGTTGGCACCTACTCCCACATGGCGAAGATGACCTACGGTGAACTCGCTGGCCAGTGGCGTGATACCGATGTGTATGAGTTGCTCTTGCCGAAGCCGGAGGAGAAGAAGGCCAATACTTCCACCAACTAGGCATAGGTGCCGTTAGGGTAGAGGATGTATCTATTCTCTATCCTTCGTGGGTGAACCATGTCCTTCCGCACTTCTGTCCTTGCCCTTACTACCGCCGCAGCCGTGACGGCCGGTGCTTTCGCTGCACCCGTCGCCGCGGCTGCAACTTTTCCCTCTGCAGGCTCGGTTCCGGTAGCTGAGCTCGACGTCAACCATCCCGACGGTGCTCTTGCCTATGCCTTTGCTGATCCCGTCATGCAGTCTGAGATTGATCTGGTGACTCGCCAGATGCGTGAGCTCCGCGGTAAGGCATGGGATGCGAATCTTCCTTTCAATGGCGGTACGCTGCAGCAAGCAGCGCGTGCCAACGGGTTCAACACTCGTGAGGAATACGCGAATGGCATTGCATGGGATCGCGGTCTCGAGCATGCCGCGCTGCAGCGTGCTGCAGAGTGTAATTTCCTGTTTGATCACCAACGAGCCGTTGGCGCTAAAAAACCAGAAGTCTTGGACAGTCTTAATGCGGCCGAAAACCTGAGCGGCGCGAAAATGGACGGCGCAGTGTCCGCTTGGTCCACGGATCGAAAGGGAGGCCTCAGTGAGTGGGAGAAGCTCGTTCGCGCAAACGGCGTGTGGTCAATGGATAATGGGCATCTTCATTCCATTCTCAACCCTGAGTTCGTGTATTTTGCCCAAGCCGAGGTAGGGAAAGCCACGGCGGGCCTCTATTCGGCCAAAGACACACCATTTGAACCCGAGCGCCTAGCGTCGGGCCGCCATGCGTTCCCTATCGCTGTGCCAGAGGACGCGGTGAGGAACCCTGATCTCATCACTACCGGTGGCACCAGCGTCGGCAGCACAGGCAGTGTGGGATTGAGTATCGATGGTTCCCGGGGAGCAAAGCTGGGGATCCCGGCGGCGTCGCCAAGCTCCAGTGATCCGGATGTCCTCGATGTTAACGAAGACGGTACCTATGAGGCCAAGTCGGAGGGTACCGCAACCATCACGCTTAATACGTATGAACTGCGCAATGGACAGCCACAGGTGTCGGACAACCAGGTGACCAAGACGGTGACCGTGCGCAAGAAGTCCCTAGGCGGGGACTTGAGCTCCGGCGGCATGGATGCTGGAACCATTGTCGGCATCATTTCTGGTGTGCTCGCACTTATCGGTGTAGCGACCCAGGTGGCTCGTCAGCTGGGAATCCTGCGCTAACCCTCGACATGATAAATCCTCGCTACATGAAGGTGTAGCGAGGATTTCTTTGTAGGGAGGGACTCGTTAGGAGATGGTCTCCTTGAGGTGCTCCTCACGCACCGGAAGGATGAGCAGGAGGGCGACGATAGCCATCGGCACCATGAGCAGGATGACGGGGGTAAGGCCATCGTTGTAGGCGTTGAGGATGACATCCTTAATCGGGTCAGGAAGCTCTGCCACCATGGATGGTGTCAGGTTAGAGGAGCCTCCGCTAGCACCGAACTTTTCCGCAAACGGAGCTCCGGCCTTGCCCATGGAGGCAATAGCCCCTGGCATGTTGGCGGCCATCTCATCGCGCATGTTGTGGATGAAAAGGGAACCTACCAGGGATGCACCAATGGCGGAACCAATCTGACGGAAGAAGTTGTTGGCCGCGGTCGCGGTGCCCACCAGCGCAACGGGGAAGGAGTTCTGCACGATGAGGACAAGCACCTGCATGACAAAGCCCAAACCGATGCCGAAGACGAGGAACTCCGCGCCGAGTTGTACAAGGGAAGTATCGACGGTGAGCTTGGACATCCAGAACAGAGCGCCGGCGGTGATGGCGAGACCGATGATGGGGTAGTGCTTGTAGTGGCCGGTGCGGGCAATGATGAAACCGATGGCGGTTGACGTGACGATCAAGCCGAGCATCATCGGGATCATCATGAGACCAGCCTTGGTTGGGGTCAGGGTGTGGACCATCTGCAGATAGGTTGGCATATAACCCAGAACGCCGAACATTGCCAGGCCCAGGACCATGCCTGCGGCAGTGGTGAGGACCATGTTGCGGTTCTTGAATAGGTGAACCGGAATGAGCGGCTCCTTGGCCTTGCTCTCAACGATGAAGGAGATAATGGCACCTACGACGACGATGGCAGCAAGCACAAGGATGATCGGGTCCGACCACTCGTATTGGGTGCCGCCCCACGTGGTCATGAGGATGAGGGAGGCTGTGGTGATAGCGATGAAGGTCGCGCCGAGGGCATCAAATTTGCGCAGATCTGTATCGCCCACGCGAAGGTTGAGCACCAAGGTGCAGACCGTGATGGCGAGCAGGCCCAGCGGAATGTTCATCCACATGCCCCAACGCCAGCCTGGGCCGTCGGTGAACCAACCGCCCAAGACGGGGCCGAGAACAGAGGAAAGGCCGAACACGCCGCCCATAATGCCCATGAATTTGCCGCGCTCACGGGCCGAAGTGACCTCAGCAATGATGGACTGGGAGGAAATCATCATGAAACCAGCGCCAAAGCCCTGAACTGCGCGGCCAATGATGAGCAGATTCATGCTGTGCGCGAAGCCACCCAGAGTGGAACCGACAACGAACGTGGCGATACCGCCGATGTAGAGCCACTTGCGGCCCATCATGTCACCGAGCTTGCCGGAAATGGGCATAGCAATGGTCATGGTGACAAGGAAGGCAGAGATGACCCAGCTCATGTGGTCAACGCCGCCGAGCTCACCCACGATGGTGGGAAGCGCGGAGGAGAAGATCATCTGGCCCAAGGAGCTCATCAGCATGGTGAGCACGAGGGCGGAGAAAACGAGGGCAAGGTTGTTATCCGGCTTGCCGTTGTCGGCCTGAGTGGTCGACTCAGTCGCGGTATCTACCATGTCAGTCCTTTCGAATAATCGTTAATAAGTGTGAGTGCCGAATCAAAGCGTTGCTCAAAGGGAATAGCGCAGCTGAAATCAGGGGAGGAGGTGGCAATCCAGAAAGCCTCCCGAATGGCAGCAGCGATAAGGATGGCCTCCGTTTGAGGTGACACGGAGGGCATGCGCCGCAGGGAGGGTTCTTTCTCGAGTCTTTGGGAAAGAAGCTCAAGAATCTCGTTGGACTTTGCGCGTTTGCGGCTTAGCGACGCCGCTGCCGCGTCAGCGTCGCGGGAAATCCGGCGGCGTCGCTCAGCGATGTCATCTGAGGAATGTTGACCAATGAGATGTTCTTTAATGAGATCGACCGCCAGCTTGAAAACGCTGTCCGTAGGAGTCTCAAGGAAATAGCTTTTTTGGTCCTCCGAGAACTCCTGGCTTGGGTTGCCGAGGACGGCAGAATCTTTGGAATCGAAATAGTTGAAAAAGGTGCGCCGAGAAATACCGGCTGCCTCGCAAATCTCCTCAACAGTGACGTCGGCGAATCCACGCTCATCCACCAAGTGGGTGGCGGCGTCCTCGATTCGCAGGCGCGTCTTGAGGCGCTTCTGCTCGCGTAATGACATTTCTTCTTGCACAGAGTGCAACAGTACACTCGGTGCAAGTTTGCACCAAGTGCAAAGCCGGTGATTTTAAGAAAACGTCTGGAAGAATATGTCGCGGGTCACCACGCCGTTGAGGGTTTGTGTAAAACGACGACACCGCCCTCCCGAAGGAGAGCGGTGGAGAGGCTTCTTAGCGTGAGCTTTAGAAGTCGTCGCGGTCGCGGTTGGTCATGGTGAGAACATTGAGGCGCTCGTCAAGCTCTTCCTCGGTGAGGTTCTCGCCATCGACGAAGCCGAGGTCGATGACAGCCTCGCGCACGGTGATCTTCTCATGCAGTGCGTGCTTGGCAGCCTTAGCAGCGTTCTCGTAGCCAATCTTAGAGTTCAGCGGGGTCACGATGGAGGTGGAGGACTCCGCGAACTTCTTCATGCGGTCCTCGTTAGCCTCAATGCCGTCGATGCACTTCTCAGTGAAGACGCGGGAGACGTTAGCCAGAAGGCGAGAGGACTCGAGGACGTTGCGGGCCATCATCGGGATGTAGACGTTGAGCTCGAACTGGCCATTGGAACCACCAAAAGCAACAGCTGCGTCGTTGCCGATAACCTGGCTGACCACCATGGTGGCGGCCTCACACAGGACTGGGTTGACCTTGCCCGGCATGATGGAGGAGCCCGGCTGCAGATCCTTGAGGTGAATCTCGGACAGACCGGTCAGCGGGCCGGAGCCCATGAGGCGGATGTCGTTGGCAATCTTGTTGAGGGAAACAGCGACGGTGCGCATAGCACCGGAGAACTCCACGAGGGCGTCGCGCGCAGCCTGCGCCTCGAAGTGGTTTTTCGCCTCAGAGAGCTCCTTGACGCCGGTGAGCTTCTTCAGCTCCTCGGTGACCTTGGCGCCGAAGTCCGCGGACGTGTTCAGGCCGGTGCCGGTGGCGGTGCCGCCGATGGCCAGCTCACCCAAACGCGGGAGGGTAGCCTCGATGCGCTCGATGCCAAGCTCGATCTGGCGGGCATAGCCGCCGAACTCCTGGCCCAGGGTGATCGGGGTGGCGTCCATGAGGTGGGTACGGCCGGACTTCACCACATCAGCGAACTCTTTGGCCTTCGCGACGAGGGACTCGTGCAGAACCTTGAGGCCCGGGATGAGGTCGTTGACAGCAGCTTCGGTGGCCGCCACATGAGTAGCGGTGGGGAAGGTGTCGTTGGAGGACTGGCCCATGTTGACGTGGTCATTCGGGTGAATCTCCACGCCATTGTTGTGGGCGATGGAGGCGATGACCTCGTTGGTGTTCATGTTGGAGGAGGTGCCGGAGCCGGTCTGGAAGACGTCGATCGGGAAAGCCTCATCGTGCTTGCCCTCTGCAATCTCGGTGGCGGCAGCAATGATGGCATCAGCCTTCTCGGCGTCCAGCTTGCCAGAGTCCTTGTTCACCTGTGCGCAGGCGGCCTTGAGCAGACCGAGGGCGCGGATCTGTGCGGACTCGAGACCACGGCCGGAGATCGGGAAGTTCTCTACTGCACGCTGGGTCTGGGCGCGCCACAGGGCGTCGACCGGAACCTTGACCTCGCCCATGGTGTCGTGCTCAATGCGGTATTCAGTCATGAAGTCACCTTTTCTGTGAAGTGTGCGTTGTTGATTGATTTATGTGTGCCGTAGCACGGCGCTGTTGGCCACCGTAGCACTGTTCTGTGGAAGGCGGATTAGCTTTCCTGATCGTGCGGGTTGGTGTAGTCCACCACGGAGTATTCCTGCAGCTTGGCCAGCTTGTGAATGGAATCCACGTAGCGGATGGTGCCGGACTTGGAGCGCATGACCAGGGAGCGGGTCGTCGCACCGTTCTTGCGGTAGGACACACCACGCAGCATGTCACCGTTGGTGACACCCGTAGCAGCGAAGTAGCAGTTCTCAGAAGAGACCAGATCGTTCGTCGTGAGCACGCGATCCAAATCATGGCCAGCCTTGCGAGCCTTCTCAGCTTCTTCCTCGTCCTTCGGCCACAGCTTGCCCTGAATCTCGCCTCCCATGCACTTCATGGCACAAGCGGTGATGATGCCCTCTGGGGTGCCGCCGATGCCCATCATGAGGTCGATGGAGTTGGTGTCCTGGCACGTGGCAATGGCGCCGGCTACGTCGCCGTCCATGATGAGGCGGACCTTGGCACCAGCCTGGCGGATCTCCTTGATGAGTTCATCGTGGCGCGGGCGGTCGAGCACAACGACGGTCAGGTCAGCTGGCTTGATGCCCTTTGCCTTGGCAACGGACTTTACGTTCCACTCGACGGGCTTGTTGATGTCGATGCAGCCGACACCATCTGGGCCCACGGCAATCTTCTCCATGTAGAAGACCGCAGAGGGGTCGTACATGGTTCCGCGCTCAGCAGCGGCGATGACGGAGATTGCGTTCGGGCGGCCCTCAGCCATGAGACGGGTGCCGTCCACCGGGTCGACGGCGATATCCATCTCAGCGCCGTCGCCGGTGCCGACCTCCTCGCCGTTGAAGAGCATTGGGGCTTCATCCTTCTCGCCCTCACCAATGACAACGACACCGTTCATCTCTACGGAGTTGATGAGCTTACGCATGGCATCCACCGCAGCGCCGTCGCCTTCATTCTTCTGTCCACGGCCAACCCAGCGGCCCGAGGCCAGTGCCGCGGCCTCGGTGACGCGCACCAGCTCCATCGCTAGGTTGCGGTCAGGGATATAAGACGTGTTGTCGGACATAAGTAAGTGGTCCCTTTCTTATCAGGTGGCTTGACCCGGGGTGGGAGAATTACCCGGAATACATCCTCTATTCTTCCACTTTTATGGTGGGCTTAAGCCCGAATGCCTCCCCCAGATGTGGGATCGGGGGTGAATGTGAGGGAAACTGCAGGTAGGTGGTCGATGTCGCGTTCGCAGGATGGGGCGTGCGATACTAGGCGGGTGGCTGCTGAAGAGAAACCAAAAATTTTCGAGGGCGCGCGTGACATTACCTTGACCGTTGGCGTCATTCTCATCATGATGTTCGTCGCGGTAGGTGCGACAGGACTGTGCTCCGTGAACCCTGAAAAATCGGGTCCGGTGCAGGACGTGGACGCTTCGACCTTCCTAGCGATGGAGGCGCGCAACACGGGAGCTGTCATTCGCGAACCTGTTCTGCCGGAAGGGTGGCAGCCTAACGCTGCGCGCCGCAAGCAGATGGGTTCTGAGGTTGGTTCCGTTGTGAGCTGGCTGACCCCGAATGATGGCTATGTTGAGTCCGCACAGACGCAGCTGGCGCTTGGCGATGTCCCCTCGGCTTACGACTCCAACTATCGTGCCAACTCCGAGAAGCGTGAGGTGGCGGGCCACGACGTTGAAATCCTCAGCAGTGATGATCGGGATGTCCGCCCACTGTGGATTACTGACTTGGGCGATGCCCGCCTCGTCCTTACCGGCTCTGCCTCTGACGCTGATTATGAAACGGCCCTAGTCGCCTTCGTAGAGGCTGAACCGCTCACAATTGGCGAAGACGGCAACGTCGTCAGCGAATAGTGACGCGCTGCAGCGTTCCGTCCCACTCCACATCGATGGCGTTGCCCGCCGCTTGGGCAAGGGATTCCTGGTCGAGTCCGCTCAGGCGGGTCTTGCCAAGGTAGACGTCCACCTTCTCGTGGACGGACTTGCTGGGGAAGAGGGTGATGTCGGTGAGCTTGTCTTCTGCAAAACGCAGCACAATCGAGCCAGAGAAGTAGCTGATTTCCTCGCCCTGAGCGGTGTGCGGGGCACCGAAGAATTCTTCCGCGAGTTGGCGTGAATCTCCAAAGACCATGGAACCAGCTCCACCGGACTTGGAGACGAAGTCGACGCGGTCGCCCGGATAAGCATAGATCTTCATTTAGGCTTCAGCCTCCTCATTCTTGCGGAGGGCTTCCTCCACGCGTTTCGATGCGCCGTCGAGGTGCGCCTCACAAGCCTTGGCCAAAGCCTCACCGCGCTCCCAGTATTTGAGCGATTCGTCCAAACCCATTTGGCCTAATTCGAGAATCTTGACGGTTTCAATGAGCTCGTCGCGAGCCTGCTCGTAGCTGAGCTCCTCAACGGGTGGGAAAGCATCCTGGCCGGGCTGTCCGGCGCCAATGGTGTCAGTCATGAAAGGGATCCTATCTGTGTGGGTTAAGTCAGCGTTTTAAAACCTATCGTGCTTAGTCCGCTGCGTGGGAGGACATCGCTGCGGCGGTAATGGAGCCATCGCCCACCCGGATGCGCAGCTGTGAACCAGGAGGTGATTGCTCGTAGCTGGTGACCACCTCAGGCCCGCTGCCGTCGCGCGGAACAACTTGCACGATGGCATAGCCACGCTCGAGTGTGGCTGAGGGGCCCAAGGCGGATACGCGGGCACGCAGCGACGAGACTTGGTTGCTCTCCCGATCGAGCTGGTGCGTGATGACGCGGCGGATCAGGGAGACATGGCGGTCAAGTTCCTCGCGGCGAGCGGTAATCGGCACCATCGGGTCCGCGAGTACCGGGCGAGAGCGGATATTCTCCAGGCCACGCCGCTCGCGCTCCACCCACCCGCGCAGAGCAGCAGCCATGCGAGAACGAGCCTCCGCAATGAGCGCATATTCCTCTGCAGCAGAAGGGACAACGCGCTTGGCGGCGTCAGTGGGAGTGGCGGCGCGGAGATCGGCAACGTCATCAAGCACCGGGTGATCCGGCTCGTGTCCGATGGCGGAGACCACCGGTGTGCGGGCCTCAGCCACAGCGCGTTGCAGGGCCTCCTCGGAGAAGGGAAGAAGATCCTCCACCGAACCACCTCCACGGGCGATGATGATGACGTCGACCTCCGGATCGGCGTCAAGGGTACGCAGAGCATCAACAACCTGAGTCACGGCCGTGGCGCCCTGCACGGCGGTGTTGATGACCTCGAATTGAACGGCCGGCCAGCGGTCCTGTGCGACGGACAGGACATCGCGCTCGGCGTGGGAACCACGTCCAGTAATGAGGCCAATCTTCTGAGGCAAATAGGGCAGCGGCAGCTTGCGGGAAGGATCACAAAGCCCCTCCTGGCGCAGGCGCTGGCGCAGCATCTCCACGCGTGCCAGCAGATCACCGATGCCGACGTGGCGGATCTCGGTGACCCAGAGGGAGAAGCTGCCACGGCCAGCGTAAAAGGCTGGCTTGCCATAGACCACGACGCGGTCGCCGTCCTTGAGCGGGGAGGGCGCATTCCGAATGAGCGACGTATTGCAGGTCAACTGCACGGACTTCTCCTGCTCCACATCGCGCAGGGTGATATACGACAGCTTCCATGATGGCTTCATATTGAGCTGCGTAATCTGGCCTTCGACCCACAGGAAGCCGAGACGCTCAATCCAGCCTTTGACTTGGTCATTGACCTTGCCAACGGGCCACGGTGCCTCCGCGGAATTAGCCGGTTGGTTCACGCGTAGTCCTTTCTTCGTGCTGTGTTCTGCGTCCAGTCTAGGAGGTTGCTCGGACATGCACCCTCAGCGGGCGAGGAAGGCGAGTCAGCAGCTTAAACGGTAACTACAGTATGCGGCGGTTATTCGATACTCTGGGAGCCATGACTGAAACTGCCAAGAAGGTGCTCCTGGCGGCTCCGCGCGGCTACTGTGCCGGCGTGGACCGTGCTGTTGAGACAGTAGAAAAGGCGCTGGAGAAGTACGGCGCACCCATCTATGTGCGCAAGCAGATTGTGCACAACCGCTTCGTCGTGGAATCGCTAGCCAAACGTGGCGTCATCTTTGTCGAAGAAGCCTCCGAAGCTCCTGAGGGCGCACACCTGGTTTTCTCCGCACACGGCATTGCTCCGAGCGTGCGCAAGGAAGCACAAGAGCGCAAGCAGCTCACTCTCGATGCCACGTGCCCGCTGGTGACGAAGGTGCACAAGGAAGCACAGCGTTTCGAGCGTGATGGCTACCAGATTTTGCTCGTTGGTCACGAGGGCCACGAGGAAGTGGAGGGCACCGCCGGTGAGGCTCCGGAGGTGACGCACCTCGTGGATGGTCTGGAGGGCGTCGACAAGCTGCCGGACTCCCTGCAGAATGAGAAGCTTATCTGGCTCTCTCAGACCACGCTGTCGGTGGATGAGACCATCGAGATTGTGAACAAGTTGCGTGAGCGCTTCCCACACCTGGAAAACCCGCCGTCAGATGATATTTGCTACGCCACCCAGAACCGTCAGGAGTCGGTCAAAGCTATCGCCCCGAAGTGTGACCTGATGATTGTTGTGGGCTCCCAGAACTCCTCGAACTCGAAGCGTCTCGTAGAAGTAGCACTGGAGGCAGGCTCCACGGCGTCGTACCTCGTTGACTTTGCCTCGGAGATTGATGAGGCCTGGCTGGAGGGCGTTTCGACCGTTGGAGTGACCTGTGGTGCCTCGGTACCGGAGCTTCTCGTGCGCGAGGTACTCGAGTTCCTTGATGCGCGCGGCTATAGCGATGTGGAACAGGTAACGACTTCCACGGAGACCATTACTTTCTCCTTGCCGCGTGACCTGCGCCCGGCTCGTACTGAGCGCTAGAACCTAGGGCACCTCGACCGCCTAGAAATCCTGGAGACCCGGAGCACTGCGCTAGTCCTCGTAGAGGTTCTCCTCGAGCTTCTGCTGAGGACGCGGCGCACGCTGCCTGTTTTCAGCAGACCTGGCGGCGGCTCGGCGGAACTCCTCACGTTCGTCTGCGTCAGGAGCAGCCTGACGGCGCCTTTCGCGTTCTTCTTCTTGTAGGCGGCGGCGCTCCCCGCGATCGCGCTCACGAACCCGGCGGGGCGAGGTGTTCTCACGCGCGACGAGCTCAGCCACAGAGAGGCGTTCGGAACGGTTGCGCTCATCAGCAGCAACCTCCGCGCGACGCTTCTTGAGGGCCTTGGCCTCTTGGCTCTTAGCATGATTATTGCTGCGCCACACGCGAAGTACCGCCAGCAATGCGCACGCCAAAACTGTCACGATGAGGACAGGGAAGTGCTGGATAAGGGGGAAAGCCGAAGTGAGCAGCGCCGTCTTACTAAACGGCGAGGCGCCTTCTGGCAGCGCAGAAGCGGAGTTGATAAATCCGGCCCCCACTGCGCCGACTGCGTACAGCAAGGGCAAGGTAATCACGGTCATGTACAAGCCACGGGTTTCCACGAGCCAAGTCACGGCGAGGGAACCCAAGCCAAAAATCAGCGCGAAAGCCAGTCCGACACGCCCGAGCACACCAGACACGGCCATGGCCACGAGCGCCACGAGGAGCGCAACAAGAAGTGCTCGGGTGAGCGGCATTCCGCGACGGGGTGGGCGGCGACGATTTTTGGCAACTGACACGCCGTGAGAGTTTACCGGGATTTTCGGGTGAAACGTTAGTCATTATGGGCGCGCCGCGGCCACGACTCCACGCTGCGCGGTTCGACTGGTGTGCGATCCACGCGGGCAGGAATATCCAATTCCGTAAGCCGACGGGCGGTCACCCCAACCCGTGAATCCAAGCTGGCCAGGCTCGCGTTATAGGCCTCCACGGCTCGCTCGAGTCCCCGCCCCACCTTGTCATAATGCTCGTTGAGAGTATTAAGGCGCGTATACAGCTCGCGGCCTAAACGCTGGACTTCGCGGGCCTTATCGGATATCTCCTCGTGCTGCCAGCTCACCGCTACGGTGCGCAGTAGGGCGAAGAGCGTGCTCGGCGTGGCGATGACAATGTTGCGCTCAAAGGCAAATTCGAGCAGTTCAGCATCGACCGTCAGTGCAGCGTCGACGAACGTGTCGGCGGGGACGAAGAGGATGACAAACTGCGGAGTTGGGGAGAAAGCCTCAATGTAGTCCTTGCCGGAGAGTGCCTGGACATGGGAGCGCATGAGATGTGCGTGGCGCCGAAGGAAGCCCGCCCGATCCTCGGGGTCCTCACTCTCCATGGCGTCGAGGTAGGCGCTGAGCGGGACCTTGGCATCGACGACAATGCTGCGGCCACCGGCCAGGCGAATGACAAGATCGGGGCGCACGGCAGCGCCGTTGATGTATGCAGTGACCTGGGAATCAAAGTCGACATGTTTGCGCATGCCGCCGAGCTCCACAACGCGTTCAAGTTGCACCTCACCCCAGCGCCCCCGAACATTCGGTGAGCGCAGCGCGCCAACAAGTTTGTCCGTGCGATCAGACAGCCGGGTGGAGGTCCGTGTTACTGCCTGGACCTGGCTGCTCAGTGCGGCCAGTGAGGTAGCACGGTCCTCCTCAATCTCTTGGAGCTGCAGTCCCAACCTGTCCATTGCCTTCTCCAGCGGCGCAAGCTCTGCTTGCCGGCGCTGGGATTCCTGGAGAGCTCGGTGTTCTTCTGAGGGTTGGGAGGACTGCGCGGAATAGGCGCGGGCCAGCCACCCCAAGGCAGCGCCGATGATGAGTCCGAGGAAAAGCAGCAGCACGGGAAGAGTAGACGTCATGCCTGACATCATGGCATGCGCCGTGGACATCTCGGCTTAGTCTTTATCCTTCGACTGCAACATTTGTTCGAGAGCTCCGATTGCACGCTTGATGCCGGCGCGGGCGCCGTTTTCACGCTCAGTGAAGTCGGCATCGACGTCGACCTTGCGGTCTAAGGCGCTTGTGCCATCGGTGGCAACATCCTCAGCCGCGCCTTCGGGAGCAACGTGATCCGGGATGGACAACCATTGCTCGCGTTTCCGGTCACCCTGCTCTTGTGTATAGCGCCCGATGAGGAAGCCTGCCACGGTGGAAAACTGCAGATCCTCCGCGGTCCGTTCTCCGGATTGGAGCATCATCATGTCCTGGAAGTAGCGGTAGCCCACCGCAATGGTGGCTGCTGCCGGCACGGCAAGGAAGCCGCCCACGAGGCCGAAAAGCGCGGACCCCACCGTCACCGAGATCAGAACGATGACTGGGTGAAGGTTCATTGCCTTGGACTGTAGCCATGGGGAGAGCACGTTGCCTTCCAACTGCTGGACCAAGAGGACAAGTCCCAAGACGAGCAGAGCCTTCGTGAAGCCCAGAGAAACCAGTGCGATCGTGACGGACAGGGCGCCAGCCACGATGGCGCCCACAAACGGGATAAAACCGGCGATGAAAGTGATGATGGCGAGCGCCATGGCCAACGGCACACCGATGAGGGCGAGGCCGAGTCCGATGAAGACGGCATCGACAGCTGAGACCACTGCCTGTGCCCGCACGAATCCACCCAATGTTGTCCATACGCGGGTGAGCAACTCGGTGAGGTGCCAGCCGGTGCGGCGGCCAGTGGCGGCGCGCAACCAGGGAAGGAAATTATGGCCGTCTTTGAGGAAGAAGAAGGTGAGCACCACGATGATGAACAAAGTCACCACAATGGACGTGGCCGTACCAATACCTGTGAAGACGGAGCCTGCGATGGATCCGGCTTGGCGTTGGAGCCACAAAGCGATTTCGTCGATATACGTGCCAATCTCATCCGGGTCGAGATTCAACGGTGGGCCCTGGGCCCACAGCTGGAGGCGCTGAATACCTTCGGCCGTCTGGAGATAGAGCGTCTGGGATTGCCGCGCAAAGTCCGGTGCGATGAACATGAACAGTGAGCCCACTGCGGTAAAGGACACCAAAATCGTGATTGCTGCGGCGAGTGCTGACGGGAGTCCATTACGGCGCATGGCACTGGCCACGGGGGCCAGCACGGTGCAGATAATCAACGCGATGAGGACTGGAAGAATGCCGCGCCAAAAATTGCCCAACATGCGGAAGGTGGCATAAAGGAAGAGTCCGATGATGGTGAGGCGCAATGCCCACAATGACGCAGACTTAATGACTTCGCCGACCACCACCGAGCGATCCACCTGATTGCCCGGCGGGTGCGGGGAAACATCATCCAGGGACGCAGCATCGACTGAGTCGTCAAAGCGCCCGCCAAGCGCGGCCTCTGCGGCGGCGAGCTCGGGCGAGGAGGACTGAGGGCTAGGCTGATCGGAACTCACCCCACCATCTTGCCTTAAAAGATCCGGGGTGCGTTAGGATTGGCCCCGTGAGTCTTACACTAGGAATCGTCGGCCTGCCCAACGTGGGCAAGTCCACGTTGTTTAATGCCCTGACCCGTTCCGATATTCTGGCAGCGAACTACCCGTTCGCCACCATCGAACCGAATGTCGGCCTCGTTGAGCTTCCGGATTCCCGCCTGGACCGCTTGGCTGAGATCTTTAGCTCCGAGCGCATCCTCCCGGCCACCGTGTCCTTCGTGGACATCGCCGGCATTGTCGAAGGCGCCTCCAAGGGTGAGGGCATGGGTAACGCCTTCCTTGCCAACATCCGCGAGGCAGATGCCATCTGCCAGGTGGTGCGTGCCTTCGCTGATGACAACGTTATTCACGTTGACGGCGAGGTTAACCCGGCGCATGATATCTCGGTGATCAACACCGAGCTCATCCTCGCTGATCTCCAGACCATTGAGAAGGCCTTGCCGCGTCTGGAGAAGGAGGCCAAGAAGAACAAGGAGCTGACGGACACCGTTGAGGAGACCAAGAAGGCTCAGGCCATCCTCGAGGATGACCGTACGCTCTTCGCTGCATCCAAGAGCAACGAAATTGATCTCGCCCTGCTGCGCGAGCTTCACCTCATGACCGCTAAGCCCTTCCTGTATGTCTTCAACTCTGATGAGTCGGTGCTGACTGATGACGCCAAGAAGGATGAGCTACGTCAGCTCGTCGCCCCAGCCGAGTGCGTCTTCCTCGATGCTCAGACCGAGACGGAGCTTCTTGAGCTTGACGAGGCTGAGGCACTCGAGTTGCTGGAGTCGGTGGGGCAGGAGGAGCCGGGCTTGGCGACGTTAGCCAAGGCCGGTTTCGCCACCCTCGGCCTGCAGACTTACCTGACTGCAGGGCCTAAGGAAGCCCGTGCGTGGACGATCAAGCAGGGCTCTGCTGCGCCCCAGGCTGCTGGCGTCATCCACACAGACTTTGAGAAGAAATTCATCAAGGCTGAAATCGTTTCCTTCGATGATCTCGATGCCGCTGGCTCGATGGCTGAGGCTCGCAATGCGGGCAAGGTCCGCCAGGAAGGCAAGGAATACATCATGCAGGACGGAGACGTCTGCGACTTCAAGATCGGCGGATAGTCCCGCCACTCCGCGTAGGATGTGGGCATGAGTATCGCCCACATCCTTGACCGCGCCGCGGAAGCCACGACGTGGCAGGAAGCCCTGTACAAAGATTTGCATCAGCACCCAGAGCTCAGCATGCAAGAGGAGCGTACTCGCGGGGTTATCGCGGATAAGCTCCGTGAGTTTCGCGGGGTGGAGGTGCTGGAATTCGGCGGGGGAGTCGTCGGCATTCTCCGCAACGGTGAAGGAGCGACCGTCTTGGAGCGCGCCGATTTTGACGGTCTTCCCATTAAAGAGGACACTGACCTAAGCTATGCCGCTACGGGCGGCGCTATGCATGCCTGCGGCCACGACACCCATGTGACCGCCTTGTTGGGTGCCACGGAGGCGCTGGCGAAAGCTAGAGACGCGTGGTCCGGTACCTTCATCGCGCTGTTTCAGCCTGGTGAGGAGACCGCCGAGGGCGCACAGTCCATGGTTGATGCGGGACTCACCGATAAGGTTCCGACCCCTGATGTGGCCTTTGGCCAGCACGTCTTCATTGATAAGAACGCCCCCGCCGGCAGCGTGCTTATCGCGCCCGGCCCAGTGCTGTCTACGGCGACGTCTCTCACTGTGACGGTCTATGGGCACGGGTCGCATGGCTCCATGCCGCACCTGAGTATTGATCCGGTGGTGCTGGCTAGCTCCATCGTGCTGCGGCTACAAACCGTTGTCTCTCGCGAGGTCGATCCGCACCAGTTCGCCGTACTGACCGTGGGCGCGCTGCAGGCAGGTTCGAAGGCTAATATCATCCCGGATTCGGCCACTCTGCGCATCAACATTCGTGCTTATGACGAGAACGTCCGAGCACAGATCGTGGAGGCTATCCACCGCATTGTCGAGGCCGAGTGCCAAGCAGCGATGTCCCCGCGCGAGCCGCAGTTTGTACAGAGTGATAATTACCCCCTCACCGTCAACGATAAAGAAGCGACCGAAAAAGTGCGCGCGCAGCTTATCGACGTCCTTGGTGGCGATAGTGTCCTCGACATGGAGCCGTGGACGGCGTCCGAAGATTTCTCTCGCATCCCCGATGCCTTCGGAGCTCCCTATTGTTTCTGGGGCTTCGGCGGGCGAACTGATGGCGCATCAATTCCCAACCACAACCCGCGATTTGCGCCGGAGCTGCAGCCGACGCTGAACACCGCGACCCAGGCGCTCATCGCCGCGGCCTACGCGTACTTGGGTAATTAATTCTCCATCGCCGATTGCAGCACAGTGAGCACCGCGCGCCGCGCCGCGGAATCATCGAGGTGGGAATCCACCAGCGTGACGAGTGCCTCTAAAACCAGCAGGAAGGCCACGCGGGAGGCATCCGCGAGTTCAGCGCGGAACGTTCCATCGGGGGAGGGAATGACCAGCGTGTAGGTGGCAAGATCCGCCAAGGGCGAAGAGGTAAACGACGTCAATGCGATGATGGCCGCGCCCGACGCGTGGGCCGCGGTCGCAGCTTTGAGCGTGAGCGTGGTCGAGCCGGATCCAGAGACCACGAGGCATACGCACTCGGAATCCAGTTGCGTTGCTGCGATGTGCTGGCCCGTGGCCTCTCCCACGAACTCTGCAGGGCGTCCGATACTGGTCAGGCGCAGCGCCATGGTTTGGGCAAGTGGAGCCGATAGTCCGTTGCCCACGATGAGGACGCGCTTCGCTCCCACAAGTGATTCAACCGTTGCTGTCAGTTCTTTCTCATTGAGTAGCGTGGTGAGTCCGTGTAGATAATTGCTGAAGCTGGCAATCTCGGCGGACATGCGGCCGACGTAGGTCGAATCGACACCGGGAAGCTGCCGTGGGCGTTGCGCAATCTCCTGCGTGAGAGCTACGCGCAGCTGCTGGTAGCCGTCGTAGCCCAGCGCCTGCGCCGTACGGATGACTGAGGTGCGGGAGGTACCGACCTTAGCCGCGAGCTGATCCGCGGTGGCGTGGAGGACAAAGTCCATGTCCTCCAAGATGGCCTGAGCCACGCGCTGCTCGATGGGCTGCAAGCTTGGCATGCGTGTAGTGATGTGTGCAGAAGGTGGGGCAGTATCAGTCATAGGGGCTGGGGATGTGGTTAGGCGTACTTAGCTGCCACGATCCGGCGGCGGATGGCACCGGAGATGGCGTCGATGGACATGGTGATGACAATGACGACTATAAGCAGCACGCCCACGACGTCCCACTGTCGGTACTGCGTATAGCCGGTGAGCATGTCGCCGATACCACCCCCTCCGATGAGACCGAGGACGGCGGAAGTACGCACGTTGATCTCAAAGCGATAGAGCGCTAGGGATGCTAACTCAGGCTGGACGATTGGCCACGTTCCCCAACGCACCGTTTCCACGAGAGTGCCGCCCGAAGCCTTCACTGCCTCAGCTGGGCCGGTTGGCGCGGTTTCGATGGCCTCATAGGTCCATTTGGCATGCGTTCCAATTCCGCCAATGGCAAGGGCCAACGCGCCCGTGAAGGGCGTGAGACCGGTAACTGTCAGGATGATAATCGCAATAATGATCTCCGGTACTGCGCGGATGATGGCGAAGAGCGCACGTAAAGGAAGGCATACCCAGCCGGGGGAGACAGTATTGGCGGCGAGCACACCCAAGATAGTTGAGAGCACCACGCCGAGGATGGCGCCGATCCAGGCCATAGCCACGGAGCGCCAGGTTTGGAGGAGGGCTTCACCTAGTTTTGACCAGTCCGGGTTGGAGAACATGAGCACGAGGTAGTGCCAAATGTTGGTGGGCAGATCTTTCAACGCCGAGAGGTTGACATCGATGTACCCAAAGGACAAGGCCAAGATGACAAGAATTCCGGCCCACGCACCCCAGACACCCCAGCTGCGGGAACGTGAAGGCAGTGCGGATGGTGCAGTTGCTGGAAGTGCAGTGCTCATCGCAGCCTCTTTCGCAGGTTGACGGATACGATTTCAAGGGCAATGACTACGACGAGCAGCTCCAGCACGATGGCGGAGAGCGCATCGTAGCGATAGAATCCGCGGACTTCGTCGATGAGCAAGCCGATGCCGCCCGCGCCCACGAGGCCGAGGACCGCGGAGATACGGACGTTGAGTTCAAGAGAGTAGATGACCTGGCTGGCAAAGGCGGGCCAGGTTTGGGGGAGAGCAGTCACGCGATTGATTTGAGTCTGCGTACCACCAGTGGCGCGGCCGGCCTCCATGTAGGAGTCATCAGCGGAGTCAATTGCTTCAGAGACGAGCTTGACCACGATGCCGACATCGAAAAGCACTAGCGTAATGACGCCCGGTAGGGCGCCGACGCCGAGCATGGCGACGAGAATGGTGGCGTAAACGAGATCGGGCACCGCGCGGACAACGTTGACGATACCGCGTACGAGTGTGCGCCACGGCGTCGACGGATTCGTCGGGCGCGCAGCCCACAACGACAGCGGAAGGGCAATCACCGCGGATATGGCGGCACCCACCACGGCCATGGCTAGGGTCTCGAGCATAGGCTCCCACGTGCGCGGAAGGATGGACCAATCGGGGCTGAGCATCAGCGCTAAACGGTCGGCACCGTTGCGCCAATTGCGCGCAATCTGCCCCAAGTCGATCTCGATACCGCCCCAGGCGGGGATGCACGTGGCGATGGTCAGCGCGATGAACGCGGCCAGCCCACCGAGAATGCCGGGCCAATTCCGCTGCCGGGGAGGAAGCACGGCTGTCATACTGTGCTCCCTTGACTTCCCAGCTGGTCTTCCTCTCGGATGCGGCGGCCGTAGATGGTCTCGAAATCCTCCACAGAGGACCCTTGCGCGGGGCCATCGAAGACGATCTTTCCATGGCGAATGCCGATGATGCGGGTCGCGTAGTCTTGGGCTAAGTCCACAAGGTGCAGGTTTACCAAAGTGGTGAGGTCACGCTCGGTATTGATGCGGCGTAGATCCTTCATGACAGAGTGCGCGGTAGGCGGGTCGAGGGACGCTACGGGTTCATCGGCCAACATGATGGCGGGCTTCTGGGAGAGGGCGCGGGCAATGGCCACGCGCTGCTTTTGGCCACCAGACAAAGCGCCGGCCTTGTTCCACGCCTTGTCGAGGATGCCCACGGACTCCAAAGCTTCGGCGATAATCGTTTTGTCCGCCGAAGTTGAGATGCCCAGCAACGTGCGCCAACCTGGGTTGTGGGAGAAACGGCCAACGAGCACGTTAGCGAATACACTTGCGCGATCTGCCAGGTTGAACTCCTGGAAAATCATGCCGATGCGGCCACGGAGTGTGCGCAGTTGGGAACCTTTCGCGGCGGATATTTCGTGCGGACCAACGAAGATCTTTCCCGAGGTCGGCTGCACGAGCCCGTTAATGCTGCGGATGAAGGTGGACTTACCGGAGCCCGAAAGACCGACGATGGCGACGAATTCGCCGGGGGCGATGTCCACGGAGACGTCGTCAAGCGCCAACGTTCCGTTGGGGTAGCGCACTGAGACATTCTCGAACCGAATGCCCCACGCCTTCTCCTCCGTCATGGGGAACCTTTCTAAGTGGGAAATGGGCAGTGGAGGAGTGCGAATCTACTGTGCGAAGCGTTCGTTGACCTTGCGCGCCATGTCGATGGACTCTTTCTTAGCCGGAACCCAGTCGGTGATGTCGAAGATGGCGGACATGGTGTCCGGGTCCACCTCAGAGAAGCCGTCCATAAGGTCGGTGATTTCCTTGCGGCGCTCCTCTGGGACATCATCAGAAATGACGACGCCGCCATTGGGGTACATGTCGGTATAACCGAAGACGACAAGCTTCTCAGCCAAGTCAGGAGCCTCTGATGAGTCAATGGTGGAGCGTGCGTCCCAGAAGCTGAAGCCCACTTCGGCGTCACCGTTGTAGACGGCCATGATGGACGCATCGTTAGAGGTCACAGGGACCTTCTTGAGACTATCAACATCAATGCCTTGGGACTCCATAGCCATGACCGGCAGCTGGTAGCCGGCCGGCGAGGTAGCACCGAGCATGGCGACGGTAGTTTTGGCATCAATCTTCTTCAGTGCCTCGAGTCCCTTCGGGCCCTGTCCCTCATTTTTGTCTGCGGTGGCGGTGCCGTTGCAGTAGAGGTAGTCATCGCCGCTTGCTGCGTAGGTGGCCTTGACTGGCTCATCCTCGCAGTACTTGTCAGGATTGTTGGTGACAAACTGGCCGGCGTAGGAATCTGCACCGAAGCGCTCATCCTGCAGAACAGCGTGGGCGCCGTACATATCCTCAGCGGAGGCCAGCTGTGCTGCAGAGGCGATAGCGATGTCAGCCTGGCCGGAGCCGATGGCTTCGACGGCGGCCTGGTAGTCCTTGGTAACAACACCCTCAACCTCAACGCCGAGCTCCTCAGAGAGGTAATCAGTCAACGGCTTCGCAGTGGTCACCAAATCATTGACCTTTTCGTTCGGGATGAGTGCGAGGGTGAGCTTCTCATCAGCGCCTTTAGCGGAGTCAGAACCGCTATCGGAGTCAGAGGAGCAAGCGGTAAGGGAGAGGGACAGAGTAAGAGCAGTGGCGGCAAGAGCGGTGAAACGGCGCATGATGAGTGTCTTTCTGTGCGTGTGGTTTAAAGAGCAGAGGTCAGTTGGGGAAAGATGTCGGTGACGCGGGTGACGCGCCAGGTCGGGTTAGCCTCACAGGGGACGGCGAAGGGGGAGTCAACGAGCACGGTGCGTCCACCCATGGCGGCCACGGGTGCAAGGTCGTACTCCCAAATATCTCCGAAGGAGATGAGGCGAGTCGGATCCGTGCCGGCAAGATCGGTGTCCAGGATGCGGGTGAGCCCTTGAGGTTTACCCACCCCGGTGTACACGGCGTCGAAGGACTCTTTGAGGCCAAGCGTATGAAGGGCAGCGCGGAGGCCAATCTCTGGAGAGTTCGTCGCCAGAATGGCGCGGCCGGGGTAGGAAGTAAGGAACTCGGCAAGCCCCTCAGGGGCGTTGATGCCGGTGTCGGCGAGGTTCTCCCGCGAGGCCATGTATGCCTCCTGGCAAGTCTCCTCCGGCACGTCGAGTTCGGCGGCGAGAGTGTGGACGAGGTGGTAGCCGTCGCGCGCTGAGCCGACGTCATTGGAGTTCAGCAGCGCTTCAGCGTCATGAGCAATGGACGGGTGCCCGGCCTTCTCAGCAATATGGTGCGCATAGGCCAGCACGGGACCGTGGCCAAGGCTGACGGTCCCGTCAAAATCGAAGAGTAGGACTGGGCGAGGTATGTCTATGGACATAAAGTACAAACTAATGGTGGGTTATGTACTTCGCGACCGCACGCGGTAAACATTCAGTGAACAGTGCGTGCACATCCGGCTTTGGTAGTCTGAGGGATTGTAAAAAATCTCTCCACGAAGGTCGGGATATGTCTCTTCCTAGCGAGCAGTTGGTGCTCGAACGCTTCATGAAGCTCTCTATCGCCACTGCGGTGGCCACCATTGTTCTCAAGGTTATTGCTGCTGCCGTGACGGGATCGGTGGGCTTTCTTTCCGACGCCCTCGAGTCCGGCGTCAACCTTGTTGCCGCTGTCGTGGGATTCGTGGCTATCAAGATTGCAGCCAAACCCGCGGATGCGAACCACCAGTTCGGGCACGGCAAGGCTGAGTATGTCTCGGCGCTGGTGGAGGGTGCAATGATTTTCGTCGCCGCGGCGATGATCATCTACACCGCTATTCGCCGCCTCATGGAGCCGCAGCCGCTGGAGCAGCCTGGGCTAGGTCTTCTCCTATCGCTCGTGGCTTCCTTGCTCAACCTAGGCGTGGGCCTTTTGCTGGTGCGCGCGGGTAAGCAGCACCGTTCGGCTACTTTGCAGGCGGACGGAAAGCACTTGCTGACCGACGTCTGGACGTCCGTTGGCGTGCTCGTCGGCATCGCGGCAGTTGCCATGACGGGCTGGCTCTGGCTCGATCCGGTCATCGCCTTGGCGGTCGGCCTTAATATCTTGTGGACAGGCTACAAACTGCTCAAGGAATCTCTGAGCTCTTTGCTCTCTGAGTCTTTGCCCAAGGAAGAACACGCGCAGCTCGACACCCTCCTCAACGAACTCGAAGAGCATCACGACGTGGAGTTTACGTCTCGCCGCACCGTAGCCTCCGGCCGCAACAGGCTGGTCTACCTCACCATGGACGTGCCCGGCCAGTGGACGGTACTGCACTCGCACACCATTGCTGACCGCATTGAGGACGCCATCGATGAGCTTTTCCCCGGTGCTGAGGTCTTCATCCACGTTGAACCTGCCGGCACGGTTCATCGCCGCATCCTGCGCATGCCGTAATGCTTGTAGCTAGCGCAGGCTGGCCACGCCGCGTCCGCCTTCCATTACCCACGGCCAACTCAGACCGTTCTTGGTGAGGACATTGACGCGGATCCCATCGGGGACAATCCAGTCCTTGTTGGCGTAGCCCAGCAAGTATTCGTCGAACGCAGGCAGCTCGAGTCGTAGTTCTAGGGCAGTACGGATTTCCTCTGCAGAAACATCTTCCTGCCAAGTGGCCATCCAAAAGTCTTGGCCATCGTGGCGAGTGCGTCGAGCGTCTGCCGACTTCAAAGCTGTGGTGGCTTGAGTCTTGCTGAGCTTTGACCACGCTTGGAGGTCTTCTACCGAGACCGGACCATGACCTGAGATATACCGTTGACCAAGTTCGTGAAGGGGATCCGCGGGCTCGTGTTGGGCAACGGGAAGTGCATCAACGTGAAGAAAGGTTTCCTGGTTGCCGTCCTTGGGGCCTTGGACGAGGTCACCTGCCCCGCCGAAGGCACGCAGTAAGTGGGAGCCGCGACCTTCTGTGGGATCCACGCCCGTCTTGGCGAAAAGCTCATAGACCTGCGCGCGGGTTAATGGTGTGGTGGCTGCGCTGTGGAGGGCCTCTGAGCACGCTTCAAACATCTCTTCGCTGAGCCCTAGATTGGGGCGCCGAGACTTCTGGCTTGCGGCGATGCGTGGATAGAGGAGGCAGGACATCCAGCGGACGTCGGCAGCCGGCATGAAGTGCAACGTCCCTCGCTGGGGCCAGCAGCGCACCACGCGGTAGCTTTCTATCTCTTTCAGAACCTTGTCATCGTCACACCCGGCGCGCAGGGAAAGTGCACGAACACCAGCGTCGTAGGTCTGCCCCTGTAGAGCAAGGAGATGCTCAGCGACGTCCAGCGCCGAGGTGAGCGATGGCCGCGCGGCCGACGGCGCTAGCCCTTGGGCAATGAGCCGGCGCGCTAGGAGTTCATCACGGGATAGCTCGTGCATGGTTTCTCCTTTAAAGCCGGAAGGTCTTCATTAGCTGCATGCCCGTGGAAACCAAGGCGCGGAAGCGCTCCGGCGAGATGTACTCCGACGGTGCCAAGGGATGCAGTCGCTGTTCAGCCACGGTGCGCTCGTTGGCCCACAGACGCATGCCGGTAATGCCGTGGCGGTGGTTCAGTCCGGACTCCTTGACGCCACCTCCGGGCGCGGCGATGGAACCATAGGCGGCAGCGAAGCCTTCGTTGATGTTGACCATGCCCGCCTCGAGTTGAGAAGCAACCTTCCAGGCGCGGCGCGAATTGCCGGACCACACGGAGGCGGATAGACCGTAGTTCGTGTCGTTGGCGCGCTGAATGGCCTCCGCATCGGAGTGCACCGGGTACACGGCTAGGACAGGTCCAAAGGTCTCCGCGGCATAGAGATCCATCTCAGGGGTAACACCGGTCAGCACGGTGGGTTCATAGAAAAACGGCCCCAGGTCTGGGCGGGCCTTCCCGCCGTAGACCACAGTGGCTCCTTTGGATACTGCGTCTTCGACGTGGGCTTCTACCGTATCGAGTTGGCGCTGCGAGGTAAGGGAGCCGATGGTGGCGGCATCGGAGAAGGCCGCGCCGAGTACTTGCTGGTCCAATGCCATTGTGAGTTCTTTGAGAAACCCCTCAACAATGCTTTCGTGAACATACGCGCGCTCGGCAGACATGCACAGCTGACCAGATGAGGAAAACGCGGTGCGCACGGCGCCTTGGGCGGTGGGTTTCAAGGGGGCGTCGTCAAGCACCAGCATTGGATTCTTGCCGCCCAGCTCCAGCATGGTGGGGATGAGGCGCCCGGCAGCCTGCGCGGCAATGGACTTACCGGCCTGGGTAGAGCCGGTGAAGGAGAGTCCGTCCACGAGCGGGATGAGGGCATCACCCACCTCCGCGCCGTTTCCCGGTACAAGTTGCCAGGCGGCCTCCGGAAGACCTGCTTCAATGGCTAGACGCCTGAGCAGGATAGCCGTCAGCGTGGTCTGGGAGTCCGGCTTGTGCACAACAGCGTTGCCCGCAGAAAGCGCTGCCAAGACATCGCCGACGCCTAACGAGAGCGGATAATTCCAAGGCGAAATAAGCCCCACCACGCCTAGCGGATAATGCTGCGTGCGGGTCTTTGTCAGCACAGGAAGCGCGCCGGGGTGGCGTTCCGTGCCGAAGGCTTTGCGGATAGTAACCGCGTAGAAGCGCGCGCAGTTATAGAGATCCATGAGCTCGTCATAGGCATGCGCGCGGGACTTGCCGTTCTCCGCCTGGATAAGGTCGAGGATGAGCTCCTCGTTGTCCTGGACGAGGTCGTGGAGGCGCAGCAAGATCGCCGCGCGATTCCCCTGACCCACGCCGACGCGGGCATATTCAACGGCGCGTTCAACATCGTGGGCGGTGGCAACGGGGAAGCGAAAGAGTTCCTCGCCGGTAAAAGGCGCGTGAGCTTGGTATTCCTCGCCGGTGCCGCATACGTCGTGGGCGGGATCAGCGTCCAGGAAACTCTGCACACGGTGGGGGAGACGGGTCTGAGTAAAGGTTTTCATGACGTCCATTGTCCCAAAAATATTTGGCTCCGCTACACATTTTTCGAGATTTGTCTCACAAACCTAACTACGGGTGGCTAGGATTACGTTATGCCCACCCTATCCACCATCCCGCGAACGGAGGTGCGAGAGGCTATCGAACCTCTCGTGCGCTCCGGCGAGCATCCAGCACCCGTTGGGGTTATTGACCTTGCGGCTTTCGACTACAACGCCCAGCAGATGTCCACACGCGCCGGGGGATTGCCCATTCGGGTCGCCTCCAAGTCGGTCCGCAGCGTGTCGGCGTTGCGCCGCGCGCTGGAACATGACGGCTACCACGGTATCCTTGCGTATTCGGTGCCGGAGGCGCTCCATCTCGTTGCAGAAGGGTTCCGGGACATTGTCGTGGCCTACCCGAGTGTGAACCGACGGGCACTGCGAGAGCTGGCAGGCTCCGCGGCCGCGCGCGACACCGTGACGGTGATGGTGGACAGTGTCGAGTTGCTTGATCTGCTTCCCAGTCCACTGCGTGTGGCCATCGATATTGACTGCACTCTGCACTTGCCTGGCGTAGTGGTGGGTCCGCGTCGCTCGCCCATCCGGGAACCGGAGCAGGTGACGGTGCTGGCCCAGGAGATTCTGCGGCGAGGGCATCGTCTCGTGGGGCTCATGGCCTATGAAGGTCAGGTGGCGTCCGTGGCGGATGGTCTTCCCGGCCCGGTTGGGGCAGTTAAGCGCTGGCTGCGATCCCGGTCCATGGTGGATCTCGCGCCGCGACGCCGAGCCTGTGTGGCCGCTGCGCGGGAGGTGGCAGACATTGAATTTGTCAACGGCGGCGGAACCGGCAGCCTGCAGGAATCTGCGGCGGAAGGCACATTGACCGAACTCGCCGCAGGTTCTGGGTTCTACACGCCGGCCATCTTCGACGATTTCACCGACATCAATCACAAGGCGGCAGCGTTTTTCGTCTGCCAGGTCTCCCGCGTGCCCGCCCCTGGCTGGGCAACGGTCAACTCCGGCGGGTGGATTGCATCAGGCCCACCCGCTAAAGATCGCGTGCCGGTTCCGGTGTGGCCGCAAGGGCTAAGTTATTCCACCACCGAGGGTGCCGGAGAAGTGCAGACTCCGTTGCACGGCGCCTCCCTGAAGGTCGAGGACCCAGTGTGGTTTCGCCACGCCAAGGCCGGAGAGATGACAGAAAACGTCGATTGCCTCCTTGCTGTGGGGGAGGGCTGTGTCGAGCACTGGGACACGTATAGAGGACAAGGATGGACACTCCGATGAGTACTTTTAGCAACTGGGCTGGGTCGGTCACTACGAAACCTGCAGAGTTTCTGCAGCCTTCCCGCATTGACGAGATTCCTGACATCATCACGCGTTCGCGAAGCGTGCGCACCGTTGGAGCAGGTCATTCCTTCTCGCCGGTGGCAGCAGGGGAGGGGACGATGATGAATCTGGATAAGCTGAGTGGCCTGGTGGGCGTCGATAAGCAGCGCAAGCGCGTCCGATTCCTGGCTGGCACTCGTCTCCGTGACGTGCCGGGACTTCTGCGCCCCTTCGGGCTGGCTCTGACGAATCAGGGCGACGTAGACCCACAGTCCCTCGCCGGCGCAATTTCGACGTCGACGCACGGCACCGGCATCGATTACACAGGCTTCGCGGGTACGGTCACGGGCCTCACGCTTATCGACGCCGACGGCAACACCCGCACCTACTCTCTCGATGAGGATCCAGACCTGCTCAGACTCATCGTGGTGAGCATCGGGGCGCTCGGAGTGGTCGTTGAGGTGGAGATGCAGTGCGTTGACGCCTTTGACCTGCAGGCAGAAGAGACGGGAATCGGTTTCAACGAGCTTATGGATAACTGGGAGGAGCTGTCTCGCAGCGTCGACCACTTCGAGTCCTATTGGTTTCCCCACACTGACCGCGCCATGGTGAAAGCTAATACGCGACTCGCACCGAATGGAGAGCACCGTTCACGCATCAAGCAGTTTATTGATGATGAAGTGGTGGGAAATGGTGCCTTTGCAGTCACTCTCGCGCTGGGGCGGATGGTCCCGGCAACGATTCCAGCGCTTAATCGCTTCTCCACTGCGGTAATCTCCCATAACCGCTATCGCGCCGCTGCCCACGAGGTGTTCGTGAGTCCGCGTCGGGTGCGCTTCCACGAGATGGAGTACGCCGTGCCGCTTGCCGCCGGCCCCGCCGCCGTCCGTGAAATACGCCGCTTTATCGAGGATCGTGACTGGCGCATTGGTTTCCCTTTGGAGTTGCGCACGACAGCGGCTGACGACGTCGCACTGTCCACGGCTTCTGGACGCGAATCGATGTACATTGCCTTCCACATTCCGCGGTTCTTAAATCCCCAGGATTACATGCCAAAGCTCGAACCCATCCTGCGCGCAGCCGGCGGCCGGCCGCACTGGGGCAAGATGAACACGCTCGGCCGCGAAGACTTTGCTCAACTTTATGCAAGATTTAACGAGTTCTGCGAGTTGCGCGAAAAGATGGACCCACAGTGGCGGTTCGGCTCTCCGTACCTGCGGAAACTGTTCGGATAGGGGCGTCGTCAAGCATGGTGCAGGCATAATCCAGAATTCGAAAGTATCTCTGATCTTTGGTAGCGTTTGGGAGTCTTAACTCCATAACGCTATCGAAGAAGGTGTCTCAAACGTCTGCTAAATCCACCCCCCTCATCACTCCAACCTTCGTTTTCGCGTGGTTGGTGAACTTTGCACAATTTACGGTCTTCTACCTGCTTGTCACCATTATGGCGATGTACGCCATCGAGCAGTTCCAGGCGTCCGATACAGCGGGCGGATTTGCATCGAGCGCCTTTGTGGTGGGTGCGACAATCGCGCGACTTTTCTCCGGTTATATCGTCGATGCAATGGGGCGAAAGCGCACGCTCGTGGTCTCGCTCATTGCTGTGGCCATTGCAATGGCACTGTACTTCCCGGCACAATCGTTGCCGCTGCTCTTTGTGGTGCGCATCGTGCATGGTTTGGGCTACGCGATTGCATCGACGGCCGTGATGGCTGTGGCGCAGTCTGTAATCCCTGATCACCGCCGTGCTGAGGGCACTGGTTACTTCGCGCTGGGAACCACGCTGGCGACGGCTTTCGGCCCCGCCGCAGGCTTGGCCATTGTGCATAATGCCGGCTACAACGCCGTCTTTGTTGTGGCGCTGACGCTGACCGTCGTTGCTTTGGCGCTGGGACTGGTGGTGAAGGCTCCGGCACAAGAGCAGCGCAGCGTGACCTTCTCCTTGGGCAACATCGTCCACCCAGCAGTGGCACCCTTCGGTGTCTTCATTCTGTTCGTGGGTGTTGCCTACACCGGAATCATCACTTTCTTGAACGGTTACTCTTCCGATGCGGGCCTCGAACAAGGCGCAAGCTACTTCTTCCTCGCCTATGCCGTGGTGAGCCTCATTCTGCGCTTTATTCTGGGTAAGTTGCAGGATCGCCGTGGCGATAACATCATTATCTACACGTCGCTGGTTTTCTTTATCGCGGGTCTTGCCGTGTTAGCTTCGGCCTCGTCCGACTGGCAGGTGATCCTGGCCGGTGCGCTCGTTGGCCTAGGCTATGGCTCTATTCTTCCGGCTGGCCAGGCAATTGCTGTGCGTTTGGTTCCGCTGCACGAGATGGGTGCCGGCATTTCCACCTTCTTCCTGCTCCTTGATATCGGAATCGGCTTCGGTCCAATCCTGCTGGGGCAAGTTATCTCCGCCACGGGATATACCACCATGTACTGGATATTGGCGGCGCTCATGCTCGTGGCTTCGGTTGTGTACTTCTTTGTGCATGGCCGCAAGGCCGTCGCGCGTGGTGACGTGCGGTACGAATAAAAGCTTCCTTTTTAGAAGGGCGGTCGGCTGGAATGCCGGCCGCCCTGTGTGCGTTGTACCCCCGTGGTTGTAGATAGGTCCCGGTTATACGCCCTGTTCGGCAAGAGTCAAACACACAGTCTAAAGATGGGCTTGACACCCCCGATCATCCTTCCGTATCAGCTTTGTTTGTGCAGGCCATAGACCTAAAGGTGGGCTTCCGGTAGAATCATGGTTAGAACACTTCTTCTAACTGTTGATTTTCTCGGGGACACTCATGACCACCACACCACCAACACCACCATCATCACCACCTCCGGCTGCGTTCTTTGCTATCACCAACCCCAATAATCCCCATGCTGTAGCCCGCAGCATTGCCCGGAAAGCAACCTATAGCGCTTGGGTAGCGGCAACACCTGATCTTGAAGCCGATATTGACACCACCGCACTATCCCTCGTTAACGCCTGGGCGTTAACTGAAGGCCACATCAAAGCAGGCCTGCGCGCCATCCACCGCCTGAATGAACTACCCGCCGTCAAATTCCTCCAAGATACCCACTGCCTGCTGGATATTGAATCTCTCATTGCTATTGACCAACCCATGGCCGCCCTCACAACCCACAACCCCGCCACACTCGCAGTAATCGATTGCCTTTTGGCAGAGTATTTCACCCCCACCAAACCCAACCAGGTCTTTCCCACCCGTAGCCAAATCAGACGCAAAGTCCGCGACCTCTGTAAATCCCTCGATGACACTATTGCCTACCGAGACACCCGCCCCCACGACTCCTATACCTTCTCTAGCAACGGAACTAAAGCCTGGCTTGAGCTCGGAGTTGATGAAGACACCGGCATCAAACTCGATGCATTCATTCGCCAAACCGCGAGCAGTCACGGCATCAGCATCACCGATGCAATCAAACAACTACTAAGCGGTGAAATCACCCCACCGGCAACCGTCATCCTGCACACCTACAAAGCCTGCGACGTCGACAACGCTCCGACCTACATCGAAGGCTTTGGCTGGCGGCTGGCAGATATGCCTTACGACCACCACCGCGACTTGACCACCCCCGTCAAAGAAACCGACGGCTACCGGCCAGGAATCATCATGCGTAAACACGTCGAAGGACGCGACGGCACCTGCCGCATGAGCGGATGTGATGAGCCGGCCTACTACACCCAACTCGACCACCGCCACAACTACGCCGACGGTGGGGCAACACACCCAGACAACCTGGCCTGCCTATGCCAAAAACATCACAACCTCAAAACCGATGGCAGCGCCTACTACTTGCTCGACCCCGCCACCGGCGACATCATCTGGCTCTACGACAACGGCACCTGGGCCGTAACAGAAGCCCAAGGCCCCCTCGCACCCCGCGAAAAACGCTGGGCACAAACCATCGGCCAACACATCACCACCACCCGCCAACGCACCCGCGAACAAGCCCAACAACTCAAACAAGAACTCGATGACTATCACGCCGAACAACAAACCACAGCTCAAGCTGAAACAGAATCACACGCCAACACCACAGAAGATATTCCCTTCTAACCACACCCCCAACCACCAACCCCCGTCGACCCACACGACGAAACGTAAGAACCAGGACTCCGTCGTTTAAAACGACGAAGTAGAGGTAGCGACCACGGATGATGAAGGCATCGTCGTTTGAGACGACGGCGGTCAGGTACGTGGGGACTCGAGACAGAGAAGAGCCTCCCTAGTGGGAGCTGCAGGGGTAAGACTTCGGCGATGGCTCCTGGGCTGGGGAGGCTGGTTAGTGGAGGGGGAGGAAGCTAGGCAGAGATGCCTACATGCTTCTTTTCGTCATCGTTCATGATGTGGGTGACACCGTCCTCGGCGGCGTCCCAGACCTCCTGGTCTTGGATACCCGCGCGCTTCGCCACAATAGTGGCGCAGAGGGACTGGCCGGTGACGTTGACCGCGGTGCGGCCCATGTCGATGATGGGCTCGATGGCAAGGAGAAGGCCAACGCCAGCGAGGGGCAGGCCCAGGGTGGACAGGGTCAGTGTCAGCATGACGGTAGCGCCCGTCGTGCCTGCTGTGGCTGCGGAGCCGATGACCGAGACGAAGATGATCAGCAGGTACTGGGTGAGCGAGAGATCAATGCCGTAGAACTGGGCAATGAAGATGGCAGCGATGGCCGGGTAGACGGAGGCGCAGCCGTCCATCTTGGTGGTGGCCCCCAGAGGGATGGCGAAAGAAGCGTACTCGCGTGGGACGCCCATTGCCTTCTCCGTGAAGCGTTCGGTGACGGGCATAACGCCCATCGAGGATCGGGTAACGAAGCCGAGGGAGAATACTGGCCACACGCGCTTGTAGAAGCCCATGACGGGGATGCGGTTGAACAGGAGAACGGCAGGGTAGACCACGAGGATGACGAGGGCGAGGCCAACGTACATGGCAAGGACGAACTTGCCCAGAGAGCTCATGGCATCCCAGCCGTAGGTGGCTACGGCCTTACCGATGAGGGCTGCGGTGCCGATGGGGGCGAGACGGATGATCCACCACAAGACAACCTGAATAACCTTCAAGAAGGATTCGGTAAAGCGCAGGAACGGATCGGCAGCCTTGCCAGCCTTGACCGCGGCGATGCCCAAGGCCAGGGAAATAACAAGCAGCTGAAGGGCGCCGAAGCTGAGGGAGACAGTGTCGTCGCTGAAGGAAGCATTGAGGCCAAAGAAATTTGAGGGGACGAGCTGCTGGAGGAAGGCGGTCCACGAACCGACGTGGGAGGGATCGGCGGCGGTGGAGGCGTCGACAGTCGTGCCGACTCCTGGCTTCATGACGAGTGCAACGAGGATGCCTGCGAGAACCGAGAAGAAAGCGGTGATGGCGAACCACACGAGAGTCGAAATCGCGAGAGAAGCAGCGTTTGCCACTTTGCGCAGGTTAGCCACCGAAGTGACGACCGCGGCAAAGATGAGCGGCGGCACCATAATCTTGAGTAGCTGAACGTAGGCGCCGCCGATGCCGGTGAGGGTATCGGCGAGCCACGTGGATTCCATGCCGGATGCAATGAATCCGAGGATGAGGCCAATGATGAGGCCGGCGATGACTTGGGCGCCAAAGCCGGTGGCCCATGAGGGCAGCGTGCGGGAGGAGGTGTCAGACACGAGATTGTTCCTTCTAGACAGTGTTGTATAGAAAAAGACCAGCCAGTTCGCCCAGGGCGAACCGATCGGTTCACTAAAGACCACAACACAGTACGCTGCCTTTAAATTCCCGTGCAAGTTTAGGGAATGCGTTTCGTCCAGTCATCGGTGAGGAACTTGGTGTCGACGAGGTGGCGGGCGCGGCTAAGCGTGGCGTCGGAAAGCTCGGCCTCCACGGCCCCGTAGCGAGTAGCGAACTCACGCGCCATCGTGTCGATGATCTCCTCGCGGGGCACACCAGTCTGGCGGCGCAGCGGATCGACGCGCTTCTTCGCGCTGGCCAGACCCTTGGACGAGATCTTGACCTTGCCGATGCGCAGAACTTCCATCATCTTGTCGGCGTCGATGTCATAGCTCATTGTCGTGTGGTGCAAAACCGCGCCTTTACGGCGCTTCTGTGCAGCGCCGCCGATCTTGCCGCCGTCGGAAGTGATGTCATTAATAGGGACATACCAGGCGTTAACACCGAGTTTGCCCAGTGCTGCGAGAACCCACTGGTCAAGATATTCGTAGCTGGCCTCATAGGAATAGCCCGCGACGAGGGACTCGGGGGCATAGAGGGAGTAGGTGACGCAGTTGCCGCCCTCCATGAACATGGCGCCACCGCCGGAGATGCGGCGCACGGGAATAATGCCGTGCTTGTCGACGCCCTCCTGATCCAACTCATTGGCATAGGACTGGTAGGAGCCGAAGACCACGGCCTTGTCCTCCCACTCCCAGAAGCGCAGGGTGGGGCCGCGCTGTCCTTCCGCGACTTCGTTGAGGAGGACCTCGTCAAGTGCGACGTTGACCGGGGTGGGGAGGATACCTGGGCGCAGGATCTCCCAGCTGTGATCAGTGAAATCGGTGCCGTCGGACAGTGCGCGCTTGACCGTAACGGCGAGGTGATGGGTGTCGAAGCCATGGAGGGCGACGGGTTCTTCCTCCTCGATTCGGGCGAGCGCGGCATCGAGGCGGGACTGGATATCGGAGGTGCTGGTGGCCGTGGTGACGCCGGTCAAAGCAGGACCGAGTGCGTCGTAGGCTTCCTCGGGCTCTAGGAAAAAATCACCGGAGATCTTGGCGGTGGTGATGGTGTTGTTGGCGTCCAGGGCGATGTCGACGACGAGAAGCTTGCCGCCCGGGACCTTGAGTTCAAAGTGTTTATGAGTGCTCATGATGTTGAGGGTACCGATGGTGTGGCTTGTACATACTCTGCGAACTAGACCAATTCAGATTTGATCTGATGTGTGGGGGTAGCGGGGCATGATTGGAATTTCCTGTGGAGGGTGTAGGGGTTCGCATGGAAAGTGGTGCCTTGAAGTGATGTGGTGTGGTTGCTGGTAGGGGAAGGGTTCTTTCCTGTGGTGACCTCTGTGTGGCCTCAATGAGGTCTAGTTGGAACCCGAGAGGTAAGAAACTGGCCAGTGTGATGCAATGACAGCTCCGTTACCTAATCGTTATAGGTTGTGTGACCTGCGGCGAAGCCATGAAAAGTTGAAAAAACGGGTCACAGTGGTGGCGAGATGTTGATTTGTCCGTATCGTGGATGGCAGAGCAAACGAAATAGCAAATCGCGCTCTCCTGAACGTTGGATTCGGGGGTAGCGACTGAGTTTCACTGTTTGCCGCCGATAAATAGACCAATTATAGGAAGGTTCAGAGAAACAATGGGCAAGAACATCAAGGATCTTTTCGACGCAACCGCTTACGACAACGCTGGCGAGAAGCTCGGCTCTGTCAAGGAGGTCTTCGTTGATGAGCAGACCGGTCAGCCGACCTTCGTTGAGGTCAACCACGGCCTGTTCGGCATGAACTCCAGCCTGGTCCCGCTCCGCGGCCACGACTTCAATGGTGATGACCTCAAGCTGGCTTTCTCCAAGGATCGTATTGAGGGCGCCCCGGACTTCGACTCCGATAAGCCGCTGACCCCGGAGGCACAGTCTGACATCTTCAAGCACTACAACCTGGAGAACGCCCAGGACGTCACCACCTACCGTGACGAGCGCACTGACACCACCACCGGTGCTGGCGTTGCTGGCGCAGGTGCTGCAGGCGCTGGCGTTGCCGGTGCAGGCGCAGGCGCTCACGCAAACGATGAGACCGTGACCACCGAGCGCACCGCAGCCACCGACCGCACCGCAGCCACCGACCGCGCTGCTGCCACCGACACCGCCGCTGGTCACAACCTGACCGACAACGACAACGAGCTCATCCGTTCCGAGGAGCGTCTGGACGTCAACAAGGAGCGCGTTGCTACCGGCGAGGCACGTCTGCGCAAGTACGTCGTGACCGACACCGAGACCGTTGAGGTCCCGGTCGAGCGCGAAGAGGTTCGCGTCGAGCGCACCCCGATCTCCGAGGCTGACGCCGCTAACTTCAACGGCACCATCGGTGACAACGACACCGCAGAGGCTTCCGTCACCCTGCACGAGGAGCGCGTGAACGTTGACAAGAAGACCGTCCCGGTTGAGAAGGTCAACCTGTCCAAGGAGACCATCCAGGACACCGAGACCCACACCGAGGAGCTGCGCAAGGAGCAGATCGATACCGACGGTATCACTGAGACCCGCAAGTAATTCGGGCTAAACGCAAGGGCTTGGAGCTTTAAAGCTCCAAGCCCTTGATGCTGTTTTCTACCCCTTTTAGGCCCCTGTGCGGTCGGTCTAGAAAATATGAACTCCAGGCAGTAGATTTGAGGCATGTCTCGTTTTAGTCCGCTGAACTGGCCGGTCGTCCGCCAGATCCGCAATAAGGATGCCTTCGGCCGCGACTTGTCTACGCAGTCGGCCAAGAGCGAGGAGCTGCGTGGCCGCACCGTGGACGCCGACCGCGTGGTCCAATCCGTCTGCCCCTATTGCGCGGTGGGCTGCTCCCAGCGCGTGTACGTCAAGGATGACCGCGTCATCCAGATCGAGGGCGACCCGGATTCCCCGATTTCGCGCGGACGCCTGTGCCCCAAGGGCTCGGCCTCTGAGCAACTCATTAACTCCTCGTCGCGCGTCACCACAATTAAGTACCGTGCACCTTATGCCACCGAGTGGCAGGACTTGGATGAAGAAACCGCGATGAACATGATCGCGGATCGCTTTGTGGAGTCGCGTAAGAAGCATTGGGAGGACGTCGATAAGCAGGGGCGTCCCCTCAACCGCACTATGGGCATCGCCGGACTGGGTGGTGCAACACTGGACAATGAGGAGAACTACCTCATTAAGAAGCTCTTTACGGCAACCGGTGCGATTCAGGTTGAGAACCAGGCGCGCATATGACACTCCGCCACCGTTCCTAGTCTAGGAACTTCGTTTGGCCGCGGCGGCGCAACCCAACCGCTGCAGGATATGGCGAATGCAGACTGCATCGTCATTGAGGGTTCCAACATGGCCGAGTGCCACCCAGTGGGATTCCAATGGGTAGTTGAGGCTAAGAAGCGTGGTGCACGCATCATCCACGTTGATCCGCGCTACACACGCACGTCTGCGTTTGCGAACCGTCACATTGGCATTCGCGGTGGTACGGATGTGGTGCTGTTGGGCGCCATCATTAAGTACGTGCTGGACAATGACCTGTATTTCCACGATTACGTGGTGAATTACACGAACGCTGCGTCCATCATTTCGTCCGACTTCAAGGGCACCGAGGACCTTGAAGGTTTGTTCTCCGGCTATGACGCGGAAACGGGCAAGTACGTCACGGATTCGTGGCAGTACGTGCGCAAGCCTGAGGGCTCGTCGTGGAACGTGGAGAAGGATCCGACCCTAGAGAACCCGAACACGGTGTTCCAGATTCTCAAGCGCCACTACTCGCGCTATACCCCGGAGATGGTGGAGGAGACCTGCGGTATTTCACAGGAGGACTTCTACTACCTGGCGAATTCCATCGCGGAGAATTCCAAGCCGGACCGCACTACCTGCTTCGCCTACGCACTGGGCTTTACCCAGCACACTCTAGGAGCACAGTTCATCCGTACGGCGGCGATCTTGCAGCTGCTCATGGGTAATGTGGGCCGTCCTGGCTCGGGCATCATGGCCTTGCGCGGCCACGCTTCGATTCAGGGGTCGACGGATATCCCGACGCTGTTCAACTCCCTGCCGGGGTACCTGCCCATGCCGCACGTGGAGCAGACGAACTGGAGTGAGTACCTTAACTCCTTCCGCAAGGAAGACCAGAAGGGCTTCTGGCAGTTGGGTGAGAACTATGCGGTCTCACTGATGAAGTCTTACTGGGGTGACGCGGCCACCGAAGAGAATGAGTGGGGATTCAACCTCATGCCGCGCCTGTCCGGCGCGCATTCAACGTATGAAACCCTGTTGGCAATGCTCCGCCACGAGGTTGAAGGCTACTTCGTCTTTGGCCAGAACCCAGCGGTGGCGCAGTCCAACGGCGGCATGCAACGCCGTGGACTTGCGGCACTGAAGTGGCTGGTTGTGCGCGATTTCCAGGAGATTGAAACCGCCAGCTTCTGGAAGGACTCTCCGGAAATCAAGAACGGTGAGCTCAAGACCGAAGAGATTGGCACCGAAGTCTTCCTTATGCCGGCAGCTACTCACGTGGAGAAATCCGGCACATTTACTCAAACCCAGCGCATGGTGCAGTGGCGCTTCCAGGCGGTTCCGCCGCCGGGCCAAGCCCGCAGTGAGGCGTGGTTCTTCTACCAGCTGGGAAAGAAGATCCGTGAGCGCCTTGCTGATTCAACTGACCCGCGTGACCTCCCCATCAAGTCCATAACATGGGATTACACCGAGGACGAGCACGGCGATCCGAGCTCGGATGAGATCTTGCGTGAAATCAACGGCTACTACCTCGACGGACCAAAGAAAGGGCAGCTCCTGCCTGCCTTTACGGAAATGCGTGCGGATGGCACGACGTCCGGTGGTTGCTGGATTTACACCGGTATCTACAAGGACGGCATCAACCATGCAGCAAAGAAGGTGCCGGGTTCGGAACAGAACGAGGTTGCCTTGGACTGGGGCTGGGTATGGCCAGCTAACCGCCGCATTCTCTACAACCGAGCCTCGGCAAAGCCCGATGGAACTCCATGGTCGGAGCGCAAGAAGTACGTGTGGTGGGATGAAGCTCAGGGCACGTGGGTCGGTGACGACGTGCCTGACTTCCCAGCAACGAAGCGTCCGGATTACGTGGCGCCCGTCGATGCCGTGGGACCAGAGGCCCTCGATGGTGATGATCCCTTCATCATGCAGGCAGACGGCCTGGGCTGGCTCTTTGCGCCGCAGGGGCTTTCCGACGGCCCCCTGCCCACCCACTACGAGCCACAAGAGTCTCCGGTGACGAACGCGCTGTACAAGCAGCAGCAGTCGCCAACGCGCTTGACCATTAAGCGTGAGGACAACCTTTCCCGCCCCGAGCCAGGGGAGGTCGGCGCGGACGTGTTCCCGTTTGTCTTCTCCACCTATCGCCTGACGGAGATGTATACCTCAGGTGCTATGTCACGCCGCCTGCCGTTCCTGGCGGAGTTGCAGCCAGGCTTGTTCTGTGAGGTGGATAAGGACTTGGCGGAAAAGCGTGGACTCGTTAATGGCGAGTGGGCCACCATTGTCTCGCCGCGCGGCGTTATTGAGGCCCAGGTTTTGGTGACCGACCGCATGGAAATGCTCACCATCAACGGCGAGGAGTTCCACCAGATCGGTCTGCCGTATCACTACGGCGAGTCTGAAACCACCGATGTGGCCGGCGATGGCGCGAACGACCTGCTGGGTCTGACGCTGGAGCCGAACGTGTTCATCCAGAACTCTAAGGTGGGCGCGTGTGATATTCAGCCGGGACGCCGCCCACGCGGTGAGGCTCGACTGGATTTGCTGCGTGAATACCAGGAGCGCGCGAAGCTGACGGTGGAGTCAGGAAACCAAGTTCTTGATGTGAGCGACGCGTTCACCACGGAGGTACGGGCCACCGACGAGAACACTGGTAATGACTCCACAGCGGGCAACGTGGCTGATTATGAAGGCAAGGAGGGCTAATAACCGTGGCGAATGCATTGACGGAGAAAGCCGACAAGCACGGCTACGAGTCCTACCAGCGCATGGCGTTCTTCACCGATACCTCCATTTGTATCGGTTGTAAGGCCTGCGAGGTGGCGTGTAAGGAGTGGAACCGCAACCCGGTTGAAGGCTATGCGGTGACTGGAAACTCCTATGACAACACCGGCTCGCTTGGCGCCAACACGTGGCGCCATGTGGCCTTCATTGAACAAAACAACGAGCGCATTGAACGCGCCCGGGAAGAGGGGCGGCAGCTCATTTCGCTGGGTATGCCTACTGTTCAGCCGTCCACGACGCCGCCCGACACCGATGACTTCCGCTGGCTCATGTCCTCCGATGTGTGCAAACACTGCACCAACGCGGGATGCCTCGATGTGTGCCCGACGGGCGCGTTGTTCCGCTCGGAGTACGGCACCGTGGTGGTGCAAGACGATGTATGCAATGGCTGTGGTACCTGTGTGGCGGGTTGTCCCTTTGGCGTCATTGAGCGCCGCGATGATGGTGGCGTCACGCTGAAAGCAGATAAGACGGCCACGGTAGACTACGAAGTTCCTGATCACGCGGGCATCAACGTGCTTGCCAAGCTTAAGCAGCTCAAGCCGCAAGGCCAAGATCATGTGCCGGGACAGTCCATGCCCATCAAGAACTTGGGCGTGGCTCAGAAGTGCACCATGTGCTACGACCGCCTCAAGATTGGTGAGCAGCCGGCCTGTGCCAAGACCTGCCCCACGGACTCCATCCAGTTTGGTCCGTACGAAGAGATGCTGGCCGCAGCTCAGGAACGTGTACGTGTTTTGCACGAGCAGGGCCTGACTGAGGCTCGCCTGTATGGTGCGAACCGTGAGGACGGTGTGGGTGGCACTGGCTCCATCTTCTTGCTTCTGGACTCTCCTGAGGTCTACGGCTTGCCGCCGGATCCGCGTGTGCCCACGGCGGATTTGCCGCAGATGTACAAGATCGCGGCGAAGGCTATTGGAGGTATGGCGCTGGCGGTTGCCGGAGCATTCGTGATGGGAGGCCGCAAGTGAGCGAATTTGATGAGTACCGCCCGCCGCAGGAGCCTAGGCGCTTCGGAGGCAAGAAGGGTGGAAAGAAGCGCAAGCGTCTAGGCGCGGGTGCCCAAGACGGTTCCAAAGAGCAGCGCATGGCGGAGGACTTTGAGTTCTCTTCCTATTACGGCAAGCCCGTGGTCAAAGCCCCGCCGTGGGAGTGGCCCATTGGCGGCTACCTGTTCCTCGGTGGTCTGGCTGGTGGCTCGGCGCTGCTCGGCGCAGGTGCGCAGGCGACCGGCAATAGGGAGCTGAAGCGGTCGACGCGCTTGACCGCCTTCTCGGCGGCCTCGGTAGGATCAGTTTTTCTCGTGCTGGACTTGGGCCGCCCGGAACGCCTGCTCAACATGTTCCGAGTGTTCAAGGTGACCTCGCCGATGTCCGTTGGTTCGTGGATCTTGGGTAGCTTCGCTGGCGCAGCAGCTCTGCCAGCTCTTGTGGAAGCCGATGAGCTGGTTGGCGGGGTAGTGCCTGCGCCCGTTCGGGCTCTTCTTGACCAGGCCGCTGGCCCAGCGGGTGGTGTCGCCGGCGTGTTGGGCGGTCCGCTGGCCGGATACACAGCCGTCTTGCTGGCGAATACCTCGAATCCGACATGGAATGACGCAAGGAAGCACTTGCCGTATGTCTTCGTATCGTCGGCGTCGGCAGCCGCATCAGGTGCCGCGATGGTGTTCACTCCCGTGGAAAGCGCAGGTCCTGCACGCGCCTTGGGCATGGCGGCCGCAGCGAGCGACCTCGCCGCGACCCGCGTCATGGAAGAAAACATGGAGCCGGAGCCCAAGCGCCCGCTGCATGAGGGCGTACCTGGAAAGCTCATGAAGGCTTCCGAGGCGCTCATTGCGGCCGGCGGCGTGGGATCCGCAGTAGCGGCACTGACGAAATCGCGGGCGGTATCGGTGGTCTCGGGGCTGGCACTGATGGCGGGCTCAGCCTGCACACGTTTCGGAGTTCTCAACGCCGGGCGCGAGGCCGTCAAGGATCCCTCAACCACCATCGGACCGCAAAAGCGCCGCGCGGAGGCCCGCCGCCGTGCGGAAGGCCTCGGAACCTCGACGGTTACGAGCGGATAGTAATCCGCGCCTCACCTGGGACGGTTCGGCCAATGACCGGATAGCCGGGAACCTCACCGATGACGAGGAGGCCGCCGGAGGTCTGGGCATCAGCAAGGAAGACGAGGTCTTCTTCACTCAGGTCGGCGTTCAGGTGGGGGTGTACCCAGTCGAGGTTGCGGCGCGAGCCGCCCGGGATGAACCCTTCTGCCAGGGCTTCCTTCGCGCCCTCAATGGCAGGAACAGCGGAGAAGTCTAGCTCCGCACCGATTCCGGAGGCGCGGCACATCTTATAGAGGTGGCCCAACAGTCCGAAGCCGGTGACGTCGGTGGCGGCACGTACCCCGGCTGCTACCGCGGCAGCGGCCGCATCGCGGTTAAGCGTGGTCATAGAGTCCACCGCGGCCTGGGAGACCTCGCCGGTGGCCTTGTGTTTATTGTTGAGGATGCCCACGCCAATCGGCTTGGTCAGCGTGATGGGAAGCCCGGCCTCGGCGGCGTCGTTGCGCAAGATTTTGTCCGGGTGGACGATGCCCGTGGCCGCCAAACCATAGGTGGGTTCCGGAGCCGTGATGGAGTGACCGCCAGTAATGGAAATGCCGGCCTCACTGGCGATATCCATGCCGCCGCGCAGAACCTCGCGCAAAATGTCGAGGCCAAGCACTTCGCGCGGCCAGCCCACGAGGTTGATGGCGGTGATGGGGGTGCCGCCCATGGCGTAGACGTCGGAAAGCGCATTGGCAGCAGCCACGCGGCCCCAGTCATAGGGGTCGTTGAGCATCGGCGTGAAGAAATCCGCGGTAGAGATGACCGCCAGTCCGTCTGGGATGCGCACGGCGGAGGCATCGTCGCCGTCGTCAAGCCCGACCAACACGTTGGGGTCTGCGGTGCCCACGAGTCCCTCAACGGCAGACTCGAGTTCGCCCGGGGGAATCTTGCAGGCGCAGCCGCCACCGGCGGCATAGGACGTTAACTTGATGTCAGACATAGGTACTATTTTAGCCGCGTGTAAGGTGTGCAGGCGGAGGCGTACGTGTCCTGGTGGGCGCCCCGGTCTTCAAAACCGGTGAGGCCGAGTATCTCGGTCTGGCAGGTTCGATTCCTGTCCGTCTCCGCCAAACGCGCAGCTAGGAGGACCCATGACGACAGACCCCCGCCGCTTCATCCCCAAGATGGATGTGATCCTCCAGTACCCGGCGGTGCGCTATGCGCAGGAGCGCGTGGCGCCGTACAGGGTTCGTGCAGTGATTGACGCCGTGCTTGACGACGTCCGCTCCGGCACCCTCCCACCCTCCCTCATTGAAGAGAAGCTAGAAGAGCGTTTGAACAGCTCACAGCCGTATTCTTTGCGCCCGGTCATCAACGCCACCGGCGTTATCATTCACACGAACTTGGGCCGTGCACCGTTGCCGCCAGCGGCGGTGGACGCACTGGTAGCCGCGGCGTCCTACACCGACGTGGAGATGGATCTGGAGAGCGGTCTGCGCTCACGCAATAGGGGGCGCGCGGCACGTGATGCCGTGCTGGCGGCTTGCCCCGGCGCGGACGATGCGCTCGTGGTGAACAATGGTGCCTCCGCGCTGCTGCTAGCTACTGCGGCCCTAGCACCTGGCAAAGAGGTCATCATCTCCCGCGGGGAACTCATTGAAATTGGTGCGGGCTTCCGCCTGCCCGAACTTATTGAGTCCACAGCGACGCGTTTGCATGAAGTCGGCGCGACCAACCGCACGCATGTAGCGGACTATGAGCGTGCGCTGGATGAGGGCACTGGAGCCATCCTTAAGGTGCACCCCTCTAACTTTCGCATTAGTGGTTTTACGTCGTCGGTATCGGTGGCACAGCTGCGTGCGCTCACAGACTTGCCGCTCATCGTGGACATCGGTTCAGGCTTACTCACACCGGATGCGGTGTTGCCGGAGGAACCGTCCGCCAGCGAAGCCTTGCGGGACGGCGCCGATATCGTGTTGTTCTCCGGGGACAAACTCCTGGGCGGCCCACAAGCGGGAGTGCTCGTAGGAACGAAGGAAGCCATAGCTGCATGCACGAAGCACCCGCTGGCGCGGGCCGTGCGTATTGACAAGCTCCGTCTCAACGCGTTGGAGGCGGCGCTGTCGACCTCCGCACATGCGGTGTACGAGGCTCTGCACATCTCACCTGATCGTCACAAGGAGCGCACGGAAAAAATTGCTGCTGCGCTGGGTGCCGAGGTGGTGGACCATGATGGTCGCGTAGGTGGTGGCGGTGCTCCGGAGATACCGTTGCCCGGCTGGGCAGTGGCGTTGCCGGAGGAGCTGGCGCGCCCGTTGCGCCTTGGGGCGACACCGGTCGTGACTCGCGTGAGCCACGGACGCTGCCTGGTGGATGTGCGCTGCGTGCCGGAGAGCCAGGACGCGGAACTTATTGCGGCACTACAGGCGGTGATGTAGATGTACGTCGTTGCCACCGCAGGCCACGTGGACCACGGCAAGTCCAGCTTGGTCAAGGCGCTCACCGGAATGGAGCCGGACCGCTGGGAGGAAGAACAGCGGCGTGGACTGACCATTGATTTGGGCTTCGTGTGGACAAAGCTGGACTCCGGCGCGGATGTGGCCTTTGTCGATGTACCGGGACATGAGAAATTTCTGGGCAACATGCTGGCCGGGGTGGGCCCCGCGCCGGTTGTGCTCTTTGTCGTGGCGGCCGATGAAGGCTGGCAGGAGCAGTCCACTGACCACCGCGACGCACTGCGTGCTCTGGGCGTGCACCACGGCGTGGTGGCGCTCACGCGCGCGGATCGTGCAGATGATGCGCGCCGCGCAGAAGCCATCGCACAGGTCAGGGCGGAGCTGGCGGGAACAGCGCTTGGCGACGCCCCCCTCGTCCCCGTCTCCGCCATAACCGGGGAGGGCGTGGACACACTGCGGGCAGAGCTGGATGCTGTGTTGGCGGGGATGCCCGCTCCCGATGCGACAGCGCGTGTGCGGCTGTGGGTAGACCGAGCCTTCAGCGTGAAAGGTGCCGGCACCGTAGTGACGGGAACTCTGGCGGCAGGAACCATTGCCGTGGGCGATGAGCTGGTGCTGGGGGAGAAGAAGGTGACGGTCCGCGGACTGCAGAGTGAGAACGCCAGTGTGTCTTCGGTAGGGCCGGTCTCCCGCGTGGCGGTGAACCTGCGCGGAGTGGACGCGGATGAGGTCCATCGGGGCGATGCACTGCTGAGCCCTCAAGCGTGGCGCGTGCTCGACACCGTGGACGTGCGGCGCACCTTCGGTTCAGACTTGTCTGAGCTCCCGCAGAACATCGTGGTGCACATTGGTACCGCCGGTGTGGGTGCTAGGCTGCGGCCGCTCGGAGGCGACTATGCGCGCCTGACCCTGGACCAGCCTCTGCCGCTCACGCTTCTCGATAGGTTCGTCGTACGCAGCCCCGGCGGACGTCACGTTGTCGCGGGCGTCGAAATCGTGGACGTGAACCCGGCGGAACTGAGCCGGCGCGGCGACGCGAAGAAGCGGGCGGTGCAGCTGGCGCAGACGTCCCCGCGGGATCCCGCAGCGTGGCTGAAGCGCTGCGGCTATGAGCGCGTAGAGAACCTTGTGCGCGATGGCTTCGTGGTGGAGGGCAAACCAGCCGGGATCATCGAATTCCGTGAGTGGTGGATTGCCGCCAGCCAAGTGACCACCTGGAAGGAGGCGCTGCTGGGCGCGGTGAAGAACCACGCTGAATCCAATCCACTCGCGCCAGGCCTGCCGCACGCAGCAGCCATGGATGCGCTGGGCCTGAGCGAACCAGCATTACTGGGACTGGCAGTAGCCGCGGCCCACGTGGAATCGGCCGAGGGTGTCCTGCGCCTGCCTGGACAGACCGTGGATCTCGGCCCCGCCGAGAAAGGCGTGGCCGAGCTTGAACGGCGCCTCCGCGACGAACCATTCGCTGCCCCGGAAGCGGAGGACCTCACAAGACTAGGACTTGGTCCCAAAGAGCTTGCTGCGGCCGAGCGCGCCGGGCGCGTGCTCCGCCTGCAATCAGGTGTGGTGCTCTTGCCCACGGCACCGCGTCGGGCGCAGGACATCGTCGCAGGGCTGGAGCAGCCATTTACTCTCTCGGCCGCGCGCAAGGCCCTGGGCACGACCCGCCGAGTGGCCATTCCGTTGCTGGAGCACCTCGACTCGATCGGAGTGACTCGCCTAGTGGATGGGCAGCGAACGGTGCGCTAAGTCCTAGTGGGCGGCTGCCGAAATGAACGAGCGCGGTGCTAGGAGCAAAGGGACCAAAGTAAGGGAACCATCTGTGGGGCGGTGTCGGAGAAAGTCCAGGTCAGCGTATGAGCATAAGCGCATAAGGTACTAATTAAAAGGTGCCTTCTAGAATGTCATTGTCATGGGGGAATCAAGGCAGTCTTAAGCTCCGGAAAATTCTCCAGGATTCAGTGTCAGAAACTTAACGGAGATCGTTATTGACGGATTCCGTTATGGTTTGTAGATTGAGGTCATGATCCAGTCCTTTGCTGACCGAGACACCGAGCTTGTCTGGTTGCGCCGAGCGTCACCGCGGATCGATTCGAGAATCCACAAGACCGCAAATAGAAAACTTCATCAGCTTGATGCGGCGGTTTCCCTGCAATCGCTGCGAATACCGCCGGGCAACCGGTTGGAAGCTTCGAAAGGCGACCGACGGGGAACATACAGCATTCGTGTCAATCAGCAATGGAGGATTACTTTTCGCTGGACTGAAGCAGGTCCGGCGGACGTGGCGATAGAGGATTATCACTAAGGAGCGATATGAGTACCAAACTGTATCCGCCAATTCATCCCGGAGAAGTACTCAATGAGGATTTCATTAAGGCATTCGGGATCACACAACATAAGCTGGCCATGGCCATTGGGGTCCCGCCACGCAGGATTAATGAGATTGTCCACGGCAAGCGCGGAATCACCGCAGATACTGCGTTGAGGCTAGGAAAGTATTTCGGGGTAGAACCGCAGTTCTGGCTGAACTTGCAAGGAAGATACGAACTCGAGGTAGCTGAGGATTCTATCGCCGAAGAAGTCAACAGTATTGAGCCGCTCGAAGTGGCCTGAGTGCAAGATTCAGTAACGCGAACGGTTCGACTGCACGCGGCCGCCGGAGTGTGAGTGAACGGAACGTCGGCCGCCGACATCGGGGTCGTCGCTTCCCCATGAATCTTCAGCCCATAGTGCAAAATCACGATCGGCGTATCGCTTCTGGCGAGTGGCTATATGTTCCCTGGGACCAGAGTAAGGGAACCTTTTATGGGCCGGTGTCGGAGAAACCCCAGGTCGAAGCATGATTAGAAGTGCATAAGGTACTTGTTAAAAGGTGCCTTTGCTTCCTGGGGTAGGGGAAGACGGGGCAGAAAAGTGCTGAGGCTACGAACTAGAGGAGGTGAAGGTGCGTGTGCCGGTGGGCAGCGGGGAGGCAAGCGGAGCGGCCGGGGCGGTGACCTCCCAATCCGCTGTGAGATCCAGTGCTGGAGGAATCGCAGAATGGTCGGGCGAGAGCGGAAGCGGCGGGATGGCTGGCGAAAAGAGAGCGTCGGCCGAGTCTGGGAGGTCCACGGCGAGACGGCCTGCAGCAGCATAGGCGCGGGCGGCGAGGGAAGCACCCGAGGGAGCAGCGGCCTCGACAGCGGCAGCGAGGGCAGGGGAGTCGGCGAGGGAAGTGCAGGGCCCAAGGACGAGGTCGCCGTGGGTAGCGAGGACGGTGTCGTCGATAAGGGTGAGGGAAACGATGAGCTGTTGGGTGCCCATCCCGCGGAGTTGGTAGGTGGTGAGCTGGCCTGCGGAGACGTCGACAAGCGCGCCGTGCCCACCAGCCAGAAGGACAGAACCTACCGGCTGATTCGTGGTGGGAATCATCCACGGATCGAGACCTAGGGCAACGGCAACGTCAACGTCACCTTCGACAATCTCGACCGTGGCGTGCGTCGAGGGGCTAAGACCCGCTGTGCGAAGGCGGGCGAGCGAGGGATACTCCGCGGACTCCTCCGCGTCGAGTGCGCCCAAGAAACCGAAGGGCGAGCGAATGCGCCAACCGCGGGTGGTGGGGTCGGGGATAAGGGAGACATCGACAAGCGCAGGCGCCGTGGCCAACCCGGGGAAGCTCAACGCAGTGCCGAGGTTGACGTGGTCGAGGACGGCCACGTGCTCAACCCCGAAGTAAGAGGGGGCCAGCGGGTAGAGCGCCATAGTTGTGTCAGTCACCTCATGCGTCTGGTGGGAGTAGATGGACTTCCTCCAATCCTACGCAGAGACGTCAACTGGGTTACGGTCGATTGAGGAACAAAAAGTTAAATATGGCGTGGAGATCGTGAGCGGCTGGTGCTGGTCATGCTCATTGTCTTCTTTATCACGACGGCTGATTCCGCTTCCGTGGTCAACTCCCAGCTCACGCAGCGCGGCAACCCGGCGGTGACTAATTTCTGGGTCATCTGCATGGCCGGTATCGCCCTGACCACGAAACCGGTGAGTACATCGACGATGACCCCACGGTGAAAGATGGCGAGTCACTGGTGATATCCACGGAGCAGGACCCTGACGCGCTATAGTTTTCCACTATGGATTTAGCCACCGTCGCGTTCGCGTTCAGCCTCGTACTCTTCTCCGGCTTATCGACGTCCATCGGGGGCGCCCTCGCCGTGGGCAAGAAAGAGCCGGGGCCGGGATTCATGGCCACCGCCTTGGGGCTTTCTGCGGGCGTGATGCTCTATGTCTCCTTCATGGAGATCCTTCCGGAGGGAATCAGCAAGCTAGGAGAAGCCTTCGGGACCGAAAAGTCCGCCACGTGGGCAGGCATTATCGCCTTCTTTGCGGGGATTGCCCTCATCGCCATTATTGACCGCGCCGTGCCGGCGGAGATTAACCCGCACGAGCCGGCAACCACGGAGGAGGAGGCGCGCCGCAAAAGGCTCATGAAGACTGGCGTGTTCACCGCCTTTGCCTTGGCGCTCCACAATTTCCCGGAAGGTTTCGCCACGTTCATGTCGGGGCTCGAAGCTCCAGAAATCGCGATTCCTATCGCTGTGGCGATTGCTATTCACAACATTCCGGAAGGCATCGCGGTGGCGGTGCCTCTGCGCGCGGCGACAGGCTCGCGCACGAAAGCATTCTGGTGGGCTACCGTCTCCGGTTTGGCGGAGCCAGTGGGAGCACTCATCGGTTTTGCCATCCTCATGCCCTTTATCGGGCCGGCGACGATGGGCTTTAGCTTCGCCGCCATCGCCGGCATCATGGTCTTCATCTCCCTCGATGAGCTTCTGCCCACCGCGGAGGAGACCGGCAAGCATCACTTTGCCATCTATGGTGTCATCGCCGGTATGGCGATTATGGCGGTGTCGCTGATGCTCTTTATGTAAGAGGATTTGTGTAAGAGGTTTACTTCACGCGCTCTGCGGTTGCCTTGACCGCCATGATGACGGTCGCTACGACGGTGCCCAGAATCAGGCCGAAGACCATGGAGATGCCGGTCTCTGCGAGCCACGAGAGCGCACCGTTGCTGATGTTCTCGGTGACATCATGAATGAGGCCATGGGGCTGTTCTGCTCCGAACTCGTGGAGGCCATTAATCACGATGTGGCCACCGACCCACAACATCGCAGCAGTACCGATGATGCCGATGATATCGAGAACCACGGGCATACCCTTGACCAAAGCGGTGCCGAGGGCAGAGTCGCCATCATTGCGCTCGAGCAGCCCCATGCCGATGTCATCCATCTTCACCAGCACGGCGACGGCACCATAAACGCCGAGGGTGAGGATAATGCCAACGATGATGAGGCTGGCCAGGCGCATCCAGAAGGGTTGGTCGATGACCTCGTTGAGGGAGATGACCATGATCTCCGCGGACAAAATGAGGTCCGTGGTGATGGCGGAACGCACCAGCGAGTCCTCGGCATCCCCGCCCTTGTCGCGGACGGGCTTCTTTTCCTCTTCGCCGCGGTGGAAAAGGAAGTGGATAATTTTTTCCGCACCCTCGAAGCAGAGGTAGGTACCGCCGCACATGAGGATCGGGGTCAGCGCCCACGGTGCGATCCACGACAGGATAAGCGCGATGGGCAGAATGATGATGAGTTTGTTGATGAGCGAGCCCTTGGTGATGCGCCAGATCATGGGCAGCTCACGCTGTGGCTTCACGCCATCAACAAATTGTGGGGTGACGGCGGCGTCATCGACGACGACACCGACGGATTTCATGGACGTCTTACCTGCTAATGCGGCCACGTCATCGACGCTGGAGGCGGCGGAGCGGGCGATGAGGGCTACGTCGTCAAGCAGGGCGAACAGGCCACCGGCCATGGCTCACATCCTTTAAGGTAGGGGAGAATTGCTCACCCAAGGTTACTCGGCTGGGACGAGTTCCACAGTGTCAGCCCACGTAAGTTCCATCCCAAGAGTGTGCAGCCAGGTCATTGCGTCATCGCCGTAGCGCGTGATGCCCTCGACGGCGGTGAGGGTACGCTCCATGGCGCGCTCGGCTTCCTCGGCGCTGATGAGTCCGGTGGAGGTGGCGGCGGCGAGCTCATCGATGTCGAGCACGTCAACTGGCTCCCCTGAGGTAGAGACGAGATCGACATACAGGTCGCGGGTGGTCCACACGTCACCGTTAACGTCGATATCAGCGACATCGAAGTAGAAATCCTGCTCCACGTCCACGCCTTCGCGGAAGTGGAAGATGTTAGCGCGCAGGCCCAAGTCTGGGAGCAGCCACGACTCGAGGTAGCCAAAGCGTGGGTGGTTGGCACCGCGGGCCATGTAGAGACCAAAATCGGTGACGCGGTAGGTGTCTACCTCACGCAGGAAACCTTTGGGATCAACATTCGTGTTGTCCGCCGTATTAAAGGTCTCTTGTTTGACCGGGTGCAGTTCAGTACTCATTAGTTCACCTCGAGAAAGGCCGCGGTGGGTGGGAATGAACACGAGGACTCAGCAGTGTTGACCGCGCCAGACAGAACCGCCACGACCGTGCCCTTGCCGGTAGCGGCGCGGCCGGAGACCGTGGTGGGGCCATCGGAGTTGATGCCGTTGTTGAACAGCGGGGTGGTCCCAAACTGGAAGGTGTCCAGGTTGAACCATTGAACGCGCATGGCGCCTTGCTGCTCGGCGGCAGTTGGCGTGCCTAGGGCGGTGAAGAGGAAGACGGCTTCTCCTTCACCTGCGCCTGGGGCGGGGATTTCGGTGGGGCCGGGGACGGCGATGGCCGAACCGACCGAGTCGCCCTGACCGCCAATGCACTGTGCGGAGACCGTAGGCCAGTAGAACTGGCGGAAGGAAGGATTATGTCCCTCCGGCATGGCCACGCCACCATCGCCGTTTTCACCGCTGGTGAAGTTGAGGGCAGTGAGGATAGCGTTTCGGGCTTCCTGCGGGATCCATGGCTGTGCCGCGAAAGCGCGAACGCGTTCCTGAGTCTCCGGGGTGGGACGGCCGAGGTTGTCGAGCGGGTTACTACTGTGCTGGGCAGTGACCAAAGAGGAGAGATCGGGGGCGTCGGCATGTGCGGGGGTGACGCTGAGCAGGCCCAGCATCACAGCAGCAGTGATACCGGCGAGGCCGCGGTGTGCGGCGTTGCCGGTGGAGTGCTGTTCATCGAGAGCCATGGACATCCTTGTGTGTAGGTCGGCGCGTGCACAACAATAGTCACACACGCCACAACAGTATCTGCTGTCACAATATTCACTTTTTCGGCGTAGTCAACTCGAAACGAGGTCTACTGTGGGGTATGTCGGCGCTCGATACCATTTCGTTACACACGGGCGCGATGCTGCACGGATGTGGGGGAGCGAGTATATTTAAGGGCCGTTCACACCGCTAACGCATCATGCTTTAAGGAGCACCCCACACGTGAGTACTACTGAGTTCCGTAACGTAGCCATCGTCGCACACGTTGACCACGGTAAAACCACCCTCGTCAACGGCATGCTGGAGCAGTCCGGCGCTTTCGGCGACCATGGCGAACACTCGGACCGCGTCATGGACTCCAATGACCAGGAGCGTGAGCGCGGCATCACCATTCTGGCCAAGAACACCGCCATTCACCGCAAGGGTCTGGGCAAGGATGGCCAGGACCTCATCATCAACGTTATTGATACCCCGGGCCACGCCGACTTCGGTGGCGAGGTCGAGCGCGGTATCTCCATGGTGGATGGCGTCGTGCTGCTTGTCGACGCCTCCGAAGGCCCCCTCCCGCAGACCCGTTTCGTCCTCACCAAGGCTCTGGAAGCCAAGCTGCCGGTCATCATCTGTGTCAACAAGACCGACCGTCCGGATGCCCGCATCGACGAGGTTGTCACCGAGGCGCAGGACTTGCTGCTGGAAATCGCGGCCGGCCTGGAAGATGAAGAGGCTGCTGCAGCCGCCGAAGAGCTGCTGGACCTGCCGGTTCTCTACGCTTCCGGCCGCGAGGGCAAGGCCTCTACCGAGAACCCGGGTGACGGTAACGTCCCGGAGGCTGCGGACCTGCAGGCGCTTTTCGACGTCATCTATGACGTCCTCCCCGAGCCTTCCGCTTCCGTCGACGGCCCGCTCCAGGCGCACGTCACCAACCTGGACTCCGATGACTTCCTGGGACGTATTGCCCTGCTGCGCATCTACTCCGGCACCATCAAGAAGGGCCAGCAGGTGGCCTGGATGCACTACGACGATGAAGGCGAGATGCACACCAAGACCGTCAAGGTGGCTGAGCTGCTGCGTACCGTCGGCTTCCAGCGTCAGCCGGATACCGAGGCTATCGCCGGTGACATCGTGGCCATCTCCGGTATCTCCGACATCATGATCGGTGACACCATCGCTGATGTTGAGGATCCGAAGCCGCTGCCGCGCATCAAGGTTGATGAGCCGGCTATCTCGATGACCATTGGCGTGAACACGTCGCCGATGGCAGGCCAGGGCGGCGGTGACAAGCTCACCGCACGTATGGTCAAGGCCCGTCTGGACCAAGAGCTCATCGGTAACGTGTCCATCAAGGTTCTGCCAACCGAGCGCCCGGATGCGTGGGAAGTTCAGGGCCGTGGCGAGATGGCGCTCTCCGTTCTCATTGAGAACATGCGCCGCGAGGGCTTCGAGCTGACCGTGGGTAAGCCACAGGTGGTGACCCAGGTCATCGACGGCAAGACTATGGAGCCCTATGAGATGCTCACCATCGATTCCCCGTCGGAGTACCAGGGCGCTATTACTCAGCTGCTGGCTAGCCGTAAGGGCCAGATGCAGTCCATGGACGTCCGCGAGGGCGACTGGGTCCGCATGGTCTTCCGCATCCCGGCCCGCGGTCTTATCGGCTTCCGTACCCAGTTCCTGACGGAGACCCGCGGCTCCGGTATCGCGAACTCCATCTCTGACGGTCTGGACGTCTGGGCTGGTGAGATCAAGGCTCGCGCCACTGGTTCCCTGGTGGCTGACCGCTCCGGCCAGATCACGGCCTACGCCCTCATGCAGCTGGCTGACCGCGGTGACTTCTTCGTGGAGCCGGGCATGGAGGCCTACGAAGGCATGGTTGTGGGTGCCAACAACCGTGATGAGGATATGGACATCAACATCACGAAGGAAAAGAAGCTCACCAATATGCGCTCCGCCACCGCGGATGCCACCGTCACCTTGGCCAAGGCCAAGACTCTATCCCTCGATGAGGCACTGGAGTTCTGTGGCAACGACGAATGCGTTGAGGTGGGCCCCAAGGTGCTGCGCGTGCGCAAGGTGGAGCTGTCCGCCACCGACCGCAAGCGTGCGGCTGCCCGCGCTAAGCAGCTCAACAAGTAAGCAGCCCTTCCTGACGTAATCTTCAACGTTCCGCCCCAATCCTGCTGGAGGGGGCGGAACGTTTTCGTTATGTATGGGACAGGCGGTGTGGTTGGACATGGGCACTGTCCGGTGCGGGTATTAAAATGAGGCCGACAAGTACCCCGAGCTCCAAAGGTGTGATGGCGTGGACCGTTTCTCCAAGCTGCTGGCAGCGCTCGCTGCAGTGAGTGTGTTGAGCGCCTGCCAGGCCAACCCTGGCCCGCCGCCAGTGGTCGAGGCTGAAGAGCAGAGCGCGTCACCCACCAAGTCGACCACGGAAAGCCCCACCCCGGAGGTGGTTCCGGAAGAGGACCTACTGCCGGAGCGCAGCACGGTGGCCATTGGCGTCGATCCGCTGCGGGGAGGCCTTAACCCACACTTAAGCGCTAACAATTCCGAGCTGGTTAGCCAGATTGCAGAGCTCGTCCTGCCCTCCGCGTTCCACGGTGAAGAGATGGATACGGATGTGCTCGAGTCGGCGGAGGAAATCGAGGCCCCCGGCAGCATTGCCATGCGCGTGCGCTACACCATTGCTAGTCCGGCCCAATGGTCTGATGGCACACCGATCAGCGGTTCGGACTTCAATTATCTCTGGTCACAGATCATCCGCACACCAGGGGCGAATGCGGCCTCGGGGTATCAAGCGATTTCGGCGGTGCGGACGTCGGGAAGCGGGCGCGTTGTCACGGTAGATTTTGAGCACCGCGTCGAGGACTGGCGCAAGCTCTTTGCCCACCTGCTGCCGTCGCACCTGCTCGTGGACCAGGATTTCTCATCCGCCCTCGCGGAGGGGATTCCGGCCTCGGCTGGACGCTACTTGGTGGCGGGTATGGACCGCAGCCGCGGCGTGATTACGCTCAACCGCAACGACCGCTTCTGGGGCGAAAACCCCGCAATGATTGATGTCATTCAGCTCCGCGCCCTCCGTGACACCACCCAGGCCGTCAACATGCTGCGCTCGCGACAGATCGGGTTTGCGGACTTTAGCCCGCAGCAGACCACCCTCGAGCGGCTGAGCCTACTCAGCGACGTCAACACCGGGGTAGTGAAACGCTCGCGCCAGCTGCGCCTAGAGATATCCACGCTGGAGGAGGCCCTTCCAGAAGAGCCGCAACGCCGCGCTTTGGCCTCTCTGTTGGATTCCGATCAGATTGCCCGTCTCGCCACCGGCAGGGCCTCCGAGCTGGACCCCGCCCACAATCCGTTCGGTGATCCTGTGGAACTGGCCCCGTTGCGCGAGCGTGCGGGGCATAAACCGCTGCGGATTGCAGTCGATCCACAAAGCCCCACGGCCCTTGCCGCCGCCCATACGATTGTTGATGTCCTGCAGTCCAAAGCTATCGACGCCACGGTGGTGACCGAGCGCCTGACCACCATCACCGCGGATTTACTGCCAGCGGGCAAGGTGGATGCCGTCGTGGCCTGGGATGACAATGGCATGGACTCACTGAGCATGGCCAATTACTTCACCTGTGCCACTCCCGGCAGCCCAGCCGCTAAGCTCAATGGTTTCTGCCCTGAGCATGCCGAGGAGACAGCAGCCGATATCCTCGATGGAACCTTGGATTCTGCGGCCGCTCGAGACAAGGTTCACCAGCTCAACTCCGAGCAAGTGCTGTTTGTGTCGCTGCTCAACGAGGTGCGCATCCATGCTTTAGGCAAGGGTATCGTGGGCCCCGGACAAAGTATTACGGACTGGGATTCGGGCCTGGTCAGTGCCCCACAGTGGAGGAAAGATGATGACTAAAGATCTCACCGGCTACCGCGTCGTGGCCGTGCATGCACACCCCGATGATGAGGTGCTCTTCACCGGCGGAACCCTCGCGGATGTGGCTGCCCGCGGTGCTGAGGTCACCGTGATCACCGCAACGCTGGGGGAGGAAGGCGAAGTCATCGGTTCGCCTTACCAAGGACTGGCGGAAAGTGACCGCCTTGGTGGCTTTCGTGCTTGGGAGCTGAAGCGTGCCCTCGACGCCCTGGGGGTCAGCGGCATTCAGCTGGGTGGTTTCGGACACTTCCGCGATTCCGGTATGGCCGGCTCGCCAGCGCACGACAACCCGAGTGCGCTGGTCAACCGAGTCGATGAAGCGGCATCCTTGCTCAAGGAGCATTTCGGAGCGCTTGAGCCCCATGCGGTGTTGACCTACGGCCCCGACGGCGGCTATGGCCACCCAGACCACATCGCTGTGCACCAGGCTGTTCATGCGGCTGCCGCTCCTGGGCAGCGCATTTGGTGGGCTGTCTTCGAGCGCGCCGCGCACTACCGCGCCCTGGAATCCGTGACCCCGCCGCAGGGCTGGAGCCTGCCGGACAAGGACTACCTGGACAACTTCACCACTGAAGGCTACGACGTGGCCTATGCGCTTGGTGACGTCCCCCTCGCCGCCAAACGCGCCGCCATGCTCGCCCACGCCACCCAGATTTGGCTGGCCGATGGTTCCCTCACCACCGTTAACCCGCATGCCGCACAGGCAGGCCTGAGTAACCCCGCCGAGGTGCCCGCTGCCTATGCGCTGTCCAATCTGCTCACCATGCCCCTGCTGCGCCACGAGTTCTATCAGCTCGGCAGGGGAGAGCCGAGCGAGACCCTGGTGGGGGAATAGTGAGCGAGCGAGTTATCCGCACCGACTTTTCCCGCGGCGAGCAAATTGGTGGTTTGGTCTGGTTAGCGCTGGGCGCCCTGTGTTCGTTGACCCTCGAGGTGGTCTACCTGACCGCGCGCCTGCCGTGGTTCGACGGGGCCAGCGTCTCTTTTCCCATCACCATTCTCATTGCCTTCTGGTTCAACGGGGTGCTTACTCGCACAGCGCGGTTGTGGAGTGAGAATCCCTACATCGCGGGCCTTCCCGGGCTAGCGTGGGTCACGGGATTTCTAGCGTTCATGCTGGGAGGCGCTATTGGTGATGGTTCACTGCTGGCCAATAATATTCTCAGCCTGCTCCTGTTCGTCGCGGGAATCGCAGGCAGCGTTTGGCCATTTTTCACGCAGGAGTAGCATACTGTTAGTCGTAGAAAACCCGTGACACACAGGAGTTTGAACGTCTTATGACTTACACCATCGCACAGCCTTGCGTTGACATAATGGACCGCAGCTGCGTTGAGGAATGCCCTGTTGACTGCATTTACGAGGGCAAGCGCATGCTCTACATCCACCCGGACGAGTGCGTGGACTGTGGCGCCTGCGAGCCTGCCTGCCCGGTTGAGGCCATCTTCTACGAGGATGACGTCCCGGATGAGTGGCTGGACTACAACGACGCCAACGCCGCGTTCTTCGATGACCTCGGCTCCCCGGGAGGCGCAGCCGCCCTCGGCCCGCAGGACTTCGATGTCCCGATGATCGCGGCCCTCCCGCCCCAGAACCAGGAGTAAAACATGAGCCGCACGCCGCTAGGAGATACGCTTCCGGATTTCCCGTGGAACTCCCTCGCTGGTGCTAAGAAGAAGGCCCAAGCTCACCCCGATGGGATTGTGGACCTTTCTGTGGGCAACCCGGTCGATCCGGTGGCCCCCGGCGTGCAGCTGGCGCTTTCTTCCGCCGCAGAAGCCCCGGGCTATCCGCAGACTCAGGGCACCCCGGAGTTGCGCGAGGCCATCGCGAAGGCCTTGGAGCGCCGCTACCACATGCAGGTGGATGCTGTCCTACCGGTGATCGGTACTAAGGAAGCTATCGCCTGGCTGCCCACCCTGCTGGGCATGCGTGGTGAAACAGTTGCCTTTCCTTCCGTGGCGTACCCGACCTACGAGGTTGGTGCCCTGCTGGCAGGCGCCAAGCCACTGCGCGCGGACGAGGACTTCGGGGATGCGTCCCTGGTGTTCATCAACTCGCCGTCGAATCCGACGGGCAAGGTGTTGGGCGTCGAGAAGCTGCGCGAGATCGTAGCCTGGGCCCGTGAGAAGGGCGCCATTGTGGCGTCCGATGAATGCTACATGAGTCTGGGGTGGGACGATAAGAACCCGCCGGTTTCCATCTTGGATCCGCGCGTCACCGACGGTGACAACACCGGGCTCATTGCCATGCATTCGCTGTCCAAGACCGCGAACATGGCGTCCTACCGCGCTGGGTTCTTTGCCGGCGATAGCAAGCTCATCGCCGAACTACTGGAGCTGCGCAAACACGCCGGCCTCATCGTGCCGGGTCCGATTCAGGCAGCGATGGTCGCCGCGCTTGACGACGACCCCTCCGAAGCCCTCCAGCGTCAGCGCTACGCCACCCGCCGTGCAGAGCTCATGCGCGCATTGACGTCAGCTGGTTTCACTATCGAGCACTCGGAAGCCGGCATGTACCTGTGGGCCACGCGCGGCGAGAACTGTCGCGCGACCGTCGATTGGCTGGCCGAGCGCGGCATCCTCGTTGCCCCTGGGGACTTCTATGGTCCGGCCGGCGAGCAGTTCGTCCGCATCGGTCTCAACGGCACCGATGAGCGCATCGCGGCGGCGGTGTCGCGGTTGGTTGCCTAAGTGGCTTTCCGCCCACCGGCGCGGGAGGGGATTAGCCCGCGCAAGGTGATGCTCACCGGCATCGTGCCCGCTTCTCCTGCCTATTGGGCAGGTCAGGCGGGCGATTCCGCGTTTTCACCCGGCACTCGTTTGGAACCTGGCACTCGGCTGCCTGGTCCGACGTTGGCGTGGTATCACCCCTCGGTACCTCATGAAGAGCCGATTCCGTTTGATTATCGGGTGGTGTATCAGGACGGGGATCTCATAGTCGCCGACAAGCCGCATTTCTTGCCCACGACATCGAATGGGCGCATCGTGCGCGAAACCCTGCAGACTCGCCTGCGCGTGGACTTTGGTGAGGAGGGCATTGTTCCTTTGCACCGCCTCGACCGACTCACGTCTGGTCTGGTGTTATGCTCGCGCAATCCGCGCACACGTCCTGCCTACCAGCGGCTTTTCCAAGACCAAGCGGTGAGGCAAGCACTATCGCGCAACGGTGACCACGCCCTTAACGTTTGAAGACACGCTGCGGCTGGGGATGCGCCGCGTGCGCGGCCAGCGTCAGGTGATTGTTGACCCCGCCGGGACACCCACGATCACTCGCCTGAGCGCGAACGGCTCCATTGTTAATGTGTGGCCACTGACCGGCCATACTCACCAAATTCGCGTCGCCCTCAACTACCTCGGCCATCCGATTGTGGGCGATGACACGTATCCCGTGGACCGCGGTCTAGACCTCTACGATTTCTCTGCTCCGCTGCAGCTCGCGCACGTAGCGATGCAGTTTGACGACCCCCTCACCGGCCACGAACGTGTGTTCACTCTGTGAATTTGCGTGCTTCTGCGGCGCGCGTTTTTAGTTCGTGCTTGGCCAAGGACTAAACTCGTACGAAGTTTTATTCATTAATCTTGAGAATTTTGTACGAGGGGCGTGTTCATGGCGGATCTGAGCGTTGCTCGCTTTGCCTCGAATCTAGGTCAGTTCATTAAGTTTGGCCTGGTCGGCGGCTCAGGCGCGGTGGTCAACATCCTAGTCTCCATCGTGGCAGCAAAGTGTGGCCTCGCGTGGTTCGGGGCTACTCCGCATGACGCAATGTTTAACCTCTTTGGCACCCAGTTCCATGTCCGCTGGTTCATGCTCTTTTCCACGATCGCGTTTCTCGTGGCAAACACATGGAACTACCAGCTCAACCGCATGTGGACGTTCAAGTCCGTCAACAAGGTGTCCTGGTTGCGAGGCTTCTTCCCGTTCCTCATCACCGGTATCGGCGCCTACCTGGTCACACTTGCGGTCCAGTACTTGCTGATGAATCCGACGTCGCCGCTGCAGCTGCCACCGCACATCTTTGACGACACCACTGGTTTCCGCACGATGTATTACTGGGCTAACGCCATTTCCATCGTTGTGGCCATGCCCATCAATTTCGTGTTCAACAAATTGTGGACCTTCCGCTCGACGCCTAAGAAGCCGGTCGTGGTCCATCATTCCGAGCCAGCTTAATTGCGGCCCTTCCCGCCGACCCTTCGCGCTCACCGGCGTCGGCCGTCGGGGTCTTTTCGATGCTGCGGTGAGCGGGAAGGGGGGGCGTCGGCAAGCAATGTTCCCTTCGCGCTCACCGAGAACCTAGCGTGGAAGCGCTCCATCGTGCCGGTGAGCGCTTAGGGATGGAAACCGGAAACCCGCCCTTCGCGCTCACCGGCATCTAAAAGAATCGCTAGTTACCGCACACGGTGAGCGTAAAGGGCAGTACCGGCGGAACCGGTGCCAGCGGCGCAGTAGGTTCTAGTGGCTCGGTAGATGAGGGGGCATGGCTGCGGGTTAGCGCGGTAGGCGCCTTATTCTCCCTTCGCGCTCACCGGCACCTGTAAGAAGCCGAACCCGCCATCCGCGGTGAGCGCGAAGGGCGGGATGGATGGGGATAGGCCGGGTAATGTGGTCTAGTCGTCGAGTTCGGCGTCGAGGCGGGCCTGGTCGCGTTGGTGCTGGCGGCGTCGGAGAAACGGTGTGAAGATGATGGCGGCGGTCACGCCGGCCCCAGCGCCAACCAAGTAAGAGGTGGAATCCGATGCGTAAGCGTTATGGGCAATTCCGACGAACATCACAATGAGCGGGATGAGGTAGACGGTCATTGCAGGCCAAATACGGCCAACAGGTGGGGTGGCGACTCGCTTGCGCAGCCACGCCGTGCCGAAGAGATTGCCGATCATAGCCGGCGCAATGGCGAGAAAGCACAGCATGCTCATATTCCCAGGTAGAACCCAAGCGAGGATGGCTGCGGCGATGATCTCGAGGAAACGGGTCGGGGTAGCGCTGACGGCATACGCCTTGTAAAAAGTCTCACGTTCGAATTCATCCTGCGATGCGCGCTCGATTTCATTGAGGGCGTAGTTAGCAATGGCGTTAATCATGTTGTTCATCTCCAAATACTTCTTCGACGGTTTTTCCGAGTTCGCGGCATATGTCTAGTGCGAGGTGTACGGACGGGGAGTAATTGCCGCGTTCGATATTGGCGATTGTCTGACGGGAGACACCTGCGCGTTCAGCGAGCTCAGCTTGGGATAGCTCAAGCCAGCGGCGCCATTTGCGGACCATGTTGGGTTGCTCAGGCATACATCCTCCTTTACGGTCTGTCGTCCTTACATGTCTAAGTGTAAAGAATACTTGTCAATACGGCAAGTTCTGTAAGCAAAGGTGCCATGTCCAATATGGTTGAGTCGCCGAAGCCGGAAGCTTCGGAGTCCTGCCTTTCAGCAGGTCAAGCATGGCCCTAATAAGGGCGATGGCTTCATCAAGGTGGTAGTGAATATCGTCGGCAGTAAAGCGCAGCACGGTGTAACCATGAGCGATGGCCGCGTTCTGTTTTGAACGATCAGCCTGAAATATCTCGCTGTGCTTGTGGTACTCCCACCCATCGACTTCGATGATCAATTTTCCTATCAAAAAATCAAACCGGTACCCGGCGATCAGTATATTGTGCTCGGGGAAGATGCCCTGCGCACGCAAACTCCTGCTGAGCTTCCTCTCGGACCGGCTATCCGTACCGATCGGGGTGTTTCGAATCGTCTCCTTCAACCGCCGTGGCACTCGTCGCATTCTCTTTTGGTCATTCTCCAAGCGACTAGGCCCCTCTTTCCCACGGTAAAAATGCTCCAACAAGTCACTGCAGGAACTAGCTATCCGCCGCGCCGACCACAAAGCCTGCACCACGGGCAGGCCGTTCACCTTTGTCGTTGCCGAAAGTCGTGAATGCGTGACACGAAACTTCTTCCCCCTAAGCGTTCGCGGGCCCTCGGCCTCCAACGGAAATGTGAGCTTGCGCCCGAGGTGAATCTCCCGTGCAGTCTTTCCTGTGAAATGTATGCGGCTGAGCCCGTGTGCCAGCGCTCGCGCCACCGCGATCGGCGTCCACTCGTCGGTATAAATTCCTCGATGCACGCGAAACAGACGGCGCTCGCGAAGCTCCCGCCTAATGGCCTCTTTGCTCATCCCTTGTTCACGTAGCTCTGCGGTAGTCCATGCCCTCATAGGGCCGAAAATAGGCACTGCTTTCCGACGCTGCCGCAACCACCACTTCATCCTGTGGATAACTCCACATCGTGAGCGGCCCCCAGGACTCCGAATCGGTTTTTCTGTGGATAACTCTCCCTTAGCGCTCACCGGAAAAGAGCGATTGTGACAAGAACGTTCGGTTGTGAGCTCCAAAGGCGATCGACAGCAGGTGCGTGAAGTTCCTCGCCCCTTGCGCTCACGGGGAGCTGCTTGGCGACGTTTCGCCGGCTGCCAGTGAGCGCGAAGGGCAGGAGAAAGCGTAGAGCGGGAGGGGGTTAGGTGGGTGAGAGCGGTGGGGCGTGTGGGGTTGAGGCTATGCGCCCCTTGCGCTCACGGGGAGCTGCTTGGCGACGTTTCGCCGGCCGCTGGTGAGCGCGAAGGGAAGGTGAGAGCGTGGGGGCGTGTGGGGGTTGAGGCTATGCGCCCCTTGCGCTCACGGGGAGCTGGTTGGCGACGTTTCGCCAGCTGCCGGTGAGCGCAAAGGGCAGGTGAGAGCGTAGAGCGGGAGAGGGTTAGGTGGGTGAGAGCGGTGGGGCGTGTGGGGGTTGAGGCTATACGCCCGTTGCGCTCACAGGGAGCTGCTTGGCGACGTTTCGCCGGCCGCTGGTGAGCGCGAAGGACGAGTGAGAGTGTGGGGCGGGAGAAAGGATGGGGCAGGAGAGAGCGGTGGGTGGGGCGGCTAGCGGGTCTCGAGGTCGGCGGCAGTGGGTAGCGGCAGGCGGGCCGTGGGAGAGATGCCGCGCGCCTTGGCATTGATGACGCCGGCTACGGCAAGCACAGCAAACATGATGGCGGCGGAGATGAGTTGGATGCGGGCGGAGGCGTCGGTAAGCATGAGCACCGCAATAGCCGCGAACAGCGCCAGGGCACACCACGTGAGGTAGGGGTAGGCCCACATGCGCACGGGTAGTGGGTGAATGGCCTCGAGGTGCGGGCGCAGACGCAGCTGGCTCACAGCAATGAAGACCCACACGATAAGCAGTGACGCGCCAGCGGCGTTGAGCATGAAGGACAGCAGCCAGCCGGTATCGGCGTAGTTGAGGATAACCATGACCACGGACAGCGCCACAGAGAGCGCGATGGCAGCGGTGGGGACGCCGCGGCGGTCGGTGGACGCGAAGACCTTCGGCGCCTCACCACGAGAGGCCAGCGAGTGCATCATGCGGGAGGAGGCGTAAATCTGCGCATTGAAGGCAGACAACAGCGCCAGGACGATGACGACCTCCATGATGACGGCGGCGCCAGGGATGCCGGCGCGGTCGAGCACCATGGTGAACGGCGACTCGGCAGCAGATTGCGCGGAGCCGAGGGAGGAGTATGGCAGGAGGAAGGTAATGACGAGGACGGAGCCCAGGTAGAACACGGAGATACGCGTGATGGTGGTGCGCACGGCGTTGACGAGGGACTTCTCTGGGTCCTCGGACTCGGCAGCCGCGATGGCGACAACCTCGATGCCACCGAAGGCGAAAGCCACGGCCAGCAGGCCGGCCGCGACGCCGCCGAGACCGTTCGGCATGAAGCCGTCCTCGAGGAAGACCGAGGTGCCGATGAAGGAGTGGCCAGGCAAGAGGCCGAAGATCAGCAGGGCACCGATGATGAGGAAGAGGACGATGACGGCGACCTTGATGAAGGCGAACCAGTACTCGAACTCGCCAAACATGCGCACGCGCAGCAGGTTGATGACGCCGAAGAGCGCAACACAGATGGCGGCGGGGATCCACGGCGGGCAGTCGAACCACGCGCCGATGAATCCGGCCGCGCCGGTGATTTCGGCGCCGAGGACAGCCACGGTGGCCAGCCAATAAATCCAGCCCTGGGTAAAACCCGCCCAGCGGCCGATGCCGTGTTCAGCGTACTCGGAGAAAGAGCCGGAGGCCGGGATGACCGTGCCCATTTCACCCAGCATCTGCATGACGAGGATGGCGAGGAAACCGGCGATGAGATAAGCCAAGAGGACAGCCGGACCGGCGGCGGAGATGCCCACACCGGTGCCTAAGAAGAGGCCCGCGCCAATGGTGGAGCCGAGGCCCATCATGGTGAGGTGGCGGACCTTGAGGCCGCTGCCGAGCGAGCGAGGAGAGGAATCGTTTTGAGCAGTCACCTTTAGCATTCTAAGCAGCCGAGCGTGAAGGCTCATAAAAAGACTCCCGCGGGGAAGAAAACCCCGGGGAGTTCTTGAGTGAAGAGAGCTTAGTTGTTGTGCAGGTCCTCGTTGAGGGCCACAGCATCGGACTTCCAGTCCACGGCTTCAACGGCACCAGTAGTGGAGGTTACGGCGCAGCAGCACGCCGGAGACACCGGAGAGCTCGGAGCCCTTGACGGTGTCGCCCTCGGAAAGCTCGAGGGCCTGCGCAATCTTGCCAAAGACTGCGATCTTGGTCCCTGCGGTGACGTAGAGGCCGGCTTCGACGACGGCATCGTCTCCAAGCGAAATGCCCACGCCGGAGTTTGCGCCGAGCAGGCAACGCTCACCGATGGAAATGACCTCCTTGCCGCCACCGGAGAGGGTGCCCATGATGGATGCGCCGCCGCCGATATCGGAGCCATCGCCCACGACGACGCCCGCGGAAATGCGGCCTTCCACCATGGAGGCGCCCAAGGTGCCGGCGTTGAAGTTGACGAAGCCCTCGTGCATGACGGTGGTGCCCTCAGCCAGGTGGGCGCCGAGGCGGACACGGTCGGCGTCACCGATGCGCACGCCGGACGGGACAACGTAGTCCACCATGCGCGGGAACTTATCCACGGAGTAGACCACGACCGGGCCGCGGGAGGCGAGGCGGCCACGAACCATCTGGAAGTCAGCAACAGCGCAGGGGCCGTAGTTGGTCCACACGACGTTGGCCAGCTTGCCAAAGATGCCCTCGACGTTCAGGCCGTGAGGCTTGACCGCGCGGTGGGAGAGCAAGTGGAGGCGAAGGTAGGCATCGTAGGTATCGGCCGGTGCCTCATCTAGATCCTTGATGGAGGTCTCCACGGCGATGCGGGCTACGCCGCGCTCCTCGTCAGGGCCGACAAGGGCAGCGAATTGCTGCGGAGCCTCCTCCAAGCGTTGGGTGCCGCTGGCGTCTACAGGGGTATCGATGTGGACTGCGGGGAACCAGACATCCAGGACGGTGCCGTCGTGGGTAATGGTTGCCAGGCCGCGTGCGGAAGCAGTAGTCATAGCGTCACACCCTAGCAGCTACTCAACGACGTGTCGCTTTTTCCTACCGGGCAGTAGGTGGAAGATCACAATCAGCCCAGCCGTCATGATGAGGACGGCGGAGACTTGCTGGCGGGCGGAGGCGTCGAAAAGCATCAGCACCGTCAGCCCCACCAAGGCCAGCACGGTTAGCCACGGCAACCAAGGATAACCGGGCACGCGCAGAGTGGTGAGCTCACCGTTGGCTTTCAGTTCGGGGTGCAACTTGATGAAGGAGGCCACGATGAAAGACCAAATGACGAGGAGGCAACCGCCCACGGCGTTGAAAAGAAAGGCCAGCAGCCCCGGCGGGTTCCAGTACTGGAGGATGACTGACGTAAAGGCGCACATGATGGACAGGAGCACAGCAAAGATGGGGGCGCCTGACGTGTTGAGCTTGAGGAAGACATGGTGGGCGCTGTGGTCCTTGGCCATGTCATAAACCAGGCGGGAGGTGGCGTACATCTGCGCATTAAATGCTGAGAGCAGCGCTAGCGCAATGATGGTTTCCATGAAGCCCGCCGCGAAAGGAATCTGCGCGGCTTTGAGTACCAAGGTAAACGGAGAATCGGCCGCTACATCGGCGTCCTGGATGGCGCTGAAAGGCAGCGCCATGGTGATGACGATGATGGAGCCGATGTAGAAAATCATGATGCGCACGATGATGGCGCGCACTGCGGTGGCCACGTTGCGGGCGGGATTCTCGGATTCGGCTGCGGCGATCGTCACCATCTCGATGCCGCCGAAGGCAAAGGCCACCGCCAACAGCCCAGCGGCAAAACCTGGCCCGCCGTGCGGCAGGAAGTTATCGGTGAAGTTCGTGCCCGCCTGTTCCAGGGACATGCCGGGCAAGACGCCGACAGCCATGAGCACACCGACGCCTAGGAAGGCGAAGATGGTGCCCACCTTGATGATGGCGAACCAGAATTCGAACTCGCCGAAACCACCCACGGCGGCAAGGTTGACCACCGCGAAGAACACCACGGCCACGAACGCAGGAATCCACGGTTCCACGCCCCACCAGCTGGAAATAATGGCCGCGGCTCCGGTAATCTCCGCGCCCATCACCATAACCAGCATGAACCAGTACAGCCAGCCCAGCGTAAATCGGGCCCAAGGGCCGAAGGCCTGGCCGGCGTACGTGGAGAAAGCACCCAGGGAAGGTCGGGCGGAAGCCATCTCTCCCAGCATCCACATCACCAGTGCGATAAGGAGGCCGGCTACCGCGTAGGACACGAGAACGGACGTGCCGGACATTTGGATTCCTAGGCCAACCCCCAGAAAGAGCCCCGCACCGACTGCGGAGCCGAGCCCCATCATGGTGAGGTGTCGGGTTTTGAGTTGTGTGGCCGCAGCCATGGGACATCACCTTCAGCAACGTTGATTGTTTGCAATGGGATGTACTTTACGCAATGCACTAACTGGCGGGGGACGCTAGCATGGCGGGTTGTGACTTTAAATCTTTTCGCCGACCCCATCGATCTCACCAAGGCGCTGGTGGACATCCCCAGCCCCTCCCATCATGAGGAGGAGATCGCCACTGCCGTTGAGGACGCGCTGCGCAGCCTTGACCCGAACGTGGTGGAGGTTCAGCGCTACAGCAACACCGTGTGTGCCCGCACCAACCGTGGCTTTGACACCCGAGTGGTGCTGGCGGGCCATATCGATACGGTGCCGCTGGCGGATAATGTGCCCCACGCGATGTCGGAGGACGGGCGCACCATGTATGGCTGCGGCACCGTGGACATGAAGTCCGGGATGGCCATTTATCTCAATGCCTTCGCGCAGCTTTATGACTCGGACGAGTTGAAACACGATTTGACGGTCATCGCCTATGAGGGGGAGGAGGTCGCCACCGAATTTAACGGCCTGGGACACCTGCAGAATGACCATCCGGACTGGCTGGAGGGAGACCTTGCGCTCCTCGGTGAACCTTCTGGCGCGATGATTGAGGCTGGCTGCCAGGGCACGATCCGCCTGCGCGTCACGGCACACGGCACCCGCGCGCATTCTGCCCGCGCCTGGCTCGGCTCCAACGCCGCCCACACCTTGGCCCCAGTCATGCTCAACGTAGCGAACTACCAGCCGCGCGATGCGGAGATTGATGGCTGCACGTACAAAGAGGGCCTTAACATCGTCCACCTTGAATCGGGGGTGGCCACCAATACCATTCCGGATGAGGCGTGGATGTTCGTCAACTTCCGCTTTGCTCCTGACCGCACCTCTGAGGAGGCCCTGGCGCATATGAAGGAAGTCATTGGTGAGCATGACAACGTCAGCATCGAGGTCGATGACATCGCCAGTGCCGCCATGCCGGGGCTGGGGCAGGCGGCGGCGCGTGCGCTTGTCGACGCCGTCGGGGGCAACGTCCGCGCCAAATACGGATGGACCGACGTCGCCCGCTTCTCCGAGATGGGAACCCCGGCCGTCAACTTTGGCTCCGGCGATCCGGGCTTTGCTCACAAGAAAGATGAACAAGTCCCCGTCGAGCAGATTAGCGCCGTGTCTCATGCACTTTTGAACTACCTGAAGGGATAACACACCATGACTCCTGAGCAACTGCGTACCCTGCGCGGACCTCTTCTCGTGCGGACTGCCGGTGAGCAGTCCTCCACCTTCGACCAGCGCCTGCTTGAATCCGGCGCGGACCACGAGTGGCAGCATGCAGATCCATGGCGTGTCCTGCGCATCCAGGGCGAATTTGTCGACGGTTTCGACGCCCTGGCCAAGCTGCCCAAGGCCGTCACCGTCTTTGGCTCGGCACGCACGAAGGAGGATGACCCGAATTACGAACTCGGTGTCACAGTGGGCAAGCGCCTTGCGGAGGCAAAGTATGCCGTTATTACCGGCGGTGGCCCCGGCATCATGGAAGCAGCCAACCGTGGCGCTCACGAGGCCGGCGGGCTCTCGGTAGGCTTGGGCATCGAACTGCCTCACGAGCAGGGCCTCAACCCGTACGTGGATCTGGGCCTCAACTTCCGCTACTTCTTCGCGCGCAAGACCATGTTCCTCAAGTACTCCCAGGCCTTTATCTGCCTGCCGGGCGGCATGGGCACCATGGATGAATTCTTTGAGGTCATGTGCATGGTCCAGACCGGCAAGGTGACCAACTATCCGATCGTGCTCATGGGTACGGAATACTGGTCTGGTCTCGTGGAATGGATGAAGAACACCCTGTCGGAGGGCGGCTTCATCAGCCCCGAGGACTTGGATCTGTTCCTTGTGACCGATGATCCGGATGAGGCCCTAGCCCACATCGTGGCGGCGCACAAGGTGATGTCGGACAAGCGCGTGCGGGAGCAGGAGGGCAAGTGAGCCCAGACCGTGGTCTTGCCCAGGTTATGGCGATTGTGAATCGCACGCCAGATTCCTTCTATGACCAGGGCGCTACCTTTCAGCTTGATCCGGCAGTGGAGCGAGGGGAGCAAGCGCTTGCCGACGGCGCCTCCATCATCGACATCGGCGGCGTCAAGGCCGGCCCGGGCCAGCACGTCGACGCTGCCGAAGAAATAGAGCGTGTGGTGCCGACCATCGCCCAGCTACACCGCCGCCACCCGGAAGCGCTGATCTCCGTGGACACGTGGCGTGCCGAGGTTGCCGAGGCCGCGATTGACGCCGGTGCTCGCTTAGTCAACGACACGTGGGCGGGCTGGGATCCGGAGCTCATCGAAGTCGCGGGGCAGAAGAAGGTGGGCTATGTGTGCTCGCACACCGGTGGGGTGGTTCCGCGTACCCGCCCGCACCGCGTGCACTTTGATGACGTGGTGGCGGACGTTATCTCCGAAACGACACGGCTGGCTGAGAAAGCCGCGGACCTCGGATGTCCGGAGGAGTTGACCTTCATCGATCCCACGCACGACTTTGGCAAGAACACCTTTCATGGCTTGGAGCTGTTGCGCCGCATCGACGAGGTGGTGGCTACAGGGTGGCCGGTGCTCATGGCCTTGTCGAATAAAGACTTTGTGGGTGAGACACTCGACCGTGCGGTGGATGAGCGCGTAGCGGGCACCTTGGCGGCTACGGCGTGGTCGGCTGCGCGCGGTGTGGCGGCCTTCCGCGTCCACGAGGTTGGACCCACCCTGGATGTCATCCGCATGACCGCCGCGATCCGCGGGGAGATGCAGCCTCTGGCCACGACGCGTGGGCTGGTATGAGAGTCTCCGTCGTCATTCCGGCGCTCAATGAAGAGCGCACCGTGGCGCATGTGGTGCGCTCCTGTCTGGCCGATGTGCCGCACGAGGTCCTCGTCATCGACGCCGATTCCAGTGATGAAACCGCAGCGGAAGCTGCGGCGGCTGGGGCGACAGTCTTGAACTGGCGGGAAATCCTGGAGGAGGCGCCGCGGCCCGGCAAGGGTGAATCTCTCTGGCGCGGCGTGGCTTCGGCAGAGGGTGACATCGTTGTGTTTATCGACGCCGACCTCGAATCCGCCGCCCCCGGCATGGTGAACGCCCTGACCGAGCCCTTCGTTGATCCCCACATCCAGATGGTGAAAGCACGCTATCAGCGCAGCTACAAGGGCACGCCCACTGGCGGCGGCCGCGTGACGGAACTGACCGCTAAGCCCCTGCTGCGCGAGTTTTTCCCGGAGCTTGCGCACATTGACCAGCCTTTGGGCGGCGAATATGCGCTCCGCCGCGCGGCCGCGCTGGAACTGCCATTCGTGGACGGTTATGGGGTGGAAGCGGGGCTGCTGGTGGACGTCGCTAAGCGCTATGGCCCCCACGCCCTCTCGGAGGTGGACCTGGGCACCCGTGCGCATCGCAACCGCCCACTTGTCGAACTGGCGCCCATGGCGGACGTGGTGACACAAACCATCTTGTCGCGCGCCGGTGTTCGTGGCCCGGTGCCACAGCGCCCGCCACTCGTGGGTAGGATTTAGCGCATGATGTCCTGGATTCTTCTCATCGTCGTGCTTATCGCTCTCGTCATTATCGGTACGTGGGCATGGGGCAGCATTGTCGGCCGTGGCACCGTCATGGATACTCCTGACGAGCCCGTTGACGTCGACTTAGAGAACCTTCGCGCCCTCGACGATGGGCGCTTCGACGACCTGCGCTTCGACGTCGTCCCGCGTGGCTACCGCCAGGACCAGGTGGACGCGCTTATTGCCGCCGTGGAACGTCGCATGAGCGCCCCGGAGGGCGGCGCCGCGGTGCCGGTTGGTGATAGCGCGCCGGCTGAAGGCGAAAAAGGGCTAGACTAGAAGGAAGTTAAAAAATAGTCGAAGGAGACTCACTATGGCAGCGATGAAGCCCCGCACTACGGGTGGAGAAATGGAAGCAGTAGAGGAGTCCCGCAAGATCGTGATGCGCATTCCTTCTGACGGGGGTGGCCGTATCGTCATCGAGCTCAGTAAAGAGGAGGCAGCCCAGCTCGGTTCACTCCTTGTTGAGGTTTCTAGCTAGTCTAGGAGCATGCTTTCACATATCGTCGATATTCTGGCCGATCCTGCCGATGGCAGCGCCGTGCACGGCGCGGATGACTTTGCTCGCCTCGTGTCGGAGACCGGCCATTCCTATGATGTGGCCAAGCAGGGCTATGTCACGCTGGCAGCCGGCGCAGGTCTGAAGCATCAGGGCGATGACGCCTCCATGGTCACCGCGCGTGAAACCTACCTGGCTATGGGCCACTTCGCGCCCTTTGTGGAGGCGGTGACTGGCGCGGTGCAGGACGCCCTTGAAACGCAGGATGCAGCTGAGCATGCTGCGGGCTTGGATGAGCACACTGCTCCGGCACTCCTCGAGGTTGGCGCTGGTACCGGCTATTATCTAGCCCACACGCTTGATTCCATCGAGGGGGCGCGTGGCGTGGGCCTCGATATCTCTACGCACGCAGCCAAGCACCTGGCTAAGTCCCATGAGCGCGTCGGCGCCGTGGTAGCGGACGTGTGGGAACGCCTGCCCATTCGTGATAACTCTATTCACGCCATTTCCGTGGTCTTTGCACCACGTAACCCGGCGGAGTTCCAGCGCGTTTTGGCGCCCGGCGGCGAGGTCATCGTTTTGACCCCGCAGGCCGGCCACCTGGATGAGCTGCGCGAGCCGCTCGGCATCCTCGGAGTGGAAGAGGGCAAGGTAGAACGCCTCTACGCCCAGGCCGAGGGTTTCCTGGAGCAGGCCGCAGAGCCGGTCGATATCTCTTTCCCCATCACACTGGATAAGGCCTCCATTGCCGCCCAGGTGGGGATGAGCCCCTCGGCACGTCACATCAGCGCCGAGGAGCTCGCCGAGCGCATGGCCTCCCTTCCGCAGGCGCTCACCGTGACGGCGCACGCGCGCCTCGACCGTCTGCGCTCGGCGTCCTAAACACCGCTCAGCGTCTCCTCGCACGGCTCCAGCATCCGAACCCTGAACCGTCCGAACCCTGAACCGTCCGAACGCTGAGCCGTGCGGTCGTCCTTGAACGTTAGGAGCGCTTGGAGCCTGTGCGACTCCAGCACTGTTCGATGACAGCCTCGCCCTCGGTGGAGACCTCGATGGCGGAGCAGCCGCCCTCGAAGTACACGCGGGAGCTCATGGCGACCAATCCGCCGTCGACGAATACCTCCACGCTGGCGCCATCCTGAATGATGGTGAGCGTGTCTGAGTCGCCTTCTGCCAGCGGGGCAACGGCAGGCGCAGAGTCCTTGAAGTGGTGATCGAAGGCCTTGGACATGGAGCGGTCTAGGCTGATCTCCTCACCGGTGTGGCGGATGATCGCTGCGGGATCCCCGGAACCATCGAGCAGCCTCACCGAGACGCTGGAGCCCTCCGGAACCTCGAGTACACCGGTCCACGACTGCGCATAATCAGACAGCTTGACCGCATCCGGCAACCCCTGCGCCGGGGTCTGGTACAGCACCCCGCCCTGCAGCGTGACGGCACGTGGCAGCGACAGGCTGTTGGCCCATCCTTCGGCCTCCCACGTGGGGTGCTTTGTGGCGTCATCGCCGCGGCCATTTCCGTTGAGCAGACCCAGGATGACGGCGCGGTCATAGCGGTGTTCCTGAGGAATGGTTCCCGTGGTGGTGTTGGTATTGCGCGGGCGGGAGAAATCATGGCCAAAGTCCACGAGCTGGAAACCCTTGGACACGGTGAACTCCGTGCCGTCGAGGCGGCCCACAATGTAGCCGGAGACATCGCGTCCGGCTCGCTCCAAGGTGACGAAGAGGACGTCGTAGATCTCCTCATCCACCTCATCGCGCAGGCGTACGAGGCGCGGTGAGACAACTGGTGGGATCGGGGAGGTTGCGGGCACCTCATCCTCGTTGAAGCCGGGATCGCCGTTAAAGCTCAGCTTGCCCAGGACGGACCACGTCTCACCATCCGGGCTATCCAAGATGACGGGCACGGGGGCATCGGAGTGCCCGGTGAGCGCGAGCATGAGCCAGCCGTCGTGGCCCTCATCACGGTCTTCCTTAGCCCAGTCGGGGACCACCGACGGGGAGCGGAAACGGTCAAAGTCGGTATGGGCACTCACGGCCTCGCCAAAGCGGACCACATCAGGATCGAGCGCGTTCGGGTCATCCGACACAACGCATTCGTCGGCGAAGTCGGTGTAGCGCGCCAAGCGGACGTTGGTGCCGACCGACGTTACTGAGGTGAAGTACAGGTTGAGAGCGTCCCTACCCTCAGCCACGGAGCCAGCGCGCAGCGAAAGTTCGCCTCCCACGGGCGCGAGGACGTCATCGCAGTCGAGCCACGCGAACGGCGTTTCCGCGGAGTAGCTGTGTCCCCAGCGAGCCGGTTGGTCAGGCTCTGGGCGGTACTGATGGAACAGGTGCCACGTATCGCCGTCACGGACGATGCCCGCTGGGGCGTCGAGGACACCCGTTTCGGGGACGAAGTGGAGTTCTGGTCGGTGTTGCTGTTGGGATTGCGTCACGGCAGTCCTTCCTACATCAACGAGCGGTAAATGTCCACGGTCTGTTGCGCAATGGTGGCCCAGGAGAACTCACTAATGGCGCGTTCGCGTCCGGCGGTACCGAAGCGTTGTGCCAGTTCAGAGTCCGCAGCCACGCGGTTGACCGCAGCGGCAAGGTCAGCCTCAAACGTGGCCTCATCGTCCTCGTCATAATGCACGAGGACGCCGGTTTCACCATCCACGACAACCTCCGGAATGCCACCGACATCGGAGGCCACCACCGCGGTACTGCAGGCCATGGCTTCTAGGTTGACGATTCCCAGCGGCTCATAAATGGACGGGCACACAAACACATCGGCGCCGGAATAGACCTGCTTAATCTCCTCGCGGGAGAGCATTTCCTTAACCCAGAACACGCCATCGCGCTGGGCACGCAGCTCCTCCACGAGCGCCTCGGTTTCCGCGGCTATCTCCGGGGTGTCAGGTGCGCCGGCACACAGCACAAGTTGAATGTCCTTATCAAAGCTCTGTGCGGCCTTGAGCAGGTGCTTTACACCTTTCTGGCGGGTGATGCGGCCGACGAAAGCGGCGATGGGGCGCTGCTTGTCGACGCCCAGCTTGTCCAGCACCGGCGCCTCTCCCGGTTGCCAGACCTCGGTGTCAATGCCGTTGAGGACCACATGGACCTTGTCGGCGTCAACGCGCGGGTACGCATCCAAGATAGAGTCCTTCATACCGGCAGATACGGCAATGACGGCATCGGCGTATTCCATGGCGTTTTTCTCTGACCACGAGGAAATGTCATAGCCGCCGCCCAGCTGCTCACGCTTCCATGGGCGGTGCGGCTCCAGCGAGTGGGCAGTCACGACATGGGGGATGCCGTAGAGGCGGCCAGCCAGGTGGCCGCCGAGGCCGGTGTACCACGTGTGGGAGTGGGCCACGTCGATATCAGAGGCCGCGTTGGCCATGCGCAGGCCAGTGGACAGCGTCTGCAGTGCAGCGTTGGCCTCGGTCTCCTTCAGCTGCGGATCCACACCATGAACGAAAACATCCTTTTCATCGCGTGGGGACCCCGTGCAGTGAACGGACACATCAATGATCTCGCGCATGAAGCGGGTCAGCTCCGCAACGTGGACGCCCGCTCCGCCGTAAATCTCCGGCGGGTACTCCTTAGAAAAAATTCCGGCTCTCATACTCGCCCAGAATACGTATCTTCCATCGCACGCGCAGAAGGTTGAGCACGGCGGCGGTGGTGCGGGCGTGACGGGGGTGAAAGCGTGCAAATTTTCCCTGCGGAATGACGAGAAAGAAGTTAAATTAGGTGTCGTGAGAAGCCTACCTAATGTCCTTGCCATTGTCCTCGCCGGCGGCGAGGGTAAGCGTCTTTTTCCGCTGACGGAGGATCGCGCTAAGCCCGCCGTTCCATTTGGTGGTTCCTACCGCCTCATCGACTTCGTGTTGTCCAACCTCGTTAATGCCGGTTTCCTCAAGATTGCTGTCCTGACGCAGTACAAGTCCCACTCCCTGGACCGTCACATTTCTCAGGCGTGGAACCTGTCGGGCCCGACTCCGCAGTTCATCGCCTCTGTCCCAGCTCAGCAACGCCGTGGTAAGCGCTGGTACAACGGCTCGGCCGATGCCATCGTGCAGTCCCTCAACCTCATTTATGACGAGAAGCCGGATTACGTCATCGTCTTCGGCGCCGACCACGTATACCGCATGGATCCGGCCCAGATGGTGGAGGAGCACATCGCCACCGGCCTCGACTGCTCGGTCGCTGGCATTCGCGTTCCCCGCTCGGAAGCCTCCGCTTTTGGCTGCATCCAGGCTGATGGCATGGGCACGATCACCGAGTTCGTGGAGAAGCCAGCCGACCCGCCAGCAACCCCGGATGACCCGAATATGACCTATGCGTCGATGGGTAACTACGTCTTCACCACCGAGGCACTTATTGAGGCCCTCCTGCAGGATGAGAAGAACGAGGACTCGGACCATGACATGGGCGGTGACATCATCCCGTACTTCGTCAAACGTCAGCAAGCACACGTCTATGACTTCATGGCCAATGAGGTCCCTGGCGCCACGGAGCGTGACCGCGGATACTGGCGTGACGTCGGTACCATCGACTCCTTCTATGAAGCACACATGGACATGATTTCGGTGCACCCGATTTTCAACCTCTACAACCGTGCGTGGCCAATTCACTCCACCGATGATTCCAACTTCCCGCCGGCGAAGTTTGTGCAGAACGGCATTGCCCAGTCCTCGATGGTGGCCCCAGGCTGCATCGTTTCGGGCGGCACGGTCCGCAATTCCGTGTTGGCCTCGGATGTTCACGTGGCCGATGGTGCGACGGTGGAAGGCTCCGTCATTCTGCCTGGCGTTCGCATCGGACGCGGTGCCGTGGTGCGCCGCGCGATCTTGGACAAGAACGTCGTCGTGAGCGACGGCGCCATTATCGGTGTGGACCGTGAGCGCGATGAACAGCGCTTTAAGGTCTCCGATGGCGGCGTCGTGGTCGTGGGCAAGAATCAGACGGTCTAAAACGCCCCCGGTTTTCTCTCACGAGTGAACCCCAAGGACAGGAAATCCCGGCTCCTTCATCCCACCGGGGGTGAGGAGGCCGAGATTTTTATTCGTGGTGCCCGGCTTTTCTACAGCGTTGCTTCTACAGCTTGGTAATGAGCGTGAGGCCCGCGCCATAGGGCAGGCGAGTGACGGCTGCTCCCTCCAGGGAACGAGCAAGCTCGTCGGCCTCGCGCGCAGCGGCCGTGTCACGGTCGGTACGGGAGGCATCAGCCACCGTGCCGTCCAGCAAAGAATTGGCCAGCACCAGCGTGCCGTGCTGATGCAGCAACGGCCACGCGGCCTTCACCAGCGCCGGCATGTCGAGGGCCGGAACTTCGGCATAGATGACCTGGTAGGTGTCATTGGCTAGGCGGCCCATAATGTCAAGCGGACGGGAGGGCAAGAAGCGGCCGCGGCTGGGGGAGTAGCCGGCCTCACGGAAGGTGTTCTTCGCGCTTGCTTGGTGCTCGGCCTCCGGATCGATGCAGGTGAGGATGCCGTTCTCGGGCATGCCTGCGAGCAAGTACAGGCCCACCACGGAGGCTGCCGGGGTAATCGCCACCGCCTGTGGGCGCGAGGAGGTTCCGGAGGAGATCGCCGCCAGAGTGCTCAGAAGCTGTCCGGTGGATTCATCCGGGACCGGTAGTCCGTACTCCTCAGCGTGGGCACGGGCACTGGTCAGAGCCTCGGAAGCCTCGCTGGTGGATTCGATGAAGGATCGCATTGCGTCATAAGCCGTAGTAGTCACAGAGAAAACCATAGTGAAATCACCGCCGCCGTGGGTTAAGAATCGCGAGGGAAGCCCACGGATGCCGTGCCCTGTGTGGCGTGAGTAGCGCATGAAAGCGGTGGGATGAATTCACAGGCTGCTCACAGTGCTGTGGCTGGAGATCTGTTGCCGTCTATAGAATGATGTGTTTCATGACGAAAAAGCAGCGCGAGAACACTACCCCGCTCAGCTCCGAGGATCAGATTAGTGCCGTGGAAGAACACGGCGTTGAGACTGAAGAGCTGTCCGGTACCGCTGCCTTCGATGCCGGTGAAGCGGATATGCCTTCATGGGGCGAGCTCGTGGCTGAGCACGCCGATGGCGTGTACCGCTTGGCCTACCGCCTTTCTGGTAACCAGCACGATGCCGAAGATCTGACGCAGGAAACCTTTATGCGCGTCTTCCGTTCCTTGGACAAGTACCAGGCCGGTACTTTCCAGGGCTGGCTGCACCGCATCACCACTAACCTCTTCTTGGACATGGTGCGCCACCGCTCGAAGATTCGTATGGAAGCTCTGCCCGAGGACTATGAGCGGGTGCCCGGTACGGACATGACCCCAGAGCAGGCCTACTCCGTGGCCAACCTGGATCCGGCGTTGCAGTCCGCGCTGGATAATCTGGCACCGGATTTCCGTGTCGCGGTTGTTCTGTGTGATGTCGTGGGCATGACCTATGACGAGATTGCGGAGACCCTCGGTGTGAAGATGGGCACTGTTCGCTCCCGCATTCACCGCGGCCGCTCCCAGCTGCGCGCCGCGCTGGAAAAGGAAGCGCAGACCAACGCGGACGCTCGCAGCCTCCTCCGCACGCGCTAGACTGGCCGGAAGAGTGTGAGCCTGAATTGCGGTGTGCACGCTGAACTGAGGTGAGAGGAGCATGTGCTGTGAGATCTTTAGATGATAAGAATCACGAGCGTCCTCTCACTTTGACCAGCATCTTTACTGAAGCTCAAGCAAAAGTCCGTGACAAGGCCAAAGCACGCGCGCAGCGCGCGGACACCATTGGACATTTGGGCCCTGAGGCCGTTGTAGCCTTTGTTGATGGCGAGATGCCCGCAAAGTATGCGCACCGTGTTCGTATTCATCTTGTGCACTGCGCCGAGTGCCGCGCGGAGATTCAGCATCAACGCAATGCCGCCGAGTGGGTTCGCGAATGCAGTGTGGAATCTCATGTGAAGGCCCCTGATTCCCTCATGGCCAAGTTGGCGGGAATCGCTCACGACGGTGCTGGGCCGGGGCCGGACGCGGAAGAGCCTGCGCATCAGCCACGCCAGGATTTCTTGGACAAGGTGGAGATGGTGGTGCGTGCCATCAAGCACAACCAGCGCTCCTAGGTTGGGGCACGCTCGTCCCCCGAGTGAGACCACGACGTGGTTAAGATAGTTTCGTGTTTTCCTCAATTGGTTGGCTGGAGATCCTCGTCATTGTTCTCCTCGGCCTCGTCATCATCGGCCCAGAGCGCCTTCCCGGCGTTATTATGGACGTTCGCGCAGCGGTCTATGCCGCGCGCAAGGCTATTAATAACGCAAAGGCTGAGCTCAGCGGTGAGATGACCGGGTTGGGTGCGGAGTTCGATGACCTCCGCGTTCCGCTGAGCCAGGCAGCACAGTGGTCGCGTTTAGGACCGCGCGGGGTGATTACTAAGGCGCTTTTCGACGGCGACGACTCAGCCTGGGATGACTTCAACCCCAAGAAGATGGCGGAGGACATCAAACACAGCACTGATCCTTCATTGCAGGATACGGCCACCCCGGCGGTGCAGCCGGGGCAGCGCCCACACCAGACCGGTGCGCCCGCGGCGCCAGCAACACCGCAGGAGCAGCAGCCGGGGCGACCGACCTTCGATTATTCGAAGATCTACGCTGACCCCAACGCTGGCACCGTCGGGGCAGCGCACCACACACAACCGGCAACCGGACAACCGGCAACAGGGCAGACACCGGGGCACGCCACGGCAGAGTCGGCCGGCCAAACCACAGAAAACACGCAACCCCCACACGGCGGGAATTCATCCACCGGCGGGGGCAGCGTGTCGTGGGAGGATGTGACCTAATTAGCCCTTGCGGGTCACGCCGAGGCCGAGCTTCTTGCCCACAAGGGAATCGGAGCGCACGGCGATTGACTCTGCCACGGAGTTGATAGCCTTCGTCGCAGGGGATTCGGGAGCCTTGATGACGATGGGGGTTCCTTCATCGCCAGCCGCGCGCAAGGCCGGATCGAGGGGGATAGTTGCCATGAGGGGAACGTCGTGGCCGAGAAGAACGCTGAGGCGTTCAGCGACAACCTTTCCGCCGCCCTCACCGAAGATGTCCATGGTGGAGCCATCCGGCAAGACCATGGCACCCATGTTCTCGATCACGCCGGCGACACGCTGGCGGGTTTGCTGAGAGATGGAACCGGCGCGCTCGGCTACCTCGGCGGCAGCAGCCTGCGGGGTGGTGACGATGAGTAGCTCGGCGTTGGGGATGAGCTGGGCTACAGACAGTGCCACGTCACCGGTGCCGGGCGGGAGGTCAAGGAGGAGGACATCGAGGTCGCCCCAAAAGACGTCCGCGAGGAATTGCTGGAGTGCGCGGTGCAGCATGGGGCCGCGCCAGACGACGGGTGCATTGCCCTCGACGAACTGGGCAATGGAAATGTGCTTGATGCCATGTGAAATGGGTGGGAGCAGCATTTCATCATCCAGCACAGTCGGGCCATCGGTGGAGCCCAACAGGCTGGGAACGGAGTGGCCGTAGATATCGGCGTCAACAATGCCAACCTTGAGGCCCTTCTCCACGAGGGCTGCTGCCAAGTTCACCGTGACGGAGGACTTGCCCACGCCGCCCTTACCAGAAGCCACGGCGAAGACGCGTGTGGTGGACTCCGGCTTGGCGAAGGGAATCTCCGGTTCGGCCTGGCCACCGCGTAGCTTCTGCTTGAGCTCCTGGCGCTGCTGATCACTCATGGGCGTCATAGAGATGGCAATATCACCGACGCCATCGAGCTCTGCTACCGCCGCGCGAGTATTGGACTCAATAGTGCTCTTCATAGGGCAACCCGCGATGGTGAGATACAGCTCGATGTCGACGTCCGCACCATTAATGGTGACGTCCTTGACCATGCCGAGCTCAGTGATGGGGCGGCCGATTTCGGGGTCGTCGACGCGGCCGAGCGCGTCGCGAACTGCTGATTCAGTAATTGCGCTAGTCATAACCCGTCCCAGTCTAATCAACTGCTGTATCGGTGAGCTACACCGCTACAGCTGACCGAGTGTGTAAGATTCAGCACGACGCCTCGTCATGCTTAAACAGTGTTGAATAGAAAGAACGCCCTCGATTTGATGCCTCGTCTTATGCCCTCTGCCCGCACCGCCACGCGTTTCGGTGGGGTTATGGCGACGGTGGTCATGGGGGCGTCGATAAGCGCCTGCTCTGGGTTCGAGCCAACTCCGGACCCGAAACCAGTAGCCTCAGCCCCTATCACCATCAGGATTGATCCGACCTCGCACGAACAGCGTGTGTTGGCGGAAATCTACCGGCAGACGCTCCGTGACGAAGGCCGCGCCGCTACTGTTTCCCAAGAACCAATGCTTGTTCAGCATGGGGATCATGACGATGGCATGAGTCGGAGCGGAAACTTCTTTGTTGGCTGCACCGGAGTTTTTCTCGACGCGTTTGATCCCGTGGCTGCCCGCGCAGTGTCCAAGGACTATGTCACAGACCAGGAAGGTGACCCTTCCGGTGAGGATTTTCTGGAGCGTTCTCACATCGCTCTGATGGCCTCACTTCCGCCGGAGCTCTCTGTGGTGGAGCCCGCCGGTGCTCAGGGGTGCCCTAACGCGCGGCCAGAGCTGCCGCAAAATTACGTTGTGGTGTACCAAGATGGACTCTTCAACCGCGACGAAAAGCTGGAAATCGCTTCTTTCACTAAATTCCTGACGGAACAGGACCTTGATGAAGTGGTCGAAGAAGTCAAGGCCTCCGATGATTTCGAAGGTGCCGTTCGTGCCTGGATGGAAGCCAACCTTATGCAAAACCTCAATGAATCGGGCGATTCCGACTCGTCTGGTGGTTCAGACTTGGTGAACGACAAATAGCACAATTATCCGTTGATACATTAGGTATAATTCCAGCGTGTGGGGGGATGGGGATTTCCCGCGAACTGACTGCAACCTTGGGGGATCTTCACTAGACTGTCGGTGTGAATTAAGTGCTGTCTGTGTCCCGACTACGTGGCATTGCTTGTATGCATGATTGGTTAAGTGGATCTTAGCGGCTAAGATAGCTTCTGACCTCTACTTTTGCCAGATATTTCAGTAGGGATTACAGCACAGTGCACCCATATTCCATTCAGGAAGGACTCTCTCACATGGCATCAGACCGTCAGAAGGACGTGGCTCGTCACCGCTCCACATCCGGCATCGCAGTGGTCTCCGCGATTGCCGTTGCGTTGGGCACCGCCGCCATTATCCCCGGCGTGTACAGCCAAGGAAACAAAGCCGAGGTTGCAGACATTCAGCAGGTTGCGGACGCTGAGTACACCGGTGGTATCCGAGGAGCTGATGGTAAGGGTGCCATCGAGCCTGCGCAGCAGCTTGCCTCCGATATTGGTTCCGGTAGTTGTACGGTTAATTTCAGCGGCCAGCAGGGCAGCAAGGGCGGGTTCAGCTTCAATATCCAGGAGCCGTCCAGGGACTCGAATAACAAGCGAACGTTTGGCGCTAACGTAAAGATGGATGCCTCGCAGGATCGAACTTGGCGCGATTTCCTTGTCTTAGGAAGCAATAATAATGCTCTTGTGCAATCCCATACCGTTGCTGCGGCGGCACCGGGAGATAGCATTCTGGGCGAGGACATTACCCATTCCACTGCGGCTGTGATGAGCATTGGTCGGCCAGGTCCGCGCGGTCCGCTCACTGCGACGATTGCGGCTGACTTGAGTGCCGACGATATTGCGGAGGCGGCCACGAAAACCGGCGTGTCCTACGGTTGGAAAGACACGTACACGCAGGACAACATTTCCCGTTCCACCCAGATTTTCAACGACCCTGACGCTCAGGTCTCATTCAACCCATGGCCTAGTGAGAACGATAACTGTTCTGCGATCTCGGTTGACTGGGTACCGAAGGAAAAGCTCGTCATTCGTCCTGGCGAGGAGTTGAAGGTCGGTCATATTAACGCTGATGCTAACTCGATGCCTCGTATGGTTGCGGAGGCTTATGACGCCCAGGGCAAGTACATCGGTTCGAGCAACACCACCGCCTCTGGTGGGGAGCAGAAGCTGCGCATCGACGACAACGGCGACATCTTCTATACAGTGCCGAAGTACAAGGGCACGAAGCTGTCCGCGCAGCAGGGCACCCGATTCAACGTGGTGGCTCAACCACGTACGGTGCAGCAGTTGCGTGACGCGATTCCTACTGATGATTTTGGTCAGGTCTTTGAGGAGTCCAATGGCCCAGAGCGCTACAGCAAACCCAACGTCATTTCGGGCCACCAATGGAGCTTGGACGATACGCAGTTCCACAATCCGGAGTACAACCCTGCGCAGCAGGCCATACTTTCGGGTGTCGATAGTGAAAACGGTCCCGTTGCAACGGGACCACAGTCGGTGACTTTCCAGCAGACTGGCGACAAGATTGCGGATCTGATGAAGAAACGCGATGAGGGCGGTGTTGAAGCCGAAGTCAAGCTGGATACCCGCTACGTCTATACCGGGTGGAAAGCCACCCTGGACCCAAACACTCACGAGGTTACGGTAACTGCCCCGCCAAACCCCGCCCCGGGCACCTTCGCGCAGCCGCGCGTCATCGTGACGTACACGAACGGCTCCCAGGACATTATTCCGCTGCTCGTTGTTGTTGACCCGAACAATACCCAAGTCACCAACCTCACTGGTCCGGGCTTGGTACAGGGCGCAGCAGGTAAACCAATGACCGGAAGCATTGACTTTGCGCCTGCTATGGAAGGTCATGACCCGGTCAAGCCAACCAGCTTTGACGTTGATCCGGATACCGTTCCGGACGGTTGGAAGGTTGAGGTCAAGGACGACGGCACAATTACGGTGACTGCCACCTCACCTGAGGACGCTGCGAATAACTCGAAAATCACCCCGAAGATTACGGCTCGGTACCCGGACGGAACCACGGATACGGTAGAGGCTACCTTCCAGGTCACCAACAACGTCAAGGTTCCGGACTACACCGCTGTGACCGGCAAGGCGAAGGAAGAAGTCAAACTTCAGCCTGCCATGCCCAAGATCGGTCTAGGCGGCAATGCCGATGACGAAGAGCCGAACCGCTACACCTTCCCCGATGGTTCTTTGGAATACACCACCGGTGACTGGACCGTCACCATCGACGAGAACACTGGTGAGCTGACTTCCACCATTCCGGACAACGCGCTGCCGGGTGCCCAGATCACCGTTCCGGTCAAGGCCTATTACAAGAGCGGAGCGAACCCGCAGATCACCACCGGTGCAATCAACGTTATTGGTGATGGCACCGGCGAAGATGCTGCCTCATACCCGCCGCAGGTAACGAAGGCCGGTACACCGGTGAGCTCGGAGATTAAGACGCAGCTGTCCGATCCGAAGCTTGGAAAGTACAAGTTGCCGGATAAGCTGCCACCGAACTGGACCTTCTCCATCGACGAGAACGGCACCGTCACTGCCACCCCGGATAAGAGTGTTCCCAACGGATCGACTGTGTCCATTCCCGTGGCGGTCACCTACCCGGATGGTTCCACAGCAAAGGTTCCGGCTGACTTCACAGTCGTGGATTCCTATTCGAGCGCTAACAGCCCGTCCTACCCGACGGTGACTGGGAAGCCCGGAACGTCTGTTACGAGTACCGTCAACCGCGCGCACCTGAGTGATGCTGCAGAGCCCAAGTTCTCCATCATCACTGACCCGAAGGATCCTTCTTACATTGCGCCTCCGCGCAACCTGAAGTGGGAGGACGTCAAGATCGACCCTGACACGGGCGAGATCACTACGCCGATTAGTAAGAATGCCCTTCCAGGCTCGTCGGCTGATATTCCGGTGCGTGTGACGTACAAGGATGGTTCCTCGAATAGCACCATCGCCACCGTTGTGGTGGTTGCAAGGCAGAACCAGGTGCACGAGCCACAATACAGGTTGCAGACCACCACTCCGGGCCAGGCAGTTGACTCTCTCATTACCGATGAGACGAAGGTTCCCGAGCGCGACCTCGATGCTGACCCATCGAAGCGTTACAGCGTTCCGGAGGACGTTTCCGGCTGGAAGATCAGCGTTGACGAGAATGGTGTCGTCAGCGCGGCTGCCCCTGAGGACGCGAAGCCTGGCGACGGCGTCGACGTTCCGGTCACGGTGACGTACCTCGATGGATCCACCGATACTGTTTGGGCGCCATTCAAGGTGAAGTCCCAGCAGAAGGATATTCACGAGCCGTCCTACCAGGTGGAGTCCACCAAGCCTGGTACTGAGGTCAAGCGCACCATCAACTTGAACAACGCGCCGGATAAGTCGACCTTTTCCTTCGGCGATGATGAAAACGGCAACCCCGTGAAGAAGACAGAAGTCGATGGATGGACCTACGAGGTTAATCCGAACACAGGTGAGGTGGCAGTAACGCCGCCGGCTGGTGCGAAGCCAGGCGACAAGCACATCCACAATGTGACAGTCACCTATCCGGATGGTTCCACCGATCAGATTCCGGTTGGCACCGTGGTTAATCTGACGAATAACTACGAGGCTGAGCCGTCTTACCCGACGGAGACCATCTATCCGGGTGATACGGTGACCGCTCCGTTGGACTTGAACTTGGCTGAGGGCGTCCAGCTCGCACCAGAGGAGAAAAAGCCATTCCGCATCGAGCCGACGGATAGCATGCAAGCGACTGGGCAGGACAACGAGTTCGGCAACCCGACGTATTTCTACAAGACCGCAAACGGCAACTGGATTGTTGGCCTTGACAAGGATGGCAACGTCATCGCTACGGCCCCAGAAACTGCAAAGCCAGGCGATCTGATTGACGTCCCGGTTATCGTGACGTATGCGGACGGCTCAAAGGACACTGTCACCGCGCCGATCAACGTCAAGGAAGCTCCGACCCGCGAGGTTCCGTTCGATGTCGAGTACAAGTACGACGACACGGTCCCGCAGGGCACCTACAAGGTGGAGAAGGAAGGCGAGCCGGGTGCTGAGATCCAGACTCGCGATGGCAAGTGGAAGCAAACCAAGGCACCGGTCAACGAGATCGTCGTCATTGGTACTAAGCCTGCGAAGGCTTCCGATGAGATGACCTGGACCATGCAGACTGGTTTCGACACCATTACGCGTCCGAACCCGCAGCTGAAGCCGGGTGAGGTCAAGGTTGTCCAGGAAGGCGAGCCAGGCGAGCGCACCATTTCGGTGAAGTTCGATGCAACCCTGGAACAGGGTGGTGTACCGAAGGTGGAGACCACTTCGGATACGCAGACCAAGGATCCGAAGCCTCGTATTGTGGAATATGGACCGGGCCTTGAGGACCAGGAACTGACCTTCACCGACAAGAACCGCATCCCGTTCGAGACCGAGATTGTTTACGACCCGTCCCTCAAGGCTGGCGAACAGGTTGTGGACCAGAAGGGTGAAGTGGGCGAAGAGACCGTCACGACAACGCAGAAGCTTGTCGACGGCAAACCTTCCGGCGACCCAGTGGTGACCAAGGAACAGACCAAGGCGCCGGTTAAGCAGATCATCCGTGTGGGTGGCAAGACCGAGGGCCAGACCTCTAACTCGGTGGAGACTGAGGTTCCTTATGGCGTGAAGATTGAGTACGACCCGACGATTCCTGCAGGTGAGTCCAAGGTGGCTACTGAGGGCAAGCCGGGTAAAAAGACCATCACCGTGACCCAGAAGGTCACCAACTCCAACCCGGATGGCGAGGCCACCGTGGAGGAGAAGGTCACCGAGGAGCCGGTGGACCAGGTCATCAAGGTAGGCACCAAGCAGGCCACCGCCTCTGACAAGGTGGAGTGGACCGAGCCGATTCCGTTCGGCACTACCGTGCGCCCGAACCCGGATCTCGCTCCGGGTGAGACCAAGGTGGTCCAGGAAGGCAAGAATGGTGAGGCGTCTTACGCGGCTACCTTTACCGGTACTAATGGTGAGGCGAACGTCACTGAGTCGAAGGCCCGTACTGAACCGGTCGAGCGCATCGTCGAATACGGCCCGCAGGCCGAGGACACCACCGTGGTGACCAAGACCGAGAAGCCGGTGCCGTTTGAGACCAAGATCGTCTTTGATGACACGTTGAAGGCGGGCGAGCAGGTCGTCGATAAGCAAGGTGAACTCGGTGCCGAGGTTGAGACCTCCACTCAGAAGATTGTGGACGGCAAGCCTTCCGGCGAGCCGACCGTGACCACTGAGCGCACCAAGGAGCCGACCAACGCGGTCATCCGTGTGGGAACCAAGACTGAGGGCCAGACCTCTAACTCTGTGGAGACTGAGGTTCCGTTCGGCGTGAAGATTGAGTACGACCCGACGATCCCTGCTGGCGAGTCCAAGACCGTTACCGAAGGCAAGCCGGGCAAGAAGACCATCACCGTGACCCAGAAGGTCACCAACTCCAACCCGGATGGCGAGGCCACCGTGGAGGAGAAGGTCACCGAGCAGCCAGTCGATCAGGTCATCAAGGTCGGCATCAAGCCGGCTGAGAACAGCGAGAAGGCCGAGTGGACTGTTCCGCTGCCGTATAGCACCACCGTGCGTGTGAACCCGGATCTGAAGCCGGGTGAGACTCGCGTTGTTCAGAAGGGCGAAAACGGCGAGAAGTCCTTTACTGCAATCTTCCGCTCTGTTGGTGACGAGTCCTACGTAGTTGAGGGCGAAACCACCAAGGAACCGGTCGAGGAGATTATCGAGTACGGCCCGCAGGCCGAGGACACCTCTGTGGTGACCAAGACCGAGAAGCCGGTGCCG